>CAZUMX010000025.1:0-14431 GCA_964622275.1 uncultured Candidatus Saccharibacteria bacterium
AATACGCGGTCTGTGAAGAAATCTGTCTTGAGCGTATCTAGAAACTCTCCTGATTCAAGGTGTTCGTGCCACTCAAGGAGTTCATGCACCCAATCAACTTTTCCTTTACGAGGTTTTTTTGTTTTATTCTGGTTCCCAGATTCTTTATAGCTATAGTGTGCGGCAATTCCAAGAGTTGCCTCACGATTCATTTCTTCTGTGCGGATTTGGATCTCTGCGACATCTCCGTCTCCCGTGAATACTGTTGTGTGAAGGGACTGATACCCGTTTGGGCGGGGGAAGGCGATATAGTCCTTGATGCGTCCTGGGAGAGGTCGCCACACTGAGTGAATAATCCCAAGTGCGCGATAACAGTCAGCAACAGAAGGAACAATAACGCGCACCGCTGCAATGTCATAGATTCTGGAGAGGTCCATGTCGTATTTTTGTAATTTGCGAAAGAGACTGTATGTACGCTTCACTCGATACTCGCCACGGACGCCAACAATACCTTCTTCTGCAAGTTTTTTTTGAAGCGTTCGATACATTTTCATGAGTTTTTTCTCTGTCCCTTTTGATCGTTCTTTGATGAGCGCTTCCACTTCTTTGAACTCTTTAGGATATGCGTAGGGGAAAGCATAGTCTTCGAGATATCCTTTCAGTTTTCCCATCGAAAGGCGATTTGCGAGGGGAGCATAGATTTCGAGCGTTTCGAGTGCGATGCGCTGACGTTTTTCCGGGGGGACGAAAGCAAGTGTTGACATATTGTGCAGCCGATCCGCAAGCTTGATGAGGATCACACGCACGTCCTTTGCTGTAGAGATAAAGAGCTTGCGAAGGCTTTCTGCGTGCCTCTCCAGTCCCCGATATTTCAGTTTCCCAAGTTTTGTGACTCCATCAACAAGGAATAGTATTTCCTTGCCAAACTCTTTTTCAATAGTTTCTGGCGGAACCTGTGCGTCTTCAAGGACATCATGAAGGAGGCCCGCTGCTATTGTTGGTGCATCAAGTCCGAGCGTCGCAAGTGTTTTTGCGCAAGCGCTGACATGGACGAAGTACGGAGCCCCTGAATATCGCTGTTGCGTCGCGTGGGCTTTCTCAGAATAGTGGTACGCACGCGAGACGAGGTCGCGTGATGATTCACGAGCATCTTCCATCGTCACCAAGATGTCCTCAAGCGGGGTCACGTGCTCTTTCATGAAATTCATAGTAGCGAATAGAACGCGAAGTGTAAACAAAACCCCGAGCGATTAGGCTCGGGGCGGTGGCGATCTTTTGAAGAGTAGCATCCCTCGTTCGATGAGGCGTCGGAATATTCTTTGCGGTGCACTCTCATCGTTCTTGGTGGGGGGAGGAGTCTGCTCTTGGGGTTCTCCGGATACTGTATTGTGTTGCGGCTCTGGGTGACCGTGCGCCAAAGAAGGGTACTGCACCTTCTGGGGAAGGAACACTTTGTCCTTCTCGACGAACTGTTGCTTGAGATACCGTCTCAGCCTGATTCGTGTCGTCGTGTTCTGGATGAACGATGCGACGTAAAATGCGTCAGCGTCCCGTGCTTCGATGAGGATTTTGCAGACGGGGAGGATGAACGCGTCGCTACGATTGCGTGCGGCTCTTCCGACGATGAATGCGATAAGGCGTTCCTTGTCCTCCTTGTTCTTTCCTTCAAGGTACTTCTTCTGCAAGTTTTTAAATTCTTGCATCTCTTGGACTTTCGGTCCGGACTTTTTTTGAGTCATGCGTCCAGGCTCTCTCTGAATGAGCGTCTGAAGAGAAAGCCTAGACTTCCCACTACCTCTTGTCAAACATGTCCACGACGCGATAGCAGACGGCTATTTCTTCTCGAGTTTATGAGGGTTGTGATTTGGGCAGGTCCGGTCACTACATCTCTCAGGGATTGTCTTCGTGCCTTCCATCATGAGTTTGCCACAAGGTTGACCGTTCTCTCGGATGTAGGAACAGATGTTTCCTGTAGGCTTTGATTTAATGATGTACTTGCACTCAGGGTAGTTTGAACAACTAAAGAATGGACCAAAACGCCCACGTCTTGCGACAATTTCTCCTTTTCCGCACATGATGCACTTTACTCCAGTTGTATTCAGAAGTTGTGTCGATGCATCATTTTTGATGTATTTACACTTTGGATAGCGATCACAGGCAACAAATTTTCCATTTCTTCCAGTACGTTCAATGAGGTCACCTTTTTCACAACTTGGGCACTTTTCTCCCGTCATCTTAGGTCCTTCCAAGACCACTCCTTCAATGGTCCGAGCTCCGCTACATGTAGGGAAGTTTTTACATGAAAGGAATTTCCCCCCACGTGAGAGTTTGATAATCATGGGCCCGCTGCACAAAGGACAGGTGATTGATGCATCCGCATCTCCCATGTTTGTGATTTTTTCTATGTTTTCTTTGGAAGCCACTTCTTCATGGAATGGTGTATAAAACTCTTCCATAGTTTCTCTGTATGCACGTTCTCCACGAGAAATTTCATCAAGCCGCTCCTCCATCTCTGCAGTAAACGAGTCCCCAACGTACAGAGGGAAGTATTTTTCAAGGAAAGAACTGACAACATCACCGGTGTCTGTTGGGATAAGGGTTTTGCCTTCTTTGGTGACATACCCTCGATCTTGAATTGTTTTAATAATTGATGCATACGTCGAAGGGCGCCCGATGCCGCGCTTTTCAAGTTCCTTCACGAGTCCAGCTTCAGTGTAGCGAGGTGGGGGCTCGGTCTCCTTCTTTTCGTCTTTAATTGAAACAAGTCGAAGCGATGCTCCGTCCTTTACGAGTGGAAGAATCACATCTTCTCCTTGGGCTTCTGGATCAGCCTGAAGCCAACCAGGGGAGAGTAAACGATTCCCGTTTGCACTGAAGAGAGGGAAGCCCTCCTCTTTTCCAATGCGAGCAAGGACTTTTGTTCGCATGACTTTTGCGTCTGCCATTTGAGATGCGACTGTGCGTTGCCAAATGAGTTTATACAAACGTTTTTGCTCAGGGGTGTATCCAGCGTTCAGCTTTGACGCATCTGTTGGACGGATCGCCTCATGGGCTTCTTGTGCGTTTTTTGAGCGGGTTTTATATGTTCGTGGAGCGACTTGATCGGATCCAAATTTTTTTCGGATGGTATCAAATATTGAAGCAAGCGCAGACTGCGACAGTGTCGTTGAGTCTGTGCGCATGTATGTAATGAGTCCAGCTTCATACAGCTTCTGTGCGGTTTGCATTGTTCGAGAAGGACTCATGGAAAGTCGTGTTGCTGCAGCTTGTTGAAGCGTTGATGTTGTAAAAGGTGGGCGTGGTGATCGTTTTGCTTCTGTTTCTTCCACGCTGACAACGGTCCAAGGAAGTGTGCGTCCTGCGTCAATGATTGCCTTGCATCGCTCTTCTGCTTTTGGTTCCTCGACAGACAGCATTTCTATTGTCTCACCGTTGGGGGTTTCAAGTGTCGCGTAGATACGCCAGAAAGTCACAGGAATAAACGCACGTACCTCTCTCTCTCGTTCCATGAGAATGCGTAGAGCAGGGGATTGAACGCGGCCAGCAGAAAGACCATAACGAACTTTTTGCCAAATAAGTCCAGAAAGATCGTATCCAACAAGACGATCAAGAACACGACGTGCCTCCTGGGCTTTCCTGAGGTTGTCATCAACTTTTCTTGGATGCTCAATAGCTTCTTTAATGGCTTCTTCTGTAATCTCGTGAAAAACAATGCGTTTCGCATGAGGCACCCCAAGAAGAGTGACCAAATGCCAGGCAATAGCCTCTCCTTCGCGGTCGGGGTCTGTTGCAAGGATAACTTCCTTTGCTTTCTTTGCGAGGGCCTTGAGATCCTGGACAACTTTCTCTTTTCCTGCAGAGATTTCGTAGTGTGGAGTAAAACCGTGTTTGATATCAATCGCTTTTGTATTTGACTTTGGGAGATCGCGCACATGTCCCACTGATGCCCGAACAAGATATTCTTTGCCCAAATACTTCTCGATCGTCTTTGCTTTTGACGGTGATTCAACAATCACGAGAGTTTTTTCCGACTGCTTGATAGCCATGGTGCACTCATTGGTAACACGGAACGCGTGTTTTTGGCAAACTCAATGTGTGTCTATGTTCGCATAACAAGCCCACCATATGTTCGTATAAGGCCTTTGATTTCCAATTCTAAGATTACGACATTTCCTTGTTCTGGAGATAGTCCAAGAGTTGTCAGGAGTGCATCGCGCTCTGTGGGCTCACGAACTAGATGAAGAAATTTTTTCTCAAGTTCCGATAAAGTTCCTTGAGTCTCAGAAATCTTATCTACTTCTTCCTGCGCAACACCAAACACATCAAGAATATCCGTTGACGAAAGAATCGGAATTGCTCCGTCACGCAAGAGTCCATTAGGGCCACGAGAAGATGGGGAAGTGATACCACCGGGAACAATAAGAACATCGCGGTTATATTCCATGGCGAGGCGGGCGGTGATAAGTGTTCCTGACTGCTCCTGCGCTTCAATAATAAGTACTGCATCAGACAGACCTGCCATAATGCGATTGCGTTTAGGAAACGTCCATGGTGCAGCAGGGGTGTCTGGAGAAAACTCTGACAAAAGCCCACCTCCGGAGGCAAGAATGTGTTTTGCAAGTGATGTGTGATGTTTGGGGTACACACACTCCCATGAGAGTCCCGAACCAGGAACGGCGATAGTGGGAAGTCCCGCATCAATAGCTGCCTGATGCGCAAGTCCATCAATTCCAAGTGCAAGTCCAGAAACGATGGTAATCGGTGTATTCCGAAGACCGTTAATAAGCATATGGACAACGTCTTTGCCGTACGCCGTATGTCTTCTGCTCCCAACAACGGTCAGAGTGTGGCGACCTTCAAGGGCAATTTCTCCTCTTGCATAGAGTGTGTGTGGAGGATCAGGTATCTGCTCAAGAGCGGGAAAGCGAGATACTGGAAGCTCCCGTATTGGCCACAAACCTGCTTCTTCTGGGGTAGATTGAGTCATGACGTATGATATGATGCATCCTATGCTGGATATAAAATTTATCAAGGAAAACCCTGACCTTATTAAAGAGGCCGCTCGAAAGAAACGCATCAACTTTGACCTTGCCCCACTTTTGGAAACAGAAGAAAAACGTATTGCCCTGACAGGGGAGGTTGAAAAACTTCGTGCTCGTCAAAATGAAGTAAGCAAAACAATTGGGTCACTTTCTCCAGAAGAACGCGAGAACGTTCTTGTCGAAATGAAATCAATTAAAGATCAGCTATCCTCCAAAGATACTGAACTCCAATCCGTCATGGAAGAGTGGCGACGGCTCATGCTCCTTGTCCCCAATGTTCCAGATATTTCAGTCCCAGAAGGCGATTCAGATGCTGAAAATAAAGAAGTAAAGAAGTGGGGTGAACCGACGCAATTTACTTTTCAACCCAAGAACCACATTGAGTTAATGCTCGCGCGTGACATGGTTGATTTTGAGCGAGGGACAAAAGTCGCAGGATTTCGAGGGTATTTTTTGAAAGGCGATGGTGTTCTCTTGGCGAACGCCGTGTGGCAACTTGCGATTAAGCATTGGACCGCAAAAGGGTTCACACCACTGCTTGTCCCATCCCTGCTTCGCAAAGAGACCCTCTATGGAAGTGGCTATCTTCCGCAGGGAGAAGAAGATCTTTACCACACACAAGATAATGAATATCTTGCGGGAACTGCTGAAGTTGGAACGATGGGGATGTATATGGATGAAGTCCTTCCTCGAGAGAAACTCCCAATGAAGTTTCTTGCGTTCTCTCCGTGTTTCCGTCGCGAAGCTGGTGCTCATGGGAAAGATACACGAGGGCTTATTCGTGTTCATGAATTTTTTAAGTGGGAGCAGGTTGCGTTGTGTGAAGCAAACCATCAAACTTCTGTCGAACTTCACGAGCAGCTGAACCGCAATACCGAAGAGTTTATTGAGCTCTTAAAGATCCCGTATCACACAGTTGCCAACTGTGGAGGAGATCTTGGTCTTGGGCAGGTCAAAAAATTTGACATCGAACTTTGGGTACCAGGAGAAGGGACATACCGAGAGATTAGTTCAGCGTCATACTTCCACGATTTTCAAACTCGACGACTCAATATTCGTTATCGTGATACCGAGGATCGTATGCGCTTTGTGCATTCACTGAACTCAACCGCAATTCCTACACCGCGCATCCTTGTGTCAATTATTGAAAACTATCAGCAAGAAGACGGGACCATCAAAGTGCCAGAAGCACTCGTTCCATTCATGGGAAAGACTGTGATTGGGGGTTAACATCGTATTGTATGGTTGTGTGGGTGGGGAAAGTGTGGAGACGATTACAGCGGTGGGAAGAAACTCACCGCATTGTGCATTCGACTGCGACGGTAATCGCCCATGGGTATCTCCTAGTGGTGATGGGGATCGGAGTCATCGCGCTTTTATCAAATTTTAGCGCAAATAGAATCCAATTCCTCAGTGTTGAAGGGAATCGTGTGGTTAGCTCATCGTCTGTCGTGGGGGCCATCGAACGAGTGTTTGAAACACCCGCAGCACTCATTGTGAGACGAGACCTTCCGTTGTTGGCGCCACACAAAGAGATTGCCGCTGCGATTTATGCGCTGGATCCGCATATTCACGAGGTTTCTATTGCTGGGCGCTTTTCAAGGACGCTGCATGTTGCTGTTACCGAGGAAGCTCCAGCAATGCTCTGGTGTGAAACATCTCAAAGTGAGAGCACAACGACAGTATCTCAAACATGTTGGTTCGCCAACGATGAAGGAAAAATTTATGCAAATGCACCAGCGTATACCGAACCACCTTTTCCAGTATACCGAACCACACCGGCACCGATTTTTCACGATCAATATCCCCGAGAGCACATATATCCTATTGGATATATGATTGCGGATGAGACAACGATGGACAGACTCTCGACGCTTTCACAGGCACTCTCGGAACGTGGATATCAAGTTCGCGATTTTACTGTCACTGATGATGCAGACGTTATGTTGAGAACAAAAGAGGGAACAGAATTTTTGTTTTCTTTAGCTCGAGACATTCTTTCTGATATGAAACGTTTTGAAGCTCTACGGGATGCACTCAACGAAAAAGGGGATATCGCACCACTGAAGAAGATCGATTTGCGCTTCGGCACAAAGGTGTATTACCAGTAATATCACACTCTTCTCGTGATATACTCAGTGTGTATGGCTGTCATGTCTGCCTGGTTCTATTACATTCGTTGGCATTATACGCGCGCTTTCCAAGATATTTTTGGAATTTGGAGCAACTACGTGTGGTACATAGGAAATGTCTTTTCATTTTCAGTACTTTTACGCACCTTCCTTTCGCCGATTAAACTCATTCAAGAAAGTAAGGGGAGTTTCGTGTCTGACCCTTCGCAATATGCGCAAAACCTCCTTGTGAATATCATCATGCGTATCGTCGGAATGATCGCGCGTTCTGTATTTATCGCACTCACGCTTATGCTCTGGATGTTTTCCGTTGTGCTGGGATTGGGGTTTGTACTCTTCTGGTTTTTCCTTCCCATTTTAGTGATTCTTTCATTTGTCTGGGGTGTGGTGCTCTTTGTTTCATAGACTATGGAAAGCCAAAAAGATATTTTTCATAATGCGCAGTACCGCTCACACCCAGCGCTTGTTCTCGATAGCATTCTTTCTCCCAAAACACGCGGGACACTCAGTGCGATCTTTGGAGCACTGACACTGTTTGCTTTTTTCCTTACCGTGTTCTTTTTTTTGCGCTCTTTTGTTTTAGGGGTAGAACTATCGTCTCTTTCTTTGAAAGAACTTTTTGTAGGATTTTTTAGTCAGGATGGACTTCATCTTCGGTTTTTTGGTCTTTTCCTAGTCTTTCTTCCATGCTGGCTCAAATTTCAGATGTTGAACTGGTTTCATCGGTCGTATTACTATCACGTTGAGGCACTTCTCGAGCGAGGTGAGGTCGGAGTGAAAACTCCATACACGACGCCAAATTACGAAACCAATGAGATATTTTTCAACACGCAAGAAGGGGATCTCCTCCGCGGTTTTCTTTCTTCCTCGCATGGAAGAGAAATTACTCGACGCGCCGGGCTTTCAGATGATGACGTTATTGCGTACATTGCTTCACCTCGAACGATTGTCGACTTTCGAACGATCCAAAATATTTCAGCAGTGTTTACTCTTAAGGATATCGCCATGGTCCTTCTTGCGGGAGATACAGCATTTGCGTCATTTGTTTTTGCGCACGGTATTCGCCCAGAAGATCTCTCAGCAGCTAGCGAATGGGTTGAACGACGATTAAAACAGTCAAGAAGAAAGTCGCGTTATTGGGGACGTGTCGCGCTCGGAAAAAGTCATGGAGTGGGAGAAAGTCTGTCGTATGGGGTTGCGTATAGCCTCGAACGATATAGCACCGATCTCTCAAAGGCAGTGCGAAACGGGGAAATCGAATTTCGAAATTTGTATGGGACAGACGCTATAGCAAAAATTGAGTCTGCGCTCTCGCGAAGCGAAAACCCAAATGTTCTTCTTGTTGGCAATGAAGGAGGATCGCTCATGGATGTGGTCATTGATTTTGTTCATGACGCTGGGAATGGTTATACGCACTCGTCTCTTTCTTCCGCACGATTATTTCTCGTTGATTGGAAGAGGCTTCTTTCTGAAATGAAAACGAAGCAGGAATTTGAGATGCGCCTGATGAAGATGGTTGACAGTGCCATCCGGGCTAAACACGTGATTATTGTCATTGATGACCTCCCAGGATTTCTTCTCTCTTCTCAGACGCTAGGATCTGACATTGTGAGTCTTCTTGATCCATATGCTGCGTCTGGGAAGGCTCGATTTATTGCCACAGCAGATATGGGCAGGTATCACGCGCTTCTCGAACAAAACGGTGCCCTCCGATCACGGTTCGAAGTCATCACGATTCCAGAACCAGAAAAGACTTCACTCACGCGTATCCTTGAAGACCACGCCGTTTCTCTTGAACGTACGTACCACATCCTTTTTACGTATCCAGCAGTACGTGCGATCCGCCAAGGATCACAACGATATTTTGTTGACGCAGTGATGCCTGATACTGCGCTAGAGCTCATGGGGGAACTTGCTCAAATCGTTGCATCTCGAGGCGACACAACGGTGAGATATAACGATGTGATGAATCATATTCAAGCAAAGACACAAATTCCCGTAGGAACAATTTCCGAAGAAGAGCGTGCAAAACTCGAACATCTCGAAGAAGAGCTGCACATGCATGTCGTGGGGCAGGAGCAAGCACTGAAGGTTATTGCAGATGCCTTGCGGAGAAGTAGGGCAGGGGTACGAAATCCGAATAAACCCATCGGAACATTTCTCTTTCTTGGCCCCACTGGTGTTGGAAAGACAGAAGCGGCAAAAGCACTTGCGAGGGTATTCTTTGGAGCAGAATCTGCCATGGTGCGATTCGACATGAGCGAATTTCAAGCAGAGGATGGACTAGAGCGATTAATAGGGGCACCTGGGCTTGGGGCGGGTCTTCTGTCAAACCAATTACGAGAACATCCATATAGTGTTGTGCTTCTTGATGAGTTTGAAAAAACACATCCAAAAGTCCTTGACCTGTTTCTTCAAGTCTTTGATGAAGGAATTTTCCATGATGCGGGAGGGAAGAAGGTGAATGCTCAAAACACTATCCTTATTGCCACATCGAATGCAGGATCGGCGCATATTCGCGAAGCAGTAAAACAACAGCTCCCCCTTGAGAGTATTGAGAAAAATATCATTGATGGGGTCATTGCTGAGGGGAAGTTTAAGCCCGAGCTATTGAATCGCTTTGATGCGCTTGTGCTGTTCCATCCGCTCACAATTGAGGAATACCAGCAAGTCGCAGTTTTGATGTTAGAAAAACTTCGGCAACGACTCCGTGAGCGTAACATTGATATTGCAATTAATGATGCACTCATCCATGCGCTTCTGGAAAAAGGAGTTGATCCAGACTTTGGAGCACGACCCATGAATCGTGCCGTCCAAGAGCTCGTTGAACAAACGATCGCAAAAAAGATTATTCATGGCTCCGTCAAACCCGGAACAACAATCACATTCACTCCTGAGGACTTTCGATAAAATAATGCCTCCCTATTGAGGGGAGGCATTGTCTTGGACGAGAAATCCACGATGTGAATATGTTTGAGTGTTTCGAACGTATCCTTGCACGAGAAAATGTGATTTCCGACAGAGTCGCATAAGCACGATCTCGATGTAGAGTGGGGCCTGAACAGGACGGCATAAAATTCCTTGATACCTAAGTGCCAGATCGCGTTCAATGCTCTCAAACATCCAATTGAGATGGTAGAGTGGGTGTGGAATTCCGTCGAAACGCAATTGCCCCTGATACACCATACGCTGGATGATCGGGATAATGATTCTGAAGATACTAGGGATCTCAATAAAGAGTTCTCTATCTTTCGAATCTTGCATAGGAGTAAACCGTTGCCTCATGACATAACGCCTTAGAACGGCATATCGTAAGCGCTCGCTGATGAGAGGAACAGTCTCTAGGACATCCATTGAAAGTGGGGATTTCATGATCATCGCACCCTCGCCATAAAAAAGGACAACCTAGCTGATATCCTAATGAATACCGTTGTTGTTGGTCAAGCATTGCTCTTCAGCGACTTCTTCGTACAATGTGAGGATGACTCTTGATGAGTATAAAATCCTGAAGATTCCAGATGTGCCTGGGGTATACCAGTTTATCGGCGCAAAAGGGAAGGTGCTGTATGTAGGAAAAGCGACAAGCCTGAAAGACCGTGTTCGGAGCTATTTTTCTGCAACGGTTGCGACACGTGGACGCCATGTGGAAGAAATGGTAGCAAGCGCTAAGTCGATCGTTTGGGATGTGACTGACTCTGTGCTCGAGGCGTTAGTCCTTGAATCAGCACTGATCAAGAAGTACCAACCCCCAGCGAATACCAAAGAAAAAGACAACAAGAGCTTTAATTACCTTGTGATAACCAAAGAAGAGTTCCCCAGAATCCTTGTACTGCGAGAACGAACATTCATACGAGATCAGGATATGCGTGTGCGAAAATTCGCACGAGTGTTTGGCCCATTTCCATCTGGAGAACAACTCCAGATTGGCCTTCGTCTCATACGCAGTATTTTCCCATTTCGAGATACGTGCGAACCATGTGTTGGTGTTCCGTGCTTTAATGCGCAGATTGGTCTTTGTCCCGGTGTGTGTAGTGGTGCGATTTCAAAAAAAGAGTATCAAGTCACCATTCGTCACATCAGTACATTTTTTTCTGGCAAAAAAAAGGTCCTCCTCCGCGCACTAGAAAAAGAAATGCACAGTGCCGCCGCCGCATTACGTTTCGAAGATGCGGGAAGACTAAAGAAAGTCATATTTTCTTTGAATCACCTTAATGATGTGAGTCTCATCCGCGCTGAGATACGAGGCGTCGCACGACAAAGTGCAAGCATGTCTGAGGGTGTCTATCGCATAGAAGCATATGATGTTGCTCACCTTGGAGGGCAGTCAACCGTCGGAGTCATGGTTGTTGTCGAGAATGGAGTTCCCACAAAAAGTGAGTATAGAAAGTTCCGTATCAAAGGTGCGGGGAAAAATCAGAGTAATGACCCTCTGAATCTTAGAGAAATTCTTAAGCGCAGATGTGCGCATGCAGAGTGGCCACTCCCGAGTCTGATTGTCGTCGACGGAAATCAGGTACAAAAACGTGTTGCAGAGGAAGTCCTCAAAGCAGAAGGATTGTCTGTTCCTGTCGTCGCTGTCGTAAAGGATATACACCATAAACCTCGAGAGATATTGGGCGCTTCAGCAACCCTCCTTTCTTATAAGGCATCAATTCTCCTTGCGAACAGTGAAGCGCATCGATTTTCGATTGCATTTCATAGAAAAAAGCGAAGTGAGAGTTTTCTTCCTCGACGCAAGGGGAAGGTGGTATGATAGGAGCATGAAAAAGCGCATTGGCGTTGTTCGTGGTGGTCCATCAAGTGAGTATGATGTGTCAATTCGTACTGGCGCGTCGATTCTCAAACATCTTCCTGAGGACAAATACATTGGAGTTGATGTGTTAATCACTCGTGATGGGCTGTGGCACCGTAATGGTCTCCCTGCTTCTCTCGAAGACATTCAGCATCACGTTGATGTTGTGTGGAATGCGCTCCATGGGTACTACGGCGAAGATGGAAAAATTCAGCGCGAACTCGAACAATTTGGCATTCCATATACAGGTTCAGGTGTTCTTCCGTCAGCAATTGCGATGAATAAGGCGTTGGCAAAGGAACATGTGATTCCGCTTGGAATTAAAACACCACGTTGGATTGTTATTGGCGAAGATGAATCGCTCGAAGAAGGCGTGTTCCGCGCTTTTCATACTGTAGGTTTCCCTGCATTTGTAAAACCTGCGTCAGGAGGCTCTTCGGTAGCGACACGGCTTGTAAAGAATTATCATGAGCTTGAAGACGCAGTCGAAGAAGCAAGTGCATATGGAGACATTCTCGTTGAGGAATATATTAAAGGAAGAGAAGCTACTGTGTGTGTGATTGATGCTGGCGATGATGATGTGCATGTGCTCCACCCCATCGAAATCGTTCCAAAGGGTGGGCATGAGTTTTTTAACTACGAAGCAAAATATGCCGATGGTGGTTCGGATGAGCTGTATCCTGGGCGATTCACACATAATGAATCGCACCATCTACGCTCCCTGGCCAAGAGAGTGCACCAAGGTCTTGGCCTTCGGCACTATTCACGTTCTGATTTTATCGTTTCTCCTCGAGGAATATATTTTTTGGAGGCAAACACTCTTCCTGGTATGACCGACGCATCACTGTTTCCTAAGGCTATTCAAGGGGAGGGAATTACACTCTCCGAATTTATTGATCACATTATTACTCTCGCCGAGCATTCGTAATCATGCGTTTTGTTTCACGTTTAATCCGTGCCATTGAACTAACGGTTCTCCCTCTTCATGCGTGGATGCTGGGCTTTCTTTCGGTCCTTTTTATTCGTTACTTTTTTGAGGGAGTCAGTAGTGGAGGATCAACGGGATTTATCCCAACAGATTTTCCCACAAACCTTCATTACACACTCTTTTATATTTCGATGACGTTGGTGTTTTCGATCATCCTTTCAGTATTTACAAAAAAAACCATCAGAGACACCACGAAAATTACTATTGTGGCGCTTCCGATCATATGGATTGCTCCTCTTGTTGATTTTATTGTTCTTGGTCATGCACGCATGACATATCTTTTTGAACATTGGCCACAGCTCCTTAATGATTTTTTAACGTTTTTTGGCCCTCTACAATCTTCTGGAATAACATTTGGCATGCGTGCTGAGTTTATCCTTATCCTCTTTGGTGTCTTTGTGTATATTTTTTTCTCTACCTATTCTTGGTGGAGATCATTGGTGGGACCCCTTTGTGTCTATGTATTTCTTTTTTTGAGTTCATCCCTCCCAAGTCTTCTGATGTCTTGGTCTAGGCAAGACATGACCGTACTATATCAGTGGTGGTGGGCAATCCATGGCAGCACTCTGCCATTCGCATATTTTCATCCAACAGAGGCATTTGATTTTGTCAGAAGTTTTGAGCTTTTGTTTAGCGCAAGCATGTCCCAAATATGGTACCTCATAGGAGTGTCAATATTTCTTGTGTGGGTTTTTCTTCATTCCTCTAGACAGTTTAGGGCAGTCTTCGGGAATATTCGTCTTATTCGCCTGTTGAATTATTTTGGAGTTTATGTGATCGGAATTATCACTGCGATGTTTGTTGGAGTGGCTCAAGGAATTTTTTCACCTCTCACACTTATAAGTATTATTGTTGGTGGGATTACCCTATGTTGTGCGTGGATCTTTAGTGTTGCGACAAATGATCTTGTCGATGAGCCTATTGATAGAATAACAAGTCCAACAAGACCGCTCGTGATAGGGTCTCTGGCTAGAGAAGAGATGAAGCACGTTGCGATGCTTTCTGGAATGTGGGCCATCTTGGGTGGTGGTGCACTAGGATCTTATGGATTCTTTTTTGTTCTTGTTTTTTTGTGTATATATGCAATATATTCTCTTCCCCCGTTGCGCTTAAAACGTGTCCCAGTGTTAGCATCATTCTTGATCGCCTTAGCTCATCTCGTCAGTATGATGCTAGGATTTTTTCTTGTCTCATCTGCGAGGATGCTTTCAGATTTCCCACAATCATTAGCACTCTTGGTTATCGTTGGTTTCACTCTTGCGGTAAACGTTAAAGATCTTAAAGATAGGGTGGGAGATCGCAAAGAGGGCGTCTACACACTCCCAGTATTATTTGGGGAGGTGCCAGGGAGATATCTTGTTGGAGGAATGTTATTTCTTTCTTATCTTTGTGTTCCGTTCTTCTTCTCGTTTCGTTTTTTCTTTCCTGTGATGTTTACTGTAGGTCTCGTTGCTTGGTGGGCCGTGGTAAAAGGGAAGAGCGAACGTTTCCTTTTTGT
>CAZUMX010000026.1:0-13615 GCA_964622275.1 uncultured Candidatus Saccharibacteria bacterium
GGGGTAAACCCGACGTGACCTCCACAGGCAAAGCAATAGTGCGTGTTTCCTCTGGAACGAATGTAATCGAAGTTGATTGCACGGAAAAAGAACGGTTCCTTCTTTGCATGCGTGGCGACTCTTGCCGACATGTTCGACTCCTCTTGATGAACGACTGGACAGTTGTGTTCTTGCCCAAAGTAGTACTACCAAGAACACAGCATGTTCGTCAACACCATTCTCTCTTTATGCCTTGAGCGTTCCAATGACGAGACCGGGGAGGAGTGCTTGTGCCTTTCCACGAGAATGCTTGCGCTCCTCGGAAAACATCTGTGAAGCGTCGAGCCCACACCCACGTACAATTTCAGGATTATGCTGTCCTGATGCAATGTACTCGGTGACGTCATAGACTTTTCCATCAATCGCCATCCAGCAATCACTCGAAGATGTATGCGATGAAACATCTGCAAGCGAATACGAAGGAGTGTTTGAAAGATCAATAGGTTGTGCAGCTTCAGTCGCAGGAGGTGTCGTGGTTGTCCTGGAACGTACGGCATAATAGCCGGCTCCAACGAGGACAAGTGCAATAAGAACAAATCCGAACATGCGTTGTGTCATAAATGGTGTGAATGAGTAGTACTCTTGCTACTACACTCCTTAAGACCATATATTTCAGACGTCACTTTGACCCATACACGGAGGAGGAATACAATAGCATCCATGGCAAACAACGATCACCACAAAATCAATTACATTGAATTTTCAGCAAGTGACTTACCCGCAATAAAAAAGTTTTACGGAGAAGTGTTCGGGTGGCAGTTCACTGACTACGGCCATGAGTACACCGCATTTACTGATGGAAATATCGAGGGAGGATTTGCCAAAGGGACACTCACAGGAAGAGACCCACTCGTCATCCTTTACTCCAATGATCTTGAAGAGACAGTGAATGCCGTCCTCAAGCACGGAGGGAAGATTGCTAAAGATATTTTTCCATTTCCTGGAGGACGCCGCTTTCACTTTACCGATCCTCATGGGAACGAACTCGCAGTCTGGAGTGCGGTCTAACGCACGGGGTCGGCACTATATATTCCACCCGAATACACAGTATCTTTGTCGGTAAGAATTTCGTCGGTCACAGGGAAAAGATCGACATGAAACTTTGTCTTATGTGTCGGAATGCCTTCTTTTTTATACACACTATGTTTCTCGCCCATTGAAAGATGGAGTCCATAGATGCGCTCGAACGCAGTAATGTCCTCGACATACCGCTCTCGGGTGATTGCACGATTGAGTCCTAGTCCGATCTCGCGAATGAGTGGACGCTCGTATAAGCGTATTGCTTCAACAATATCAACAAATCCTTGGGGTGCACGTTCGTCCCAGCCGGTAACCACACCTCCAGTAATATCGATGCGAAAGGGTTCATGCATATTGACGCAAAAGTCTCCGCCAGCGAACGCATAAATCATTGCGGATCCATTCATGGTAGAGAAATCTCTCGCTTCAGTGAAGACTTCGCCGATGGGAAATGTGCCGCCGATATTATCCATACCTCGATAATCGCCAATGTTGAGTTTGGCATCTTCCATTCCTCCAGCAATATGAAGTGTTGCGCTGCCACCCTTGATCGTCAGATGCTCCGCTCGGTCGATCTGGGCCTTGATCTTCGTGCCAATCGTGTGATACCACGCCTTGTCATAAGCGAGGGAGTTGATATACACGTCCCACACAGGCTCGGTATTGCGATAGAGATGCATATGCTCAATCACTTTAAGCTTCTTAGAAAAGAGGTGGAGGCGAATACGGAACTCGTCGAGACGGAAGTTTGAAGACTGGATCAGAACCACAAGGTCTCCGGGGGAAAGAGTATCGAATGAAGCAATCACCGCTTCTTTGGTGGCGGTGTCGAAGTCGATAAACCGTGCGCCGGGAAGGACGGCTTGATATGCAGCGGTAAGAATGCGTGCGAGTGGCGCAGATGAGTCATACACAACAAGTGCGCGTGCGGGTGGCGCATAGAGAAGTGCGTCCCGGACCATATCCCCAACGTGCTGTGTGGCAAGTGGAATTAACGATCGTTCTTTCTCTGTCATAGTGCGTGAGTATAGCATAAGTGTGTCTTTAAATAGTTGTATACTATAAGGCAAATGATTGTTCCGGTAATTAATCTTTTGGCTGGAGTTGCCCTTGGCGGCAGTGCTTTCCTCCAATACATTGGTGTTCTTCAAGGTGTGGATGGAGAATCCTCGTACGACAATGCTTTAAAAAGATGGATTGGTCTTGCAACTCTCCTGCTTGGCATCATCGCACTAATACAACGTTTCGGTTTTATCACACTCATACCATCGTATCTCAATGTGAATTTGCACTACGCTCAAATTATTACCGCGCTCCTCTGTGGGATAATTCTTTTAGAAAAATATCTTCGTTGGATTCCAGGAGCGCAAATGTTTTTTGACACAATTCATCCACAGAAAGGATGGATTGGCGCTAGTGCTATGCTTATAGCAATCATTCCAATATACGTTTACTGTATTCCAGACTGCTCGTTTTTATAAGCAAGCACCTTTCGTGGGGCTGAAGAGGAAGTCTTGTCAAAATAAAAAATTTGTGATATACATGTAAGATCATGAAAGACTTCAAAAAGGGCGGATTTAGAAAGGGAGGTGGCGATTTTGGCGGACGCCCTCGATTTGGCAATAAGTTTGGGGGAGGAAAGTTTGGTGGCGGAAAGAGATTTGGAGGTGGATTCGGAGGGAGACCTTCGTTTGGAGAGAAGAAAATGTACTCTGCCACCTGTGCAAGCTGCGGAAACACAGCCGAAGTTCCTTTCCGCCCAACAGGAGAAAAGCCTGTTTATTGCCGTGACTGCTTTGCCAAGGAAAGCCCAGCAC
Organism: uncultured Candidatus Saccharibacteria bacterium; assembly: GCA_964622275.1. Classification (GTDB taxonomy): domain Bacteria; phylum Patescibacteriota; class Minisyncoccia; order Phycocordibacterales; family UBA6899; genus CAYPEZ01. Next base: position 2,877 of record CAZUMX010000026.1, read on the forward strand.
CATGGAGAGAGTCGACGAAGCGCGAATTTCCTCCACGACGCCATGAGGGTGAATCACAGGGAAACTCTCAGATCGCTGAGCTGAAAGCACAGATTGATTTTCTTCAAGGGAAGGTCAACCGCATCCTTGAGATTTTGCAGCCAAAGGAAGCCCCAAAGGCAGTAAAGGGTGGAGACACTCGAGAAGAAGAGACTCCTCTCGCCAAGAAAGCCAAGGCCGCACCAAAGAAAATTTCAAAGAAAAAGAAGTAATCAAAAACACGCCCCACTTCCGGGGTGTGTTTTTTTGTGGAATGATAGCCGGCATATGAAAGAAGGTGTGTTGCCACATTCATTCAGCTACGAATCCATGGGAACGACGTGGAAGGTGACTCTATGGGACGACCTTACACATTCGCAAAAAGAACAGATCGAGCATGAGGTGGTTGCGAGGACGAAGCATTTTGACCAGACTTTTTCGCGCTTTATTCCAACATCAATGATATCAATGCTTGCAGAAAAAACAGGAGTCGTAGAAGTCCCGGGTGACTTGGTGGCGATGCTCCGTCTCTATCGATCTCTCTACACTCCGTCAATGCAAAAGCTTAATCCACTCATTGGACACACGATCAGTGATCTTGGCTATGACGAAGAGTATTCTCTCATTCCAAAGACACAGATCCGTCCAACGCCTCAATTTCTTGACGCACTGAAGATTGTTGATGACACACATATTGACCTTCGGGAGAAAGTCCTTATCGATCTTGGTGCACTGGGGAAAGGGTACATGGTTGATCGCATCGTAGATATTCTTCGAAATGAAGGCATTGAAGAATTTTTGGTTGATGGAAGTGGTGATATTGCGTATCAGAGAATGCACGGGGTCATTCGAGCTGGACTCGAAGACCCAGAAGATGTGTCGCGCGTGATTGGGGTTATCGAACTCACTGGGAAAGGCGCATTTTGTGCATCCAGTGGCGCTCGTCGACGCTGGAAGGGGTACCACCACACCATTGACCCAGAGACTCTTGTATCGCCCACAGAAGTGCTCGCAACATGGGTCACCGCTGATTCCGCAGCGCTCGCAGATGCCCTTGCGACATGTCTCTTTTTTACACCAGAAGAGAACTTTCGCCCTGCGCATGAGTTTGAAAGCTGTATTATGAAAAACGGACGAGGAGTTGTGACCTCGTCCGGATTTCGCGCACAATTCTTTTAGAACAGACTATGCCTGTGATTGAGCCTTCACCTTGATCTGACCAAGGGCATCCATGAATGCCTTTGGGGTAAGCGAGGCGCCATTGACGACTGTCAGGGCAACCTCATCAATATTTTTTCCTACGACAAGTGCTTTATATCCTTCTGAGAATTTCTTCTGATTGAATACGGAACCCTGCTCTTTTGGCTCTCCGGTGAAATCAGCAGCGGTAATGACTCCGTCTTTGATGGTAAGAGAGACTGTAATTTTTTCGACTGCATTTTCTGGAACTGTGTATGTAGCATCAGCAGAGTACTGTCCATCGATATACTTTTTCTTCATAGAGACAGGTGCCGCAACGGGGGCAACGGGAGCTGGTGTCTCTGTCGTCACAGGAGCTGTGGGCTGTGCCTGGGCTTCTTCCACAATAGGAGTAGTGGGTGCAGCAGGAGCAGCTGGGGCCTTAGTAAAAAAGAGGTATCCACCTCCAATCGCAATGAGTGCGACAATGATTGCAAGAATTTGCATGTAAGCGTGTTTCTGTATGACCAATTAATAAGCGAACAATAGGCCAGATTATACACGAGAGATGTGGAACCGGAACGTGGATAGCTTTGGTAATGCGTGCTTTTGCGAAGAAGCGTATACTACCCGCATATGCAAACAGCAAGCACGTCAAAAATTATTTGGGTCATTCTTGGGCTTTTAGTCATTATTGGAGGTGCATACGGGCTCACGCGATCAAACTCATCAGAACCAGCAACGAGTGAACAAGTGCCGGTTTCTCCTTCGGTCATGGGAGATAATGAATCTGCGACCAAAGAGAAGGCTGCTCAGGTAGCAGATACCTCAACAACCAAAGCATCATTCTTCGATCTTTTAGGAAAAGTCGGAGCACAAAAATGTGCTGTGACTCAGTCAAGCACGCTCAACAAATCTTCAGGAACATTTTATTCATCAAATGGGAAGGGTCGTGGAGACTTTGAAAGTACGATTCTGTCAGGTGCAGGTAAGGGTATGGTGACGAAATCTTCGATGATCATGGACGGAGATGTTGTCTATGTGTGGGATCCTGCAACGAAGAAGGGGATGAAGATTGCGACAAGCGATATGAAGAATCCCACATCACCAAATGGAGCAAGCTCAATGACAACGGATGTCGCAGAGCAATTTAAGCAGTCGTATGACTATACCTGTGAGTCATGGAAGGCTGATGCGACGCTTTTTGTCCCTCCAAAGGATGTTGAGTTCATGGACATGGCAGAAATGATGAAGGGGATGCAGGGGATGGTTCCTCAAGCGGGTGCTGCATCAGGCGCCACAGGTGCATCAATGCCGCAAGGGATGGACATGAGCGCAATGTGTGCGCAGTGTGACCAAGCTGGCGATGGCCGCGAGGCATGCCGCGCTGCCCTCGGGTGTAATTAAGGGGTTTCAGGAAAGGCATAAAAAATCCTCAGTTTTCTGGGGATTTTTTGTATGGGGATTGACCAATATCGAATATCATGCTATCCTAGTTGCATTAGGTGCTATTTCTCCTTTTCGTACTTGGACTGATCGAGATGAAGTGGCTTCTAAATTTGCCACTCAATTCATAATCATTTATGCACAAAGAACAAACCGCCATAGGCGGACAGAACTTTCATGGTCTTGGGATTGCTCCAGCGCTTCTTGATATTCTCGAGAAGATTGGGATCACCACACCAACACCTATTCAATCCCAAGCCATCCCGGTGGGAGTCGAAGGAAAAGATATCGTCGGGATTGCCCAGACAGGAACAGGAAAAACTCTTGCTTTTGGTATTCCGCTGATTCAATCACTCGCTCGCAATAAGACGATGGGGCTTGTCGTGCTTCCTACGCGCGAACTTGCACTTCAGGTTGATACCGAACTCACCAAAATTGGAAAGTCTCTTGGGCTCCGTACAGTCGTATTGATTGGTGGTGCATCCATGGGAGGGCAACTCGCTGGTATTCGCCGTAATCCTCATCTTATCATCGCAACTCCCGGGAGACTCAATGATCACCTCGAGCAAAAGACGCTTTCCCTTGCAAAGGTGAAGGTGCTCGTCCTCGATGAAGCAGACCGCATGCTCGACATGGGATTTGCTCCACAAATTGAGCGCATTGTAAAAGAAGTGCCCGCAGATCGCCAGACCATGCTTTTCTCTGCAACGCTCCCGCACGAAATTATGAAAATGGCGACGCGCTACATGAAGCTTCCTGTACGCATTGAGGTTGCTCCTCAGGGCACAGCATCAGAGAACGTAAGTCAGGAATTCTGTATGGTGCGAAAAGACGAGAAACCAGACCTTCTCAAAAAGACACTTGAAAAATATACAGGATCAGCACTCATCTTCACTCGCACAAAGCACGGAGCTCGCAAGGTTTCGCGTATGGTCCGCATGTTTGGTCATACATCGAATGAACTTCACTCTGATCGTACACTCGGACAGCGCAAGAATGCGCTCGATGGATTTAAGAATGGAACATATCGTATTCTCGTCGCAACAGACATTGCAGCGCGAGGTATCGATGTGAAGGGAATTGAGCTTGTGGTGAACTACGATCTCCCATCCAATGCCGAAGATTACGTACACCGTATCGGCCGCACTGGTCGCGCTGGCGCACAAGGACATGCAATTTCCTTTGCACTACCTGAGGAACGGCGTGATATCCGTGACATCGAACGACTCATCAAAAAAGAACTTCCTGTATCAACTCCAACGGGGCTCGAGCGCCATGCCCCAGCACCACGAGAGGGAGGTCGAGGATTTGACCGACCACAACGCCACTTTGGAGGCGAAAGACGTTTTGGCAATCACGCTGGGTCGAGCGGGAGATTTCATAGCGGACGATCAATGAGAGGTGGTCAACATACTCAGCCCCACCAGGACAGTCAGCAAGGAGAAGCACGGGATCATTTTTCAGGACGAGTAAGGCGTAAAGGCTCTCATGATCGTAGACGACTCCGTTCAAAGGGAACTCCTGGATGGAACCCAAACAAAGGGAAGCCATTCACGTATAAAGGAATTACCATTTAAACCCTTCCTCATAGCTAAAATAAAAACTCCTGAGTGACAGGAGTTTTTATTTTTTATGAATGGAGTTTGATGCCTAATTCTTTGAGCTGCTTCGTGGCAATCTCACTTGGCGCTCCCATCATGAGGTCTTTGCCTTCACCAGTCTTTGCAAAGGCAATGACTTCACGAATATTTGGCTCATTCTCAAGGAGCATGACAATGCGGTCAATTCCTGGAGCACAGCCTCCGTGTGGAGGAGCCCCGTAATCAAAGGCTTCGAGCATGTGGCCAAAGCGTGCCTCTATGGTTTCTTTTGGCAATCCGAGAAGTTCAAAGATCTTGTTTTGCATTGCACGCTTGTGAATGCGGATTGATCCACCACCGATTTCATAACCATTCAGCACAATGTCGTATGCATTTGCACGTGCTTTGAGAGGGTCTGTGTCGAGAAGATTCTCATCACCCTCTTTTGGCGCTGTGAATGGGTGATGGACTGCCTGGATTCCACCTTCGTCATCCTTTTCAAACATTGGGAAGTCGACAACCCAGCAGAATGCGAGCTCGTTCGGGTCCTCCTTGTTCACACGCATGTCCGGCTTATCATTGCCGTACTTAGCCATAGAGTCAGCGTAGGTGATGCGTGGGAAGGGGATCTGGGCAATCTTCTTGTCTGGGTAGTGAGTCTTCACGAGGTCAATAAACATCGGCTCGAGAAGCGTGAGAATGTCTTCTTGGGAAACAAACGACATTTCGAGGTCGAGCTGAGTGAACTCTGGCTGACGATCACCGCGCGTGTCTTCGTCACGGAAGCAGCGAGCAATTTGAAAGTAACGCTCAAACCCCGCAACCATGGCGAGCTGCTTAAACTGTTGTGGTGACTGTGGAAGAACATAAAACTTTCCTTGCTCGAGACGTGAGGGGACAACATATTCCCGAGAGCCCTCGGGGGTGCCTTTCATAAGAATCGGTGTTTCGATTTCCACAAAATCATGTTTATGCATGTACTCACGGAAAAATGAAATCACCTTATCGCGAGCGCGAATGTTTTTTTGAAGTCGAGCACGACGAAGATCGAGGTAACGATACTTGAGGCGTACATCCTCACCAATATCACGGCCATCACCGCGGATATCAAATGGGGGAGTGAGTGACTCGTTCAAAATCGCAACCGAGAGAATTTCGATCTCGATATCGCCATTGGGCTCATTTTTGTTCACAAGCTTTTCTGGTCGAGGGTTCACCTTCCCTGTGACCTCAAGGACCCACTCGCTACGGGCTTTGCTCGCTGCTTCATGGGCCTCTTTGTGATTTGGGAGAGCGACCATCTGGACCTTCCCAGAGGCATCACGGAGGTCAATAAAGATAAGCTTTCCGTGGTCGCGGCGGATGTCGACCCAGCCTTTGAGGAGTACTTCTTTGCCAAGAGATTCATGGAGGTTCCCGATCATTGTTCGCTGCATATAGAAGGGAGTGTATACCAAAACGTGTCAACGCACAAAGCAGCATTGCCCTGCAATATGAAACCCTACTATCCACACCATAATGTGTTCTAATATGTAGCCAAAGTCACACTCATTGTTATACTTTTAATCTTCCGTCAGGTCTGTTTAATAGGACCCTAATGTTCTTTTTGCAATTAAAAACTCAAACGCATGAAAAAAACTTTTTTCGGGCTTCTCGTGCTTGCGCTCTCCGTTGTTGGATATCAAGCATTTGCAGACACAACAAGCTCAATCCTTCCTACAGGAGAAGGGTATAGTCTTCAGTGGACAACTTCTACTGGAACCACACATTATCTTCTTGTTGACGAATCAACATGTAATGGGCTTACGGATTATGTCCAAACGACAACTGTTGGGCAGCGTGATGCATATACTGTTTCTCTCTCGAGCGTTCCAGATGGATCAACGATTACCAACATTGCACTGACTCCATGTGCATCGCGTGTGAATGCTGGCGGTGCAAATCCTGTCATGAAGCTCTTTTATCGCTATGATGGAGTGAATAGTGCAGATGGAGGATCATACAGTCTTACGGGGACAACCCCAGCAGGACTGGGCACGACAAACTTTGCACTCTCTAAAGTGAAGTCATCTACGACTACGCTTCAGGTAGGTGCAGTGCTTTCGTCAGGAACCAAGGGAGCACGATTGTCACAGCTTGCGACTGTCATCACCTACACACCATCCGTGCCAGCAGCGCCATCGAGCCTTTCGGGAACACAAGACCCTTCTCTCGTGCAGATTAATCTCTCTTGGACTGACAATGCGTCGAACGAAACCGCATACGCTGTCGAGCGCAAACTCAGCACCTCGGGGACGTACACACAGATAGCATCGACATCTGCAAATACGGTATCTTATAACGATAGCACTGTTGCAAGTGGTGCAACATACAACTATCGTGTCCGTGGTTACAATTCCAGCGGATACGGAAGCTATTCGAATGTTGCGACAGCAACGGCACCAAGCCTCCCAAGCACACCATCCTTGACTGTATTCAGCTCTACTTCGACACCTGGAGATATTCAGCTCTCATTTGGTGGTACGAATACCTCCTTCTACACCATTGAAAGAAGTTTCTCGTCTACGAGTTCATACGTCTTCCTCGCAACGACATCAAATACTTTCTACACTGATGTTGCTCCCGGAAGCGGAACTTGGTGGTATCGAGTGAAGGGATCAAATGTGTATGGATCGTCTGCCTACTCAAATGACGATTTCGAGACACTTCCATAACATATTTCTTAAAAACAGCTCCTTCGGGGGCTGTTTTTTTATTCTCGATGACGTACACTAAGACTCATGAGCCGTAAGCAAGTTTTTGGAGCAATTGTTTTCTGTATTGCTGTTTTAGGACTTTTCTTTGTGTTTCAAATGATAGGCACGCCGCTACCAGCAAGTGCGCATGGCGGGGGGACACATCTCGAGGGGAATGTGGGATCATCAACCGTTGTCGTGGAATATGAAGGGGAGTCTATTTTCCAAGGTGGGCTCACACGTTTTAACCTCACCCTCGAAGAAGCAACAACGACAGAAGTGGAGGTGGAGATTCCGCACGATGCAGTGTGGGCACGCCTTGAACACGACAACGACATTCTCTATGCAGGATGGCTCTATAAGCCCGAGGGACTTCAGGCTGGATTCTCATATACATTTTTGGAAGCTGGAGACTATGTGCTCACTGTGCGCTTCCATCATGCATCAGGAACCATAGCCGAAAAAGCGTTTACACTTTCAGTCAAAGGCTCCGGAGTTTCTGAAAGCCATATTGCCGTTTTCCTATTTGGTCTCATCATCGGTGGCATGGTTATTCTAGGCATAGGAAAAGGAGTTATGTTTCGCACATAAACCCACGCTTGCGCAAACACCAACATCTTTTTATACTGGTGCCACTTTTACCCCTATGCGGGGGTTCTTTAGAAGGTAACACATAAACACACAAACAGTATGGCAAATGGAAAAAATGGAGCAAAAAAGAATGGAAAGACGACAATCATCCCTGTGGGTGACAAAGTGCTTATTCGCCCCGCAGACAAACCTTCAGAACACAAGACTGAAGGGGGAATCATCCTTCCAGGAAAACAAGAGACGGAGCGACAGGAGCGTGGGCTAGTCGTCGCTGTAGGGAAGGGACGTTGGGATGAAGACGGCGAAAAGCGCATCCCGATGGACGTATCTATAGGCGACAAAGTGATTTATGTTCGTGGATACGAATATCAAGAACTCAAAGTTGATGGAGTTGACCATATTCTTATTTCTGCAAACAGCATTCTCGCAATTACACAGTAATTCACACACAGTATTCACTCACTATGGCAAAACAAATTCTCTCTGACAAAAAAGCTCGAAAAGCACTCAAAGATGGTCTTGATACCGTCGCAAATGCAGTTCGCATTACCATGGGACCACGTGGGCGCAATGTTGTGCTCGACAAAGGGTATGGAACTCCAACAATCACCAATGATGGAGTATCCATTGCGAAAGAGATCACGCTTCCAAACAAATTTGAAAACATGGGAGCCGAGATCATCAAGGAGGTCGCATCAAAGACGAACGATATCGCAGGCGACGGGACTACCACAGCAGTCGTCCTCACTCAAGCGCTCGTCGATGGAGGCATGGAGCACACATTCAAGGGGGCAAACCCTATGGGGGTACGCCGTGGAATCGAGGCTGCGCTCCAGGATGCAAAAGAAGCACTCAAGGACATGGCAAAGGCAATCAAGAACGACAAAGAAATCGAACAGGTTGCCACGATTTCTGCCGAATCTCCAGAGATTGGAAAGACGATTGCTGAGACGATCAAGAAAGTTGGGAAAGACGGCGTTGTCACTGTTGAGGAATCACAGTCGTTTGGTATCGAGAGTGAGGTCGTTGAAGGAATGGAATTTGATAAAGGATACGTGTCTCCATACATGATTACGTCACCTGAGCGCATGGAGGCAGAGTACCGTGATGTTCCAATGCTTATTACCGATAAGAAAATTTCTACCATCCAAGCTATTCTTCCTCTTCTTGAAAAATTAGCGCAAACTGGTCGAAAAGAGCTCGTCATCATCGCAGACGACGTCGATGCAGAGGCACTCACAACACTCATTGTGAACAAGCTTCGCGGTGGATTCAATACACTTGCGATTAAAGCTCCGGGGTATGGTGATCGAAAAAAAGATCTTCTCGAAGATATTGCTATCGTCACTGGTGCAACCGTCATCACTGAAGAAACAGGTCTCAAGCTCGAGGAAACAACACCACAAATGCTTGGCCGCGCTCGAAAGATTGTTGCAACGAAGGACAAGACAGTGATTGTTGGTGGAAAAGGGAAGAAGGCAGACATCGACGCACGCGTGCAGTCTATAAAGAAACAGGCAGCAAAGACTGACTCAAAGTATGACAAAGAAAAGCTTGATGAGCGTATGGCGAAGCTCTCGGGAGGAGTCGCCGTCCTGAAAGTCGGAGCCGCAACAGAGACTGAGATGAAATATCTCAAGCTCAAAATTGAGGATGCAGTGAATGCCACCAAAGCAGCTATTGAGGAAGGCATCGTTCCGGGCGGAGGAACTGCGCTCGTCCATGTTGCAAAGAAACTCAAAGACTCACTCGCAAAAATGGCTCAAAAGAAAACAGAAAATGCGAAGCAACATAGTGAGTTTGTTGATGGATACCAAGTGCTCATCGATAGTCTTACGGCTCCAATCAAGCAGATCATTACCAATGCGGGACGTGATGATGCTCAGAAAATCATCGCACAGATAGAGAAGAGCCCAACAAAAGGATATGATGCATCTCGAGATGAGATGACGGAAAACATGATCCAGGCTGGAATCATCGACCCAGTCAAAGTTACTCGATCTGGGCTTGAGCATGCAGTGTCTGCTGCAGCAATTCTCCTGACAACAGAAGTTGCTGTGACAGATATTCCAGAGCCAAAAGCTCCAGCTCCACAGGGAGGAGATATGGGATACTAAGTGCATTCTCGCATCACTTCATCTACAAAAAAGGTCCACATGAGGGCCTTTTTTTGTTGACAGTCGAATCGAGAGGAGTAGTCTTAATACATGCGAAAAGATATCTTTTCGCAACAAAAAAAAGGGGTCGCTTGTGGACAAACATACAGATCGTCGTTGCTTTAGAGAACTCAACACATTAAGTGCAGAGGAAGCAAAGGAGCTTTTAAGGTTAGCCATCACGCAGTTTAGCCCTGAGGCTGACAATCCTCAGATACCAAACGACATCATGTGCTGTGGTAAGTACAAACGCTGCCCACTGCCAAAAGCCCACCGGATTATCGAATCACAAGAAGAAATATTTGAAGAATCATACCCGGTCGTCGTCTACGAAAGAGAGTCCTTGTTCTTTCTCCCAACAATCGAGATGCTGTTCCAAAAAGCATTTTAAATCCATGTGATACAAACCCAGCGAATAATGTAGCTGGGTTTTTATTTTTGTTAGCGCAGCGTGTGTATATGCATTTGACAATTTATAGATAAAGCGTAGCGTTAGAGATGACACGGCCCGGTATCCTCTGGGTATGTGTTGTACACAAAAAATAGGGTCGCTTATGAAAACAATCCTTTTCGATGATCTGCAGGATCTCGAAGTCGATGAAGGAGAAGAGTCTTTGGATCTTCCGACGCAGGAAGAGCTCGAGCGTGAGCTCTGTCCCGATGGGTGTCATTCGGGCAAGATTTGCACCTGCGATCCCGACCGGGACCTTCGCCAGATGGCGTTTGCTCGGTTCGGATAAGCGTAACTAAAAAATAATCACTCATTCAAAGAGTGAACAGTCAGGACACCTCGCATGGATGCGGGGTGTTTTATTTGCATGTAACATTATCGGTGCGTGATATAATTCTTGACATATGAACCTATCATTTTTGAAGTCTCCAGAAAAACTTCCCAAGGAGACTGTCGTGAAGATCCTCTTTATAAGCATCGCAATTATCCTCTTCACAATAATTTTTACTCCCAAAAACCAGTACACCCTTCAAAACCAAGCGGGGATTCCTGCAATCGGGAGCATGGCACGAATATTTCCTTC
>CAZUMX010000027.1:0-12825 GCA_964622275.1 uncultured Candidatus Saccharibacteria bacterium
ATATCCTCTTTTTGGCCAAAGTTTGAGAGCATGATGACAATAGTATCTTTCATTTCAGGGTTCGCACGGATATGCTCAAGAACACCATATCCATCAATCCCAGGCATGAGAACATCGAGAAGTATAATGTTTGGCTTTTCTCTCTCCGCAAGGTTAATTCCTTGAGCCCCATCTACAGCAACAAAGAGTGATACTCCTTGTGACTCCATTTTTCGTGACAAGAGATCACGCAAAAATTTATCATCTTCTACGATGAGCACTTTTTTTCCTTTCATCCCAGAAGCTGCTTCTGCCTTTTTGTCATGAAGTTGCATTCGTACTTTTTCAAGAACTTCATCTGGATCAAACTGCGCTTTGATCAAGTAGTCTTTTGCCCCAAGCTCAAGAGCTCGTTCAATTTCTACTGGCTGTCCTGAGTTTGAAATAATAATAACTTTTGTTTGTTGGAGTGCGTCAATACGACGAATTGCCTCAAGGACATCCATTCCACTCTCTCCTCCGAGCATCATATCGAGAAGAATGAGATCTGGTTGATTTTTCTTCGCAAGTTCAATACCCAGTGCGCCTGTTGCTGCGTGGTAGACATCATACCCAGAAAGTGTCAGCTTCCTGATGAGGACGTCCGAAAGCGCTGGTTCATCTTCGACAACTAAAACTTTTTTTGAATATATTCCTGCCATATCCTGTATCTTCTCTGTGTAATTTATGCATGGGGAGGAAGTGGTCCAAATGGAAGGCGAAACTTCATCGTTGTCCCCTTCCCTTCTTCGCTCTCAAAACTCACATCTCCACCGTGTCTTTGGATAATACCACGCACAATAAAAAGCCCCAATCCACTACCGTCAGTTTCAACGCGAAGCGCATTTTGGGCACGGAAAAACCGTCCGAATATTTTCTCTTGATCTGCTTTTGGAATCCCGATACCCTGATCGCTAACGAGACATAAGAGTGCTTTTTCCTCTCTTTGAAGACCTACCACAACAACCCCTTCACGTTTCGAGTACTTAACAGCATTGTCTATAAGATTTTGAAGGACTTCGCGAATTTTGTCTGGGTCAATCGTCACACGTGGAAATGGGTCTACAGGGCGAAGAAATCGGATACCAACTCCACGCTCATTTGCCTTAGGCAAAATTTCAGTAATAACATTTTCGATAAGATCCTCGATCTGAATTGGGAAAAATCGATACCGAAACTTACCACTCTCCATTCTGTCTGCAGAGAGCATGTCATTCACAAGGCTAATCATACGCTCGTTTGAATCATAGGCTTTCATGAGCATCGTTTTTTGTTCAGGAGATATGCTTCCAGCATCACCATCAGTGAGCATTTTGAGAGTCCATTTTACAGCGGAAAGTGGTGTTCGAAGTTGGTGCGCAACCACTGAAATAATCTCACTTTTCATTTCATCTATGCGTTCAAGGTCTCGGTGGGCTTTCATGAGATCAAGATCTCTCCGCACAAGGAGTTTCGCACTGCGGTCAAATTCGTGTGCAAGAATACTTAAGCGTTTGACATGATCTTCTTCCTTATGAATTTTCTCTGCCATCGTATCTTTGCGTCGTCGAATCGAATCAATAACCCACGCACCAAAAAAGCTGATGACAAAGTACATGGCCGACAATACTGCAACTTCTGCTAGTGATTGCGTATTACTACCAACGGGAACCCCAGAAAATGCTTGGGTGCCTGTCACATTAAGCTTAAAGAAGACAATGGCGATACTTGCACAGATGCTAACGAGCATGGTGCCCCAAAAGCTCAAATACAGCAGCGACAAAACAATCGGAATCACAAAAAAGACATATGCGACTGAAAGAAAAGATGAACCGAGTACATGGACCATAAGGACAGCGAAAGCAAAGTCAAGAAACACTTGTCCTCCTGAGAGAGCGAGGAGATACTTCCGGAATCGGCCATGCTGAATCGCATCATTGGAAATGAGGCTAATAAAGAAATTACATAAAAGATACGCACCAAAGACAACAAATGATGGAAAAAATGCTGAAGAGGTACTGAGTGTTGTATTCGCAATTAAACCAAAAAGAAAAGCAGCTGTGCCATAGACCCACCGGACATCGGCCGTTGTTGATGTAAGAAAAAGAAGTTCTTTTGATGGTTCAAATTTCATAGAAGATTATTCTGCGATCCCCCAAAGAGTCATTGTTGCCTGCGCGCACGTTGGTGGCGAACCGAGAATTTCTGCATATCCATACATTCCCGCAATAGGAACTTGAGCTCCAACAATGTCTTGAATAGCTCGAATTTCATCATCGGCACGAGAACCGAGGAGGACTCTACGCGCAGCAGAAGAAAAGATCACGAGCCCGCAAAGTGTCCGCCCTCCAAGACGCTCGATTAATTTCCGTGTGGCATCTTTTGCCCCTTCAATCGTCGCATCAATATCTCCAACCATCAGTCTCACATCGCTTCCCTCAGGAATATGCTCAAGGAATTCAATCCCTCCCTGTTTCGTTAGCGCAGTAGGGATATGCACAACATACCCCTGGTCAGTTTTAACCCCCAATGGATATACCGCAGTTGTCTCAGAGAAATTCGTCGTCAAAAGATCCATATGTTTCTCTCCAAAATATGACTTATAGAGCTCGACCGCCTTTCTCTCCCCAAGAGAAAGGATGCTGTTCCCCTTGGACTCCGTCACACGCTCCGGCATTCCCACCGGAATAAATCCGTGTGTTGATGCTGTGGCGATGGTACACGATCCTCCAAACAAGAGTGCGGTTGCGCTTCTGGTGTGAGCTGCTTTATCTCTGTATTGATATGTTTCACGATAGAGGAGATCATCTCCTACACCAACCCCAGTCATCCCATGGAATGTTTCTTTTGCTTCCGTACACCCAGAAAGAAAAGCTTGAATATCTCCAATGAATGGATCAAGAAACAGGAGAGCGTGGTGAACAGATGGAAGAAGTTCTTGAGAACGTCGAACAAACTCTCCTCCAGACCCTTTTGGATTCGCAAGAAGATGGTGAACCGCGGAAGAAGCAAGACGAAGTTGATTTGACGCAAACAACATAACTACACCGCTTGATTCGCGCGCCAGCCCCTCTGTAGACACTTCACCTGCTGTTGAGCCTCCAGCCAGGGGGACTTCAGGAAGAACTGAACATACCCCCGAAAGAAACTGATCTTGATCAAATGCGAGAGATGCAAAAACAAGGCCTCCAATAGGAGAAAGCGATCCGAGTCTTGTTAGCGCATCTTTTGCAGCATCTCTCCCTGCAATAAATGCATCATGTTCAGAAGAGATTCCAACACCAACTTTGATCATACGAAAGAGCGACGCCCTGGGTTACCCCATGGCTTTGTCGATCAAAGACAGTATATCACTGCCCTCTCTTATCCCCGACGAGTTCTCCCCTGTTTTTTTGAGTGAGGAGGGGTGTGTTTCTTTTGTTTAGATCGTCCCAACAAGAGTGATACAACACCTCCGGTCAGCTCTTTGATTTCATCACGGATAATCGCTGCTGTCTCAAAATCGAGTTCGGCAACTGCTTCGCGGAGTTGTGCTTCTTTTTCTTTTACGAGAGCATCGGTTTGATCTCCAAAGCGTGCTCGATCAATAGCGACAAGTCTCTGCACGGCACTCTCATGAGTTTTTGTAATACCCTCGGTGATATCTTTAATATTCTTTGTAATTGTTTTTGGAGTGATACCATGCGACTCATTGTATGCCATTTGTAACTCACGGCGACGGTTCGTTTCTTTTACAGCAGCCAAAAGAGAGTTTGTCATATGATCGGCATAGAGAATAACTCGCCCACCAGCATTACGCGCTGCACGACCAATGGTCTGAATGAGCGAAACTTCTGATCGAAGAAACCCTTCTTTGTCAGCATCAAGGATCCCCACAAGCGACACTTCAGGAAGATCGAGACCTTCGCGCAAAAGATTTACACCGACCAAACAATCAAATTCCCCTTTTCGAAACTTCGTAAGAATGGTGATACGCTCAATCGTTTTCACATCGCTGTGAAGGTATTCGGCTTTTACTCCTCGTTCTTTGAGATATTGTGCCAGGTCTTCGGCCATTTTTTTTGTGAGGGTTGTGACGAGGACACGTTCTCCCTTCTTCACCACACGTTCTGCTTCTTCGATGAAGTCAGGAATCTGCCCTCCATGTTCTCCTTTTTCGACAACTGGCCGCACAAAAACTTCTGGATCCAATAAGCCAGTAGGTCGAATAACTTGCTCAACAATACGAGACGACACGTCTCGTTCGTACTGTGATGGCGTCGCCGATGTAAAAATTACTTGTCCTACGCGCTCAGTCCATTCTTCAAAACGTAATGGACGATTATCTTTCGCACTTGGAAGTCGAAACCCAAACTGGACGAGCATTTCTTTTCGCGACTGATCTCCTGCATACATTGCACGAAGTTGCGGGATCGTCACATGCGACTCATCAATAATGGTGAGAAAATCCGGTTTTCCGTCCTTTGTTTTTGGAAAATATGAAAGAAGTGTGTCAGGAGGTTCCCCAGGAGCAAATCCAGAAAAATGACGAGAGTAATTTTCGATACCATTGCAATACCCAACTTCTTTGATCATTGCGAGATCATACCTCGTGCGTCGTTTTAATCGTTCATACTCCAATACCTTTCCTTCTTTCTCGAGCTCTTTCAGCCGTTCGTTCAGCTCTGCTTCGATAGTAAGGATTGCACGCTTCCTGTCATCCTCAGGGGTGACGAAATGCTTTGCGGGAAAAAGAAAAACAGTCTCAGGGGTCTCAACAATTGCTCGGGTAATAGGATCAACACGAACAATGTCTTCAAGCGTAGAGCCTGAAAATGTGAACTGTAAAATACTCACTTCGCTCATAGGCATCACTTCAACAGTCTGACCGATTGATCGGAAATGTCCCGGGGTGAGGTCGGCTGTCGTACGCTCAAAGTAAAGACCGATGAGTCTCCGCAAAAATTCTTGTCTCGACAATAGAGTCCCTTTTACAAGCTTCATGTTGACCTTTTCGTACTCTTCTGGCGATCCCAAGCCATAGATACACGAAACCGACGCAACAATGATGACATCTTTACGCGAAAGGAGGGCTTGGGTTGATGCATGACGCAGACGATCGATCTCTGCGTTGATCTGTGCATCCTTCTCTATGTACGTATCCGTCGTCGGTATATATGCTTCTGGTTGATAGTAGTCGTAATACGATACGAAATAGTGCACGGCATTGTTTGGAAAGAATTCCCGATATTCTTGAGCGAGCTGGGCTGCCAATGTTTTATTGTGCGCAATGACGAGCGTGGGTTTGCCTATCGCATCGATGACATTCGCCGCAGTGAAAGTCTTTCCTGACCCCGTCACACCAAGAAGTGTTTGGTATCGTTCCCCCTTTTGAATCCCTTCGATGAGCCCTGCGATCGCTTTAGGTTGATCGCCGGCTGGCGTCATCGTCTTTGCGAGTTCAAATCGTTGGGGCATACGTGTTGACAAAATACCATAAACGTATAGTTTCATCAAAAGGTTCACAGTGAGGTTTGTATGTTTTTTTGGAAGAAAGGAACGATTCTCAACAGTGCGACCGAGTCATCTGAGGTGGTCCTGGCCAACCTAAGGACAGACGAACTGATCACCTTATTTAAAAGATCCGTCATTATCAATCAGAAAGACGAAGGTGACGTGACATACGAAGACCTTCGGCTTGTAGAAGAAGAACTCAGGCGTCGGTGCAGATAGACTCCCACATACCACCCCCAAGAAGGGTGGTATTTCTTTGGTCGTCAGGGCATCTGAAGTAATGTAAAATATATCGTGATGACAACAAAACAGAAACTTGTCTTTGTCGGGGTTCTCTGTGCTTTCCCTTTTGTAGCGTCTGCGGCATGGTGGAATCCTGTATCATGGTTTGGAGGATGGTTTGGGCTTTTCGACTCATATGCCTCGCAAAAAAACGCAGAACAGATTGCAGTTGAAACTGTTCCAATAAAAGACGATTCTCCGAGTTCAAGTTTTTTTTCAAAAGCAAAACCGAAAAATCCTGAACAGCAGCACGAAGCTGCACCCGCGACTTCAACAAAACCCGTGGTTCCATCACCGTCACCAACTGCCCCAAAACCATCACCCGTCTTTGGAATTGAAATTCCTCCTGCTCCACCAAACACAAACACTCCAGTTGCGGTGCAGCCACAAGTACCTATACATATGTTTGACGATATCCGCCTCGCAAGAAAAACATCAGGATACGCAACAAGCTCAAACATATTGTATATAGGTGCCCTATCGACGACGACACGTTTAACCATCAAGCAAGTGACAACAGGTGGAATTTCCTTCAACACCAACGCAAGTGCATGCAAGTCGACTCCGTGCGCTCTCACAAACGTTGTTTCAATTGCAAGCTCGGTCAAAGAAGGGACGTATCCTGTTCAGGTCACCATCTCTGCGGGCACAACGACTGTCCTAGGATCATTTTCAGTCATTGTACTCCCCCCAGAACCTCTTGATGTTGCCATGACGATATCTGGTCCTATCTCAGTAAAAAAATACGCAAATGGAAGTGTCTCTGGCTCAAACATAGTATCCATCCAAGTGATCCGAGGAACACCGGAATCCCTTACCATTACGCAATCAGAGCTCCCAGACGGAGTAACAGGGAGAGCATCTCTGGGAACTTGTACACCGCCCTGCAAACTCACAAATATGCTTTCCATTTCAAGCGATGCGGTATCTGGACAATACTCAATGGTTATTCGTGCAAACGGTACCACAATAAGCCGTAGCGCAAGCTACAGCCTCAATATTGGCTACTCAAATGCATTTGGTATGCATTTTGATGGAGAAAGCCGAACATACACTCAGAACCAAAACCCGACAGCATCCATCATCATGGATTACCCCTTTGATCTCCTACTGGATGGCGGAACACCAGAAACAGTGACTCTCAGCTCAAAATCTTACAATGCCAGTACTTCCGTTACTTTTTCTCAAACATCATGCACCCTTCCTTGCAAGGGCCTCAGTGCGCGTATTCAACTCCTTCCAGGAATGAATACGGGAACATACAACATTCCTCTCACCGCAACCGTAAAACGGAATGAAGATGATGGCAGAGGAGGAACACGAGTCGTCACCTATACAGAGATAAAAAATATCTCCGTAAAGATTGTCTCTCTTACGAATCCTTGAGAGGAAGGTCGTAAATGCTAGAAACGCGGAAGGGTGCTACTGGCAACTGATGGCCCAATGGGTCTAATCTGTACCATATCAGCAGACACGCTTCCATCTGAGTTTGTCTTTCCGGTAACAAACACTTGTGACCCCACCATAACATCATCTGGGGTGCCGCTTGCCATGCGAGACACTTGTGTCGTCGGACTCCACAACACAATACGTGAACCACCATCACGAAGCTTCACAGTAAGTGTCTGAGCGTCTTTCGAAAGAACTTCCCCAGAAGTTCCTCCAGCGCCTCCTTGTCTCATATTTCCTGAGCGGTTGTTTCCTTGCCCCATCATCCCCTCTCGCCCACTTGGGAATCCTCCTCCAAATTGCGAAAAAGAGCCCACGGAGCGAGTTTTCCCAAAAGAGTATCCTAACCCTCCAAAGAAAACAGAGCTCACAATAACCGCAATTATAAGATTTTTATTCACCATAAATATATTTTTTTATTAATATAGAACACTCCTACTCATATCGAAGTGCTTCGATGGGGTTAAGCCTCGAGGCCCTTCGTGCTGGGTAGTATCCAAACACAATTCCAATAAGTGCTGACACCCCAAATGCGAGCGCGACAGAACCCAAGGATACGCTGGTTTGAAGTACTCCAATTGCCTGGATAAGTGCAGCAATGCCCCACCCTAGCAAAATTCCAAGCGCACCCCCAACTCCCGTTAAAGCAACAGCTTCTCCCAAGAATTGACGATTGATATCGCTCACTTTAGCTCCGATGGCTTTACGCAATCCTATTTCACGTGTGCGTTCAGTAACTGTCGTGAGCATCATATTCATAATACCAATGCCTCCAACCAAAAGTGAGATCCCCGCAATTGCAGCAAGAAGTGTCGTAAAGGTTGAGGTTACAGATGAAGCGGTTGCAACAACATCTGACTGATTAAACACACGGAAGTCTGCCTGAGTTGAGTCAGTAATGCGATGACGTTCGAGCAGAAGGTTTGTTACCTCCTCTTGAATACTTGCCATCTGAGAAGCATCTTGTGCTTGCAAACTCACCGTTGTGACATAGTCTTGCCCAGCGAGAAAACGTTGCGCTGAGGAGAGCGGAACCATAATGATGTCGTCTTGACTTCCAAACCCACTTCCCCCTTTGGCCTTAAGAACGCCAATGATCTTCCATTCTGAACCTTTGATACGCACCGTCTGCCCCACAGCAGACGCATCCTCTCCGAAGAGGTCAGTGCGTGTCTCGGGACCAATCACTGCAACTTTTGCCATCGACCGTACTTGGTTATCTGAGATAAAGTCGCCTTCTTCTACCGACACATTACGTACCGATGGATAAGCAGCCACAGTACCCACAACAGAAGTGTTTGTGTTTGTTCCACGCGCTGTCACTTGATAGCGTCCAGAAATTTCTGGGGCAACAGCTTCAACCCCCGCCACTTTTGTTTGAATAGCATCAGCATCTTCTTGCGTCAGCGATCGTGCCGATCCAGCTCCACCAGAGACTTGTTGCCCTGGACCTCGTTGTGCTCCTGGCATCACAAGAAGTAAATTCGAACCAATTGACTGAATACTTGCTTGGATGGAAGACTGCGCCCCTTTCCCAATCGCCACCATGGCAATGACAGATCCAATACCGATCACAATACCAAGGATAGTAAGACTTGATCGAACAAGGTTTGAAGAAAGAGCGAGATATGTTTCGTGAAGAATATCTTTAGGGTTCATATATGTGCGTGTGTCTCACGAGATGTGTGACGATCATCAACAATCAGACCATCTCGAATAGAAATAATGCGCTTTGCATGGTCAGCGACATCTTGTTCATGAGTGATTAGTACAATGGTTCTTCCATGTTCTTTATTTAGTCTCTCAAATGTCGAAAGAACAATTTCTCCTGTTTTTGTATCGAGATTTCCTGTTGGTTCGTCTGCGAGAATAAGAACGGGGTTGTTCACCAATGCGCGAGCAATAGCAACACGTTGGATCTGGCCTCCGGACAATTGGTTAGTGAAGTACAAGTAATGTGTATCTGGAAGACCCGCTTTTTGAAGTGCATCTCTCGCACGCTGTTCTCTTTCTTCCTCTGTCACACCCGCATAAACAAGAGGAAGCATGACATTACGAAGTACTGATGTTCGGGGGAGAAGGTTGAAAGACTGAAAAACAAAACCAATATTTTCTCGTCGAATATCAGCAAGCTCATCATCAGTAAGCTGGGAAATGTCTTTATGATCTAGAGCATATGTTCCACTTGTGGGCGTATCAAGTGCCCCCAAAATATGCATGAGTGTTGATTTCCCTGAACCCGACGGACCCATAATTGCGACATACTCGCCATCATGTATGGTAAATGAAATACCTTTGAGTACTTGGTTTTCTCCGGCATCATTCCGGTATGTCTTTGTGATGTCTTTGCAAACGATCATAAAGGAATTTATCGTGGGACGCGGATACCCCCACCTCCAAAGAGGCTCGGTGTGGCCTGTGTCGTTGCGGCCTTACTTTGAGCAGTGATTGTCCTTGTGACAATTTGAGTTCCCTCTTCCAAACCTGAGACAATTTCAATGGTACTGTCGCTAGAGAGACCGGTGACTACTGTCCGAGATATGGGGAGACTTTCGGAAGTGACACCCTGAGTTGTCACACCCGAAGTATCTAGAGGTGGAATAAAGACCTCAACCACAGATTCCCCGCCCCGTGTCTTCACGGAACTCTGAGGAACAAAGAGCGCGTCTTGCCTGATATCAGTAATAATCGATGCACTGGCAGACATGCCTGGTTTAATACGATCATCATTTGTGTCAAATGTAATACTCACGGTATACGACACAACGCCTTGAGAGACAGTCCCGACTGAATCAACTGCTGCGACTTTTCCAGAGATTGTCAGATTTTCGACCGCATCGAAGGTTAGGGTCACTGGCTGCCCAACTTTGACACGAGAAACGTCGACTTCATTCAGAGAAATTTCTGCTATCTTGTCTTTTGTTATAATGGTTGCAACCGCAGTCCCCGCACTTACCGACTCTCCCTTTCGCACATCCACGCTCGCAACCGTCCCGTCAAATGGCGCACGGACAAAATAATTTGCCAGTGTTTCCCGCGCGTCTCGAAGGGCATTTTCGCGTTGTGTAACAGTCAGTCGAGCAGACTCAAGATCAAGTGCATCCGTTCCAGACTGAAGTTTCATGAGGGATGCTGAGGATTCAGCAATGGTGCGATCAGCGTTTCGAATAGTTGTTTTTTCTCCATCAAGGGTCGTTCTTGATGCCAAAACTGAAGTCAGGTGACTATTTACTTTTGACGTATATGCGTTGATCTGTGTGAGTTGTGTATCAGCATAAGACTTTGTCCCAACCCCTTTATTCGTCATCACGTCTTTATAGAATTGAATCTGATTATTCATTGCTTTCAAAAGGTCTGATACGGCTTTCGCTGTGACATACGTTTGATCAATGACAGTATCAATGGTTGATGTCGATGATGTACGAGAAGTAGATTTGTAGGCAATAAAATTTTTGTCATATAAATTTCTCGCTGTGGTGTATTTTGAAACAACATCGTCACGAAATGTTTTTGCTCGTTCATCGTATGGGAGAGTTGCGTTAAGA
Source organism: uncultured Candidatus Saccharibacteria bacterium (assembly GCA_964622275.1). Lineage (GTDB taxonomy): Bacteria > Patescibacteriota > Minisyncoccia > Phycocordibacterales > UBA6899 > CAYPEZ01. Next base: position 10,767 of record CAZUMX010000027.1, read on the forward strand.
TAATATTCGACCGGCTGCTCGTTTTGCCCCAGTTGATTTGTAGGTGTAAATAGAAGCGTCTGAGCACCCGTCATCACATCTGGGATATCAAGAAAAGCGTTTGAAACTGCCGTAAAACCACTCTCATACGCAGCAACAAGAGATTGTTCGGCTTCATCTTTAGACTCTTTGGCTTTTTCAAGAGAATTTTGAGATTGGATAATGGAAAGATTATCTGCCGGGGCCTCCAGTTTTCGGAGTGAGATTTGTGCGCTTTGAAGATTCGCTTCTGCGTCCCGAACATTTTTTTGTGCCTCTCGTGCATCAAGCTGGACAATAAGAGTCCCCTGCTTGATTTGTGCCCCACTCGGCACTCCCACAAAAACAACATCACCACCAGCTTTTGGCTTTAGATCGACTTGGAGCGATGCTGACACCTGCCCGCTTCCGGAGACCGAGGCAACGACACTTCCTCGCTCGACTGTACCAAGCACATATCGAGTCTCTGTCTCGCTCTGTCCACCAAACAGTACATACCAACCACCCAAAAGGACAAGGAACCCAAAACCAATAAAAAGTTTAGGGTGTTTCGCCCAGATGTGTAATACACGCTCGCGTACCTTGTCGAAAAGAAATGATGTCATAAATATTGATATGTATAAGTATTCTCCGAAGCGCACAAAACTCTGTCTCCATACAGGAGGCAGAGTTTTACATAATTTTAGAGTCCCATTTTGTGTCCACCGCGACCCATCATCCCCTTACCGCTTGCTTGAAGTTTTTCTACTGCAGCAAGTCGACTGTCTGCTTGTGCTTGAGTAATGACCCCCTGACTGACGAGTGTCGCAAGACGCTCCTTCATTTCTGTCTTACGAAGTTCAGTCATTTTTGTTTTAATGGTTTCTTCAGAAATTCCTTTTTCGGTTGCAATTTCGCGAAGTCCTTTTCCTTGTGCCCAATAGCTCTTTACTTCATCAATAGTAATTCCGAGAACCTGTGCCTCTCGAGTGAATTGTTCTGTTGCTCGCGTGGCTTGTTCTGCAGGCGTCAGGTTCGCCACCCCCATGCCAAACATTCCGTGTGCTGAAACAAGCGATGGAACTGCGACTGTTGAGAGAAGTAAACCTGCGAGTCCCACTCCCATCATTGATTTCTTTTTCATAGATTTTTCAGTTTAGTTACTAACACTTTTCTGTGAGTCTCACCTTTATTACTACACAACGGTCGAAAAGTTATTTCGATGTGGTTGTCGGCGCAACGAAAAACATCATTGGTCGAGAGTGCTCTCCTTCTCGAAACATTCCACCTCTTTTCCTGGGATCAAAATCTATTTCATCAACTTTCATCACTCCTTCGGCTTGCACGCTATTACCTGTGCGGTCTCCAATAATGACGACAACATCCCCCTCATTAAGATCAGTTCCATGTGGAAAACCTGTTTTTTCATCAAAGAGAATGGTTGTCGTACCGCGTCGATGCTCAATAATAAACTGTCGATCAAAAACAGATACGATACGTCCGCGATAAATATGTTGAGCCATGGGAATTTCGCGATACATCCCACCCATCACAGGGAGCCTTCCTTCAAAAGCTCGCATACTTAACCGCTCATGAAACCCAGTATACCCGACCAGTGCTGTGCAAACGGTCACAACACCAATCACTCCCGCAGCACTATACAGCAGAGGTGTTTTTCTCCCAACACCATAAAACCTTGCCAAAATTTCAAGAATAACAATAAATAAGAAAGAAAGACCTATCAAAATCCACGGCAAAGCAAAGATGAAAGGACGAAGCCCACGGAACCCAAACAGTGGAGCAAAAAATACTCCATTTGCTCTAAGAAGAAAGAGGACGAAACTTGAGAGGAATACGAGCGATAGCCCCATGATGACAATCCCCAACACAAGAAGTGTGCTTCGTAGGGCAAAGTGCCAACGGGGACGCATGGACACCTCGCCTTTGTGAATCGCTCCCATGATCTTTTCTTTGAATTCCTGTGACATAGTTCGTTCTTACTGATGTATAAATGTTGGATCAATATCGTTAAGGGCTTTTCGTGCGTATTCGCGTCCTCTTC
>CAZUMX010000028.1:0-1676 GCA_964622275.1 uncultured Candidatus Saccharibacteria bacterium
CGTATGTCGCATTGTCACTGACAGTCTTTTTTAGAGCAAAAATTATTGTGACACCAAAGAGTGAGCGTGTTGTGCTCAATAGTCACCTTACTGCGGGCAAGGATGCAGCAGCAGGCCTCTCGTTTAGTGTTTTTTCTGTTACAGCGACAGAGACAAAAGACGTCCTTGCGACGGAGACGAAGAATGTGAACACAAAGTCGTCTGGGAAGATTGTTGTGTACAATGAATACAGTGCTTCTAGCCAGCGATTAATCAAGAATACGCGTTTCCAAGCTGCAAATGGAAAGATCTACCGCATTTCAGAATCAATTGTCGTTCCTGGCGTGGCGACGGTTGGAGGGAAGAAGGTTCCGGGAAGTATCGAAGTGACTGTCTACGCTGATGAGCCAGGAGCAGAATACAACATTCCACTGACGGACTTCACTGTGCCAGGCTTTAAAGGAGATCCTCGATACAATAAATTTTACGCACGTTCTAAAACACCGATGACAGGAGGATTCGCAGGGGAGATGCGCGTTGTTGCTGATGCAGATCTGGCAGCGGCTCGAGAGGAAATAGAAAAAAATCTTTCTGATCGTCTCAGAACAGAAGCACGTAATGCTGTTCCGGAAGAGTTTGTTCTTTTTGACGAAGGAATGTTTATCATCACAAGACCACTTTCCAGGACAGATGTAGAAGGGAATGAACAGGCCGTGCGACTCGAAGAAGTTTCTACATTACAAGCAGTGATGTTTCCTCGAGCATTGCTGGCATCTGCTCTTGCGAAAGATGCAGTGCCGAATTACGACGGATCCCCTGTGTCGGTCCCAGATCTCGATCTCCTGAAGATTGCAATTGTGCCAAAGGATGAGAGTGCCTGGCTTGATAATGAGCTCCACATCACTGTGTCAGGTGATTCAACAATCGTTTGGAATGTCAATACGGAAGAGCTTGTGGCGAATCTGCTCGGGAAAAAGCGCTCCGTCTTTAGTGAGGTTTTGGCAAAAATACCATCAATCAATGAAGCAGAAGTTGAATTTCGTCCAGCATGGTGGAGAGGAAAATTCCCAGGAAATAAAGATCGCATCATGGTTGTTGTGAAAGGCGCAGAGGCAGCGACATCAAGTCAATAATCTTGACGCAAGAAGAAATTTCCTCTATTCTCTTCCTTAATAATCCTTAAACACAAGGCCGAATACTATTTCATGGGAATTGATCAACCAGCACACAATCCGCAGTCTCACTCTGGCCAAAAACCAATGTTAGGGACTGTGACTGAGGCGCTCCCAAACACACTTTTTCGAGTAGAAAGAGATAGTGATGGGGAAGTGATCATCGGATATCTTTCTGGAAAAATGCGTATGCATCGAATCAAGGTTCTCGTCGGAGATAGGGTTGAACTTGAGCCAAACCCATACGGGGGAAAGCAAAGGATTGTCAAACGTTTATAAATGTGTATAATAGGCCACTGAAACCATATTAAGGGGCTTGCCCCGAAGGGTTTCTTTTTTTGTCGTATTCAAATACCCCACATGCGTGTCCGAGCATCCATCAAGAAAAAGTGCGAATCATGTAAGACCGTCCGTCGAAGAGGGTATGTGTATATTATCTGCAAGAACGTCCGCCATAAACAGCGTCAAGGTTAATTTTTTACATCCATGCGTATTTTAGGTATCAATGTCCCAGAACAAAAACAA
>CAZUMX010000028.1:1686-12749 GCA_964622275.1 uncultured Candidatus Saccharibacteria bacterium
TGAGGTTGGTCTCATGCTTTTTTATGGTATCGGTCGAGCAAAGAGTCGCGAGATTTTGACCCAGGTTGGCGTGAAGTGGACAGCGAAGCCGAAGGATCTTACTCCAGACGAGGAAAACAAGATTCGTAAAATTGTCGAGGGGATGCGTGTCGAAGGAGATCTCCGACGCGAGATCGCTCAGAATATCAAGCGCCTCAAGGACATCAAGAGTTATCGTGGAATGCGCCATTCTCGCGGTCTTCCTGTCCGTGGGCAGCGTACTCGTACAAACTCTCGTACAGTCCGCGGTAACGTTCGTCGAACGATGGGTTCTGGACGTCGTAAGGTTGATTTGAAGTAATCCGAAATTTTTTACTACTATGGGAAAGAAACGTATCGTTAAGAAGCAGGGCGGTTCAGTCGATCAAGGGCTGAAAACACGCTCACTCTCAAAGGTTTCCAAGAAGCGTATTGCTCATGGAATCCTCCATATTCAGTCGACGTACAACAATACCATTGTTTCTTTGACCGACGCTCAAGGAAATCTTGCTTTTGCCTCATCATCTGGAGCGCTTGGTTTCTCTGGTGCCAAGAAGGGTACCCCATTTGCAGCAGCAAAGGTTGGTGAGCATCTCGCAGAAAAAGGAGAACAAGTTGGCCTCAAGTCTGTAGATGTCATTGTTCGCGGAGTAGGAAGTGGACGTGAGTCTGCCATTCGCGCATTTGCATCTCGCGGAATTGAAGTTCAGTCAATCAAAGACCGCACACCTGTTCCTCATAATGGTCCTCGTCCTAAGAAAGAACGCCGTGTCTAATCATCTACGATAATCCCAATATGTCTGATCCAAAGTGTAAAATTTGTCGCCGTGCAGGAGAAAAACTCTTTTTGAAGGGAGCAAAGTGCTTTACCCCAAAGTGTACCTTTGAGAAGAAGCCAACTCCACCAGGAAAGCCGCTTTCAGAGCGTAAGCATCGCTCCACTGTAACTGAATACGGTATGCAGATGCGTGAGAAGCAAAAGGTGCGCAACGTCTACGGGCTTCGTGAGAAGCAGTTTGCGCGCTATGTCGAAGAAGCCATGAGCGTCAAAGGAGGAAATCCCGTTGACCGCCTCTTCCAGCGACTTGAGCATCGCCTCGATAACATTGTCTTCCGCCTCGGACTTGCAAACTCACGTGTCCAGTCTCGTCAGATGGTTGCTCACGGACATATTCTTGTGAACGGTGTCCGTACAAACATTCCCTCGATGCTTGTGAAGACGGGGGCTAAGCTCTCTGTTCGAGAAGGTTCAAAGGCAAGCCCTATGTTTACCGCAGAGACGAATCGCCGCACCCCACCAAACTGGCTCTCATTTAATCCTGAAAAACTGACAGGCGAAGTAACTGGAACGGCTAAGTACGAAAAAGGAGAGACTGGATTCAACTTCCAGCAGGTTATTGAGTTCTACAGCCGTTAATTTATTTTGGTTCGATTATTTTATTCATTAGCCTTCGGGCAAGTCAAAAACGATAATAGGTATGTCTGACTATACGATCGCACTTCCATCAAAGCCACGTGTCATCTCTGAAGATGAATTTACTGGCGTGTACGAGATTGAAGGGCTGTATGCTGGGTATGGGTACACACTCGGCAACTCCCTTCGCCGCATTATTCTTTCATCAATTCCAGGGGTTGCAGTCACCTCAATCAAGATTGAAGGTGCTGATCATGAGTTTTCAACTCTTGATGGAGTAATGGAGGACACCGTAGCTATCATGCTTCATGTGAAGCGCCTCCGTTTCCATATGACTGGAGACGAAGCCATTACCGTGAGTCTCAAAGCCAAGGGAGAAAAGGCAGTAACTGGAGGAGACCTTGAACTTCCAGGCCAGGTTGAAATCCTCAACCCTGAACAGCCAATCTGTACACTTACAGGAAAGAATTCGTCGATTTCGATGGAGTTTCGTCTTGAGAAGGGCCTCGGGTATGTTCCAAAGGAGATGCTTCAACGTGAGAAGGTCGAGATCGGGACAATTGCACTCGATGCAATCTTCTCTCCAATTCGTCGTGTGAACTATGAAGTAGAGAATATGCGTGTCGGAGATCGTACTGACTACAATCGCCTCAAGATGACAATCGAAACCGATGGGTCACTGACTCCACGCAAAGCACTTGAAGAAGCTATTGAGATCATGATCACACAGCTCAAGGCAATCGTTGGTTTTAAGGAAGAGGAGCCTGCGCTTATCTCACAGGAGACCCCATCGTCAGCGGAAGGAAAGGAAGACATGGATACTGAATTCCTTAAGACGCGTATTGACTCACTTGATCTCTCCTCTCGCACACAAAATGCGCTGACTGATGCGAATATTCGCACGGTTGGAGGGCTTGTCAGGAAGAGCGAGGAAGACCTTCTTGCGCTCGACGGTCTCGGAGAGAAAGGCATTCAGGAAATTAAGCGTGCATTGTCAAACTTTGGCGTAACGCTTAAGGCATAAATTTGATTTGAAATACAGATATGGCAAGTTATAAAGGACGAAAACGTAAATTTCATCGAGAAGCAGGCCAGCGAGGCATGCTTGTTCGATCACTTCTTCTCGCAATGATCGAGAATGGAAAGGTTCGCACGACGGATGCTCGTGCCCGCGAAATCCGCCAGCGCATTGAGAAGCTTGTGACCCGTGCTCGTGAGAACACGGTAGCAAACCAGCGTCTCGTGGCAGCTCGTCTCGGGAACAATAAGACCGCAACGGCAAAGCTCTTCAAGGATATTGCTCCACGATTCAAGGATCGTAAGGGAGGGTATACCCGTGTGGTGAAGCTTCCTCAGACACTTCGTGGTAATGGGGCCAAGGAATCCATTGTTGAGTTTGTTGCCTAATACAATACAGATATGACATCGAAAACACACATCATTGACGCAACAGGGAAGACTATTGGACGCATTGCGAGCGAAGCCGCAAAGGTGCTTCTAGGGAAAGATTCTGTGACCTACACACGCAATCGCCTCGCAGGAGTTCCTGTGAAGATTGAGAATGCAAAGGAGGCCAAGGTTTCTGACAAGAAGAAGGTCCAGACCAAGTTCACTCGCTACACCGGATATCCAGGAGGACTCCGTATCACTTCTCTCGGAGATCTCATCGAGAAGAAGGGGAAGAGCGCTGCGATCGAAAAAGCAGTTTACGGAATGCTTCCAAAGAATAAGCTTCGCACCAAGATCATGAAGCAATTAACAGTTACTGAGTAATGGATATGAGCACTAAAGCAACCGAAAAATACGTTGAGGGAATTGGCCGCCGCAAGACTGCCATTGCCCGTGTCCGCATCTCAGAAGCCGGAAAGAATTCTTTCGTAATCAACGACAAGTCGCTTGATGACTACTTCCCAGCAACATACCGTTCAATTGTCGAGGCTCCACTCAAACTCCTCGAACTTCCTGTGAAGTATGCAGTTTCTGTTCATGTGAAGGGCTCAGGTCCTCACGCACAGGCAGAGGCCATCCGCCACGGACTCTCGCGCGCAATTCTCTCGACCGATCTTCTCCTCAAGGGGACGCTCAAGAAGGCAGGATTTCTTAAGCGTGATTCCCGCGCCGTTGAGCGTAAGCACTTTGGGTTTAAGAAGGCACGTAAGTCCTCACAGTGGTCGAAACGCTAGTTATTCTAAAAAACATCCTCAAGCAGGGTGTTTTTTAATGCGTAACGAGACATTTGGCGCATTGCGTTGTTGTCGGCTTGAAGACCCCGCTCACCGTACAGGAAGTACGGCTCAGGGGTACTTCCGCACCGACGCCTAGCACTGCATCCAAATCTCTCGTTCCATTTCCGTTGTATAATATTAAGCATATGGACATAGAGACCTTCGTTAGGGAGACATTAGTTGGAATAAAAAATGGCGTCAGAAGCGCAAATTCTGAAATTAGAAAAAATGGAAAAATCGATAGTGACCATTTTCATATAATGCCGTTTGAAAGCAAAGATCAAAATGTAATTGTTTTTGATATTGCTGTGACGGTTAGTAACAAGAAAGGAAAGAAGGGGACTGGTGGAATCAAAATCGCTGGCATCGGATTTGGAGGAGGTTTAGAGGGAGAAGTAAAAAATGAATACGTAAGTCGTATAAAATTTTCTATAACTCCAGCAATCTTTATTAAATAAGATGCAAATCCCTGATGGAGCAGAAGTCTTACGCGTGAAGGTGTTTCCAGAATCATCTGAAGACAGGGTGGTGGAGAAGGGAACGCATCAGTACGAGGTGTATACCCGTGCCCCCGCACAGGAAAATCAGGCCAACCGTGAGGTGTTGTATCTCTTGGGAAAGTATCTTGGAGTCGAGCAGAAGCGCCTTCGAATCATTTCAGGACACCAGTCTTCTTCCAAGCAGATTCTTCTACAACCGGCATCTTGACGACATTGTAGAGAGGGTTTATCATTCAAACATGGATTTGAATGAATTGGCACGATCACTACGCACCGTAGGGGACGAGCGACGCCTTCATATCATTTGCCATTTAATGCGAAACGGGGAAACATCTGTGTCAGAAATCGCAGTTGCGCTCCGCATGACAGTCGCGACGACATCGCATCACCTCCAGGTGATGACACGTGATGGTCTTGTGGTCAGTGCGCGAGATGGGAAGCGAATTTGTTACTATCTCCCGCCGACAGAAGTTATTGTGCAGCTTCGACGCTTTATTCGTTCTCAGACCGACTTGTAAACATAATTAAGGTATACTCACACTACTATGGATGACCAACAAGACGATATAAAAATACCCAAGACGGACCAGACCGATGACGTGGTGATAGAAGAGTCTGATGAGGATGGAAATACTGGCAGTCCCGCGGATCAGATAAAGAAACTTCGTGAAAAACTCAAGAAGGCAGTTGCAGAAAAACAAGAGTATCTCGATGGCTGGCAAAGGCTGAGGGCAGACTTCTTGAATTATAAAAAGCGATCTGATGATTCTCTTAAGGACGCCATCAATATCGGGAAAGCAGGAGTCATCGAAGATCTCCTTTCTGCAATCGAAAGTTTTGATATGGCGATGGGAAACAAGGAAGCATGGGAAAAGGTTGAAAAGAATTGGCGCATGGGAGTCGAATACATCTATCAGCAGCTTACAGGAGCACTCGAATCCCACGGACTCAAACCCCTTGTCCCTGCCATCGGCTCACATTTTGACGCCAATGAACACTCAGCAGTTGAATCCATTCATACCGACGACGAAGGAAAGGACCATACAATCGCAGAAGTGGTGCAAAAAGGGTACAGCTTGGGCGATAAGGTCCTCCGGCATCCCAAAGTAAAAGTCTATTCAAAATAATCTTCTATCAGTAAAAATAATTTGTAAAATGTAATAAATGTGTTATAATGTTTGTATTATCGTTCGTGGAAGGTGTGCGTAGATAGGCATCTTTTTCTCCTCACAATCAGTTATTTGTATTACTTAATTCATTAGCTAAAACAATTCTATGGCAAAAATTCTTGGTATCGATCTTGGAACGACAAACTCCGCAATGGCGATTGTTGAAGCGGGTGAACCCCGAATCATCGAAAACGTCGAAGGTGTCCGTACCACTCCGTCTATCGTCGCGCTTTCAAAGACTGGCGAGCGCCAGGTGGGGCTGACAGCAAAGCGCCAAGCGGTCACGAACCCAAAGAACACGATCTATCAGATCAAGCGCTTTATCGGCCATTCCTTCGATGAGGACACGGTACAGAAGGACAAGGCTGTTGTTCCGTTCGACATGCAAAAATCTGCAAATGGAGGCGTGGAAGTCAAAATGGGTGACAAGTGGAACCGTCCAGAGGAAATCTCCGCAATGATCCTCCAGAAGCTTAAAGCAGATGCAGAAGCAAAGCTTGGTGAGAAAATCACCGAAGCCGTCATTACCGTTCCTGCATATTTCAACGACGCACAGCGCCAAGCGACACGCGACGCAGGAAAGATTGCGGGTCTTGAAGTAAAGCGCATTATCAACGAGCCAACAGCGGCCGCTCTTGCGTACGGATTCAATAAGAAAGCAAATGAGAAAGTTGCAGTCTTCGATTTTGGTGGTGGAACATTCGATATCTCTATCCTTGAAGTTGCTGCAGATACGATTGAAGTGAAGGCTACTGATGGGGATGCTCATCTTGGTGGAAAGGATATCGATCAAAAGGTCATTAACTGGCTTGCCGAAGAATTTAAAAAAGAATCAGGTATTGATATTCGCACCGACGCTCTTGCACGCCAACGCCTAGATGAAGCAGCAGAGAAGGCCAAGATCGAGCTCTCGACAGCGATGGAGACTGAGGTAAATCTTCCATTCATCACAAGTGATGCATCGGGCCCGCGCCACTTCCTCATCAAGATGACCCGAGCCCAGCTGGAGTCTCTCTCACAGGAATTTGTCGACCGTGCCATGATGATTACTAAGCGTGCGATGGAGGCATCTCCGTTTAAGGTGGGGGAACTCAACGAAGTAATTCTCGTTGGAGGGCAGACTCGCATGCCAGCCATTCAAAAAGCGGTTGAGCAATTCTTTGGTAAGAAGCCGAATATGAGTGTAAATCCTGACGAAGTTGTGGCTCTTGGTGCAGCTATTCAGGGAGGCATTCTTCAGGGCGATGTCCGTGATGTTCTCCTTCTTGATGTCATTCCTCTCTCTATCGGTATTGAGACTCTTGGAGGAGTGAATACGAAGCTTATCGAAAAGAACACCACCATTCCAGCATCACGATCACAGACTTTTTCTACTGCTGCCGATAATCAAACAGCGGTCACTGTCCATGTCATTCAAGGAGAGCGCCCAATGGCAGCTGACAATAAGTCACTTGGACAATTTAATCTCGAAGGAATCCCTCCTGCACCACGTGGTATGCCGCAAATCGAAGTGACCTTCGACGTCGACGCCAACGGTATTCTTCAGGTGAAGGCAAAGGATAAGACAAGTGGCAAAGAACAGTCTATCCGTATAGAAGCACGCTCATCGCTCTCTGAGGCAGATATCGAGAAGATGAAGAAAGACGCTGAGCTCAATGCGGAAGCGGATAAGAAAAAAATGGAAGCAGTTGAAGCAAAGAACCACGCAGACTCCATGATCCATGTAGCCGAGAAGGCACTCAAGGACGCAGAAGGGAAGGTTTCTGCTGAGGTGAAGGCTGATGTCGAAGCAAAGATCGCTGATGTGCGTAAGGTCAAAGACGGAACGGATATCGATGCGATCAAAAAAGCGACCGAAGCGCTCTCAACCTCAATGCAAAAGATTGGCGAGGAGATGCAAAAGCACGCTCAAGCGAATCCACAGGGAGGAGCTGGTGCTCCCGGGGCAGAACCACCAAAGGAGGGTGATGCAGGACCCAAGGTTCACGACGTGTAATTCTGTGCTACACTGACCGGACTTATGTACCACATGTTTCGTTGTGAACCATGTGGTATGTCGTTAAAGACTTCCACGCACTATGTCTGACTACTACGAAATCTTAGGTGTTGACCGCAAGGCCTCAAAGGATGAAATTAAAAAGGCCTTCTACAAACTCGCTCACAAGTATCATCCTGACAAAAAAGAAGGAGACGAAAAGAAGTTCAAAGAAGTGAACGAAGCCTATCAGGTGCTTCAGGATGAAAAGAAACGCGCAGAGTATGATGCATATGGAAAGACATTCAATGGTGGAGGGCCCGGGGCTGGAGGTTTCGATCCAAGCGGATTCGGAGGATTTGGAGGTTTTGGTCAGGGAGGATTTGATGGGGTAGATCTTGGTGATATCTTTGGCGACCTCTTTGGAGGCGGAGGCGTGCGACAGCAGCGTGGTCGCGACATCTCGATGGATCTCGAAATATCTTTCCTTGAGTCAGTGACAGGGGTTTCTCGTTCAGTCATTGTGAATAAAGCATCACAGTGCTCTGTCTGTACTGGAACTGGTTCAAAGCCTGGAACGAAAAAGAAACAGTGCTCGACATGTAGCGGAAAGGGACAAGTTCGAGAGACCCGTAAATCTTTCTTTGGAACCTTCGCAACAACTAGTATGTGCAGTGTCTGTCGTGGTGCCGGTGAAGTTCCCACAGATCCATGTAAGGCTTGTGCGGGTGTTGGAGTCCGCAAAGAAGAAGAAACTCTCTCGATCGCCATTCCAGCGGGTATCCGTGATGGTGAGATGATTCGTCTCTCTGGACGCGGAGAAGCCGTTCCTGGAGGAGTTTCAGGAGATTTCTATGTCAAAATCTATGTAAAGGCGCATCCAATCTTTCGCCGTGAAGGGAATAACCTTGTTATGGACCTTGACGTAAAGCTTTCAGACGCACTCCTCGGTGGTGTCTACTATGTGAAAGGGCTCGACGGTAAAGATATTGAAATTAAGGTCCCAGAAGGTGTGAGCTATGGAGACATCCTGCGTCTCAAAGAAAAAGGTATTCCGCATGGCAAAGGCAAGCAGGGAGACCTCATGGTGAACGTTATTGTGAAGACCCCAACACGACTTTCAAGTAAGGCAAAGAAACTCATTCAAGAACTCAAAGGGGAGGGTGTGTAAATTTTCAAATTCAAACTAAGTTTTTGAATAATGAGCATTTTCTTCAAATTGAAAGATGCTTAAAAAGCTAAACAGAAGCCTTTCTTGTGCCTTGGGTTTTCTTGTGGCACTATAAAGATATCACTCGTATGAGCACACACCCTTTCATTCCAGTGCTTATCTCCCGTGGAGTTTTTTACTCCTAGTTTTTGTCCGGATCTCACATTGATGTCATAACCGTACTCCTCGGGGAGGGCAGCCTTACTTTACGGTTCATTATTCACAACGCATTTGCATGAAAGCCACAATAACCCCAAAACTTAAAGATATTGTCCAAACATTATGGAAAGGAGTCTATCCTCACCGATTTTCTGGCGCCTCTATCTTCATACTGTTCTTTGTCGCACAGCTGACCTATTTGTTCATTCCCCTCTATTACAAGCAATTCTTTGACGTTCTTGCTCGAGGAGGTGTGGAGCCCAAGACCGTCACGAACGAACTTACGCCCATCGTGTTTGTTATCTTGGGACTTAATGCGCTCGGGTGGGCGCTATTTCGTGGGGGAATGCTTATACTCAATAGATTCGAGTCTGATGTGATGGCTCGGCTCAAGGATCTCTCCTTCGATTATGTGATCCGGCACTCGCACACGTACTTCTCAAATACGTTTACCGGCTCCATCGTTCAACGCATTAATCGTTTGGGGCGTGCGTTTGAGCGTATCGTGGATGCGCTTATTTTCAGTCTTATTCCGATCATCATCCACACCGTCGGAGCCGCAGTGATTGTGTGGTTTCAGAATAGGTTAGTCTCGATGGTGATAGTCGTCTGGGTTGGCATCGTCTTCGTTCTGAATTTGTTCTTTTCTCGATGGAAAGTGAAATATGATGTTGCGTCTGCATCAGCTGATTCTGCGACAACAGGGAGACTTGCTGATGCTGTTGGAAACCACAGTGCCATTCTGACATATGCGGGTGAATCCCATGAATCTAAAGGCTTCCATTCCCTCACGAAACTTCAAGCCATAGCTCAGTGGCGAAGCTGGAACTTTGGAGCAATCCTCGATATGTCGCAATCAGCCCTCTTCGTGATCGTCGAATTTCTCTTGTTCTATATCGCAATCCGATATTGGGAGTCTGGACTGGTGACGGCTGGAATGTTTGTCATGTTCCAAATCTATATTATTTCTTTGGGAAATAGGATGTGGGATTTTGGGAGGGTCATTAGAGCCTTTTACGAAGGATACTCAGATTCGCAAGAAGCTGTTGCGATGCTCCTCACTCCTCACGAGATCACGGATACTAAAGGAGCTCTACCACTTGAGGTAAAAGGCGGCGAGATTACCATCACCGATCTCGTGTTTGGGTATGGCGATCTTCCACCGGTGTACGACAAACTGTCGCTTCATATCCCATCGGGTCAAAAAATTGCGCTCGTCGGTCATTCTGGCTCGGGAAAATCGACGTTTGTGAAACTCCTCATGAGACTCCATGATCAAAGAGGGGGAGTGATCGCCATCGATGGTCAGGATATTCGTCTTATTACCCAACAGAGTCTGCGTAAGGCAATTGCATACGTTCCTCAAGATCCTGTACTTTTTCATCGCACATTGCTAGAGAATATTCAGTATGGCAGACGTGATGCTACAGAGGAAGAAACTATCTCTGCGGCGACACTTGCGCATTGCAGTGAGTTCATTGAAAAACTTCCCAAAAAGTACGATACGTTTGTAGGTGAACGCGGCGTGAAGCTTTCTGGTGGTGAAAGGCAGCGTGTTGCGATCGCAAGAGCCATACTCAAAAAGGCGCCTATTCTTATCCTTGATGAAGCCACATCAAGCCTGGATTCTCATTCAGAAGCACTGATACAGGACGCTATGAATTCGCTGATAAAAGGGAAGACGACCATAGTCATTGCCCACCGACTTTCGACGATAAAGATGATGGATCGCATTCTTGTGTTTGATAAAGGCAAGATTGTTGAAGATGGAACACACGACGAACTCTTGGAAAAGAAAGGCATCTACGCCGAACTTTGGAGCCACCAAAGTGGTGGGTATATGACGGAGGAATAAAAAAGAATCCGCCCCGATCTTACGATGGGGGCGGTACGTCAGCGGAGCGAATCACGCTGTGAACGGTAGCACTGGCGGCAAAGATCATGGTCATCATCAGGGGTAATCCATTTCCCCCGTAAGCGAACCTTGATCTGTCGTCCGCAACTACAATATTTGTGCATGGGACTCTCCCCAAACGGAATCCATCCACCATGGGATCATGGTCGACTGTGTTTTGCATATGAACAATTTTCAAAGACTTTCTCTTGGTTGGGTGATTTCGAGGAACTGAAGTTTCATTGAGCACCAGTATTATTCTATATAAAGAGCTTCCAGCGCCGTCTTTTGGTATTGACATAGTATGGAAAGATTGCATGCTCGTGTGCTGAATCAAAGGGGACAAAGACCCCATTTTTTTCTCGAAAATAGGTATAATGGAGTGAGTATCCGCATGGAGCGGAGGGGCGATTTTTAGTAACACTTTTTTGTGAGATTATGCAGAAATTCAGTAAATCAAAGTTCGCAAAGGCAACGTCTGCTTTTGTTTCTGTGATGA
>CAZUMX010000029.1:0-5318 GCA_964622275.1 uncultured Candidatus Saccharibacteria bacterium
GAACCGCCGCAGCAAGAAGTGCGCCCTCGAGGCAATGAGCCGATTTTCGACGAATAGTTTCACCCGGAGAAGATAGAGAGTCTGAAAAATTGAATGGAATTGCATTGAGAAAATCTTGAATGTGCTCCGGTGTATTGAGTTTCTGAAACAATTCAATGTTTTTTTTGTTTAGGAGTGTACTCCATTGAATATTTCGAGTGTTTCGAGGCATAAATACCAAGTATCAGATATGCCGATCTTTTTTCTCGCATGAAAGGCATACTCCATAAAACTCTAGCGCATGGCTGTCGATTCCCTTAAAGTGTTTTGAAGATTGTATTGCTTGATATTCAATACCTTCTGTTTCGCAATTTTCAACATCTTCAACAAAACCACAAACAGTACACGCAATATGATGATGGTGTGCTCTTCCAAGATTCATTTCAAAGTGTGCATGAGGATGACGCAAATCAACACGTCGAAGGATTCCCTTTTGGACCAACACTTCAACCGCTCGATAAATACTGACTTGATCCAATTTCTCTTTTATCGCTCTGTGGACTTCTTTAATAGTCTCTGGTTTCGAGCTGTGTCTGAAATGCTCAAGGAGAGCAATGCGCCCGGGGGTCGCTTTAAGACCTGCCTCTCTCAAAAGGGTCTCGAATGTTGAGTGTGTTTGGATCCGCATGCGTTTATTCTATTCTAAACGCAAATAAGTTGCAATAACTCACTCAGCATGATATCGTAACGCAACTATATTGCATTTATGAAAATAGCGTTTGTCGGAAAGGGTGGAAGTGGAAAGACGTCACTAAGCTCTCTGTTGAGCCGTTTTTTGGCTTCCGAGGGGCGTCCTGTCATTGCGATTGACGGAGACATCAATCAACACATGGGTCGTTCCCTTTCGGGGTCTGACGACTTACAAAAAGCACTCCCACCGTTGGGAATCGAATCAAAAACGATCAAAGAACATCTTCGTGGAGAGAACCCACTCATCGAGAGTGCGGGAAGCATGATCAAGACCACTCCTCCAGGAAAAGGCTCTCGACTCCTGTCGGTGACCGGAACGAACCCTGTCTATGATCGATTCTCTCGGATGGTCGATGGCGTGAGGTTCATGGCCGTCGGCCCCTTCAGCGAGGAAGACCTGGGAGTCCGGTGCTATCACTCCAAGACGGGTGTCGTCGAACTCCTCCTCAATCACATGGTGGACAGGAGCAATGAGTATATTGTCGTCGACATGACCGCAGGTGCGGACGCATTCGCTTCAGGACTCTTCACCCGATTCGACCTCACTATTCTCGTGGTCGAGCCCACGGTCAAATCGGTCGATGTCTATCACCAGTATCAGTCGTACGCCAAAGACCATGGTGTCGTCATCCGTGTCGTCGGGAACAAGATCGAGAGCCCTGAGGACGAGGCATTCATCCGCGAGCGTGTCGGTGATGCGTACATCGCGGGGTTCCCTGCTTCGAGTTTCGTGAAGCGAACCGATCGTGGAGAACATCTTCCGCTCACCACACTCTCCTCTGTCGAATCAGAAATTCTCACATCGATCAAAGGTGTCGCCGATGCACAGACAAAGGATTGGGCAAAATATCTCTCGGTCGCCCAAGAGTTCCACAAGAAGAATGCCGAGAGCTGGGCGAATGAGGATGTAGGAGCCGATCTCACCAAACAGATTGATCCGACTTTCGCCTATCCGGAGCCTAGTTAGAGATGATGTGTGCGGTGGGGATGTTTCCTTGTGGAAGTATCTCGACCGCTCGCTTTATCCGCGAGTAATCTTGTCCTTTCACAACGCCCATAGGAGGCAAACATGTCCCTTCCGTCAATCCCTCAGGTCGCCGCCGACCTCAAGATCGATCTGTCCAAGGCCCGCAAGAGCCAGCGTGAGCGCGTGCTCGTCGAAGCCATGCGTCGCGACCTGCCCCTCGCGGTCGAGCTCCTTCACCAGAAAAGCCACAAGAAGGGCGTCGAGGCCGAGTGGCTGGAAGACCCGAACAGCGAGGTCGGAAAGCAGCTCATCCGGCTACATGCGTCCGACGCACTCCGCCCTCTCGCAGAGAAGCACTTCTGCCACGGGAAAAAACTGTGGTTCGTGAACTGCTGCAAGGGAACGGTGGGGACCAAACCCCGCAACCTGCTCAAGCTCCAGATCGAGACCCAGATGGGTCCGATCGCCTACGCCGACTGCTAAGACACTCGAGCCTATACCAATGTGGTATAGGCTCGTTTTTTGTAAGGTACAATATGCACATGCATATGCGCGTGATGTTTATTATTGCTCTTGCTCTCACACCTCTTTTGCTTTCTGCACAAGAACTCGTCCCAGAGACGGTTACTGTTGAGCGTGCGGTGGTTCGTACCATTTTATCTGAAAACACGAACCCGATTCCTGGTACAAGCGTTTCTGCCGTCGTTCAAAAACTCCAAGTTGAAATTCTTACGGGTCGATCCACGGGAGAAGTCGTCGTGTTTGAGAATGACTATCTCCCACTGAAAGAAGGGCAGCGCTTCTTCCTTCGCCACGAGACCAGCCCATTTCACACCAGTGATGTCTATGCAGTGCTTGAACCCGATCGCACTCTTGTCCTCGCTGTGTCAGTAGTATGTTTTCTTTTTCTTCTATTTCTCATTGGTGGAAAGCAAGGTATACGGGGATTGCTCACACTCGTCGCAAGCATTGCCATCATCGTTTGGGTACTGTTCCCTGGACTACTTAAAGGATACTCCCCAATTCTTTTGAGCACACTTGTATCATCTGTTATCGTCCTTGTTGGTGCATATGTGACACATGGCTGGAATAGAGCGACAACAGCGTCCATTGTTGGAATGATCACAACACTTGTTGTCACAGGATTACTCTCGCATCTATTTATTGAAGCTGGTCAATTTAGCGGAATGAGTAATGAGGAATCCGTTTACCTCAACTTCGACACAGCAGGAATATTGAATTTTCGCGGACTCTTGTTGGGTGGCATATTAATTGGACTTTTGGGAGTGCTTTATGATGCAGCAATAAGCCAAGCAATTGCAGTGGAAGAATTATTACGAGCTGGGATTCATGACAAAAGACTCCTGTTTACCCGCGCGATGCGCATGGGGCGTGAACACATTGGAGCCCTTGTGAACACGTTGGCAATAGCGTATGTTGGAACATCACTTCCACTTCTTCTTCTCTTTTATCATTCATCCAGCAATTTTCTTGCATCATTGAATCGCGAGCTCTTTGCTGAAGAAATTATCCGCACCATGATTGGAGGCTCAGGAGTGCTTTTGGCTATCCCTATCACAACAATAGCGACAATTTTTCTCATGACACAAAAAAACTTGAAGAAGAGCGAAGATTAGTTTAAGCTACGAGCTGCTGTGTTCATTGGAGTACTGTGTGGAAAATAGACCTGAAAATAGCGAGCAAGGCAGACAGCAGAAAGACGAGCGTCAGCCACAGGAAGAGAAACCCCTTCCCCTACAGAACAATGATGAGGTCGAGCGTTCACGTCTCATCATCAAAGCAATAAATGCCCGCAATAAAATTCTTCAGCATCGCTGAACACTCGACCCCCACCTTACCATGAAGTGTGGGGGATTCTTTTTTATACAATCTTCCCAAAAAACATATCACCCGCATCAGCTGAATGCGGGTGACGATGTTTTCCGATGTGCGGTCTCGTGGTGGAGTGTAGTCTGTATCCCTCGGACTCCCGAAATAGCGGGACGCACGACAAGAAGGTTGTCCTCCTTTGCTTTGCTCCATCAAAACTGAAGAACACTAGGGAAAGAAACAGTGGGCCCTTTCAGAGACGTTGCTTACGACGCTGACCCTGGGGTGATTTCGGTCACAGAGGGTCGGTGGGACATAAGAGCATACGAGACTCACGCTTAGGATGGTGGACCGGCCTTTTGGACCGCCACACAGAGGAAGCCTAAGAGCTCTCTGGGAAGATGTGGGACACTTTTGGTGATCACATCTACAAGGATTATCCCAAGTGACACAATGAGGGTCAAACGCTCGGTGTGTATAAGTATGACGTGTATTTGACAATCTAACGAATAAACATTATAATCTTCAACTGATTACGCTCCTTTCAGAGAACCATATAGGGGAAAAACATGGATCAAGATCGCAAAGAAGCGATATTTCGTGGAAAAGAAATTCTTTCTGTGATGGCCGCTCGTCCAGTCCAACACCGAGGACCAAACACAGATCTCCAGATACTGATGGATGAATTTCAGCTTTCGTTTCAGGATCTCGGAATCTCTCAACAGGAGTACGAGAATCTACTCCGCTACTGCTCCATAGCAAGAGCGAGGGAGTTCTTTCAAAACGCAAGAAAGCGTTCCCCTGCTTATCCCTGGCTGCGATTTTTCGAGCTAGAAATGAGCGAGAACAGACTCAGTTTTTCTGAAGTCGGCATCGAGGCACACGAATATGAGCAACACCGAAGCTGGTTTGTGAGGAAATTCCCCCACTTCTTCCTCGGTTCACCGTATCGCGAACCAACAGCGTATTTTGGTTGAGAGTTTCTCTCACCAACACACAGTAGTACTAAAAACCCCGTGAGGATATATCTCACGGGGTTCTCTTTTTCCTAATCGCAGTCTTTGGTGTGTTTGACAAGTCCTGATAACACGATAGTCTAATTGAAGATGAAAGGAGCGCCACAATGGATACACCCAGATCGCTTTACGAAGAGTCGTCGAGGTTGTTGAAGAATCCAGAAATCCAACAAATTTACACCCAGATGTCGGACCGCATCACTCGGCAAGCCATTCAGCCCTCTTTCGAGACAAAAGCAGAAAGTAACGAGAGAGAGACCCCCATTACCCCCGATCACTTGTGACGGGGGTTTTACTTTAGCCTTTGTGCGACACTCTGGTATACAATATCCTTATGAAAAGAACCGGCGGATATGGACTCTTGCTTCTCATTCTCATAGGAAGTGCACTCCTTATTTTCATCGTTACCAAAATGTACTTCACAGACAACCCTTCCCCTGTCGTCATAAAAGACGGGTCCATAGAGTCCCAAGAGGTGACCGCCATAGAAGCCGCAAATAAAAATATCGACACCGCCAAAGCGATGCAAGAAAAATTAAACAAACAAAACCAGGAGATTAATAAAGTGATAAATGAATAATAAATAAATCCACTCTATGAAAGCAGCGGGGGGAAGCACTAATATGAATATGTGAGTCTTTACTCTTCCACTACAGTCTCCCTTATTATTTCCGCCAGTTGAAGACCGAAACCCAATACAACAAGCCACCACCCCACTTCACTATAAAAATGATACCTAGCAGCAAAAGGAGCCTTCATTAAGTCTTTGCCATGTT
>CAZUMX010000029.1:5328-12583 GCA_964622275.1 uncultured Candidatus Saccharibacteria bacterium
TACCTAGCAGCAAGCACAATCTGATTTTGATCGATTTGTTCCAGTATCAAATTGATATGTCCATCAGAATGAATTTCGGTCGGAAGCCCGTAGTGAGCAAGAATGATGCTGCCCAAAAATGCAGAAGTGGCCGACCAAAAAGACAAACTGGAGAATAGCCGTTTGAAATTTACATTGAGAGAACTATTTTTTAATCCCAAAAGTTTCATTTTTTACAATCTCATATTTCTGAGCCATTTCGGTATATTCACGATTTGCCTCAAAAATTAAATTCGGCCTGAGTGCAAGTTCTTTGTTGTGAGTCAGGTCATAAATAACAGCCGAACTTCCCGAAGCGCCAATATGAAATTCCGCAAAGCAGTTCCCTTCTTCTTTATCAAAGTTACTTTGAAGCACCTCCCACTGTAAGAATTCATTGCTTTTGTCCTTTGCAAAAGAAATACTTTTTTGAGCACACTCGGAAGTAATTTTATATAACTCTGCTTTTGAAATTGAATGTTCACGATAATAAATAAATACTGCAATGGCCAACAAAACCGCTAGCACAACCCTAAACCATTGGTTCAGAATCAATTTCATATACGTATTATACCCCTAAGTACCAAATTCCACTCGTCGGCCCAACGCTCACTAGGCCGTCGGATTTCGATGCGATACGAGGCGACAAAGGCGCCATACCCATGAGACGTACAAGCGTACGTTGAGTGGGTTGGCGCCTGTGGTCAACGAAGTAGCGCTCGAAATGCGGAGGCCTAGTACTCGCGCATGGCGATCTGCGCATCAATCTTTTTCACAAGATCCAAAACCACAGAAACCACAATCAGAAGCGCTGTTCCACCAATAGCCAAAGCTTGATTGCCTGTCACAGTCTGCATAATGAGCGGGAGAACAGCAACACCCGAGAGGAAGATTGCGCCAACAAATGTTGTGCGAGTAAGAATCTTAGCAATGTACTCGCTTGTCGCCTGGCCTGGGCGCACCCCTGGAATAAATGCTCCTCCCTGCTGAAGATTCTTTGAAAGCTGGTCTGGATCAAAGGTGACCGCAGTATAGAAGTAGGTGAAGAAGAATACCAGGATAAAGTAGAATGTCGCATAGAACCATCCTGATGGATTGAACACGTTAGTGAGGAAGGTTGCGATTGAGGTGAGCGTCCCTGAACCAAGAGCCGAGAAAATCGAAGCAAGGACTTGAGGAAAAAGAAGAATGGAGAGTGCGAAGATGATGGGGATCACACCCGCCTGATTGAGACGGATAGGAAGGTATGTAGAGACTCCTCCAAAGAGCTTCCCTCCACGCACGCGCTTCGCATAAGTCACAGGAATTGGACGCTCGGCTTCGGTCATTGTGACCACACCAAACACGATTGCAATCCCCACCAAGAGGAATCCGAGATAAAGCGGGATATCAGCAGCAGTATAGCTAAAGAGTGCCTGCGAAAGGCGTGTTGGAATAGCAGCAACAATTCCCGAGAAAATGAGGATTGAGACACCGTTCCCAATACCAAACTCACTAATGAGTTCTCCGAGCCACATGAGCATCATCGACCCTGCGGTCACAATGAGAATATTGAGCATCATTTGTGCCCCTGTCAGGTCTCCGAGCACGCCCTGGCGAGAGAGGAGCACAAGAAGTCCGTACCCTTGAAGAAGCGCGAGTGGGAGGGTAAGCCAGCGTGAGTATTGCATGAACTTCTTACGTCCTGCTTCCCCCTCTTCGTGATACATCTGCTTCAGACGTGGGAACATCATGGTAAGGAGCTGCATGATAATTGATGCGGTAATATAAGGCCCAACTCCCAGCATCACGATAGAGAGATTTGAAAGACCTGAACCTGAAAAGACGTTCAGAAGTCCAAGAAACTGATTGTTAGAAAAAAACTGAGCAAGCTTTTCGTGGTCAACACCTGGAATAGCAATAGCTGCCGCAACACGAAAGATAACGAGAATTCCCAAAAGGAAAAGTACCCGCTTTCTTAAGACGGGGTCCGTGACAAGAAGGCGAAACTTATGAAGAAAAGTATTCATGATCGTATTCTACTACTTTTTGGCTTTCTCGGTTTTTGCTACCTTGGTAGAGATTAGTGCGACACTGCCTCCTGCTTTTTCAATGGCTGTCTTTGCAGAAGTGGAGACTGTGCATCCTGTAACCTTGAGAGCAACAGTGAGTTCTCCTCCTCCAAGAATTTTTACTTCTGGAATTGCTCCGTGCTCTCGACGAACGAGCTTTGCTGCTACAAGCACTGATGGGTTGACCTCTGTGCCTGAGGAGAGAACTGCAAGATCTCCAACATTCAGGACTGCGGGCTTAGAATAAATCGCCTTAAAGCGATATCCTCTAACCTTTGGAAATTTCTTGATGATATCGCGAAGCTCTGGGCGCATCTTTCGTCCTGCGCGAGCCTTCTGTCCCTTGGTTCCCTTTCCTGCGGTTTTGCCGCGCTTTCCACCACGCCCAACACGAGGGTACTTGTAGCGAGTGGTCTTTGGTTTAAGCTGATGGATCTGCATAAGTAGAAATTAAATTACTTCATGAGTGTCGAAAGTGCCTTGGCTGTTGCACGAGCCATGTTAAGGGCGTTCTTTGAACCAGAGAGCACTTTTGATGTCACGTCGGTGACTCCTGCAAGCTCAAGAACAATACGAACAGAGGAACCCGCAACAAGACCGCGACCTGGTGCTGGCATAATCTTTACGCGAGCAGATGCGTCTTTGGCATGAACTTCATGAGAGATAGAATTGGTCTTTGTGCGCTTCACAGAAATGAGGTGCTTTCGAGCATTCTTTTGTGCCTTATCCATAGCGAGCGACATATCTCCTGCTTTTCCGAGACCAACACCAACGCGCCCCTTGCGATCTCCAATCACCATTGCGACTGAAAATGAAAAACGGCGTCCACCGGCAACCACACGAGCCACGCGACGAACATTGATAGACTTTTGGTCGAATTCACTCTTCACACGCTCGCGAGGCTTTCCTTCGCGACCCCCGCGACCACCCTTACCGCCTCGGCCACCTCGGCCACCTCGGCGATGATCGCCTCCTTCTGGAGCCCTGTCTGTAGACCCAGCTGTCTCAGGAGGAAGAACAGCGCCATTGACGGTCACTGCCTCCGCTTTGTCTTGCCCATTATTCTGAGTGTCGTGTGTAGTGTCAGTCATACGATGTGATAATTAAAAGACGAGTCCTCCAGAGCGTGCTCCATCTGCGAGAGACGCAACGCGTCCGCGATAAAGGAATCCTCCGCGATCAAACACGACCTTGGTAATACCTTTTGCTTTTGCCATTTCTGCAATCTGCTCACCTACTGCCTTTGCGCGTTCAGTCTTTGTTCCCTTCTTGGTCTTGAGATCACTTGATGCAGCGAGAGTAATGCCCTGCTCGTCGTCAATGACTTGGGCGTAGATATATCGTCCAGAGCGAAAGACCGAGAGGCGTGGCATCTCTTTTGTTCCTGACACCTTTGCACGAATGCGTGCATGGCGGCGGGTTCGAGCAGATATTTTTTTTGATGCAGTGTTCATAATTTGTTTTGAGTTTCTGTATGAAGGTATTGTTATGCAGCCTTCTTTCCTTGCTTGCGGCGTATGACCTCACCTTCATAGCGAATACCCTTCCCCTTATATGGCTCAGGCTTCTTTAATGAGCGAATCTTTGCACAGAAAGCACCGACCACTTCTTTATCAATGCCCGAAACGGTAAACTCACCCTTCTCGGTCTTTACGGTAAGCCCCTCTGGAATTGCAACTTCAACAGGATGAGAGAATCCAAGCGCAAGCACGAGGGTCTTCCCCTTTGCATCAGCTTTGTATCCAACACCTTCGTAGAGCATTCTCTTTGAAAACTCCTGGTTCACTCCGCTGATCATATTGCGGATATGCGCAGCAACTGTTCCCCACATCGGAAGTTTGGTCTTGTCGTTTGTCGCCATTTCTACTGTGACCGTCTTCTCAGAAGGTGTGATGGTGACCACAGGAGGAAAAGTGCGTGTCAGTGTCCCCTTTGGTCCCTTTACTGTAACAGTCATATTCGCCACAGAGACAGTGGTCTTCTCAGGAATGGTGATTGGTTTTTTAGCAATTCGTGACATAGAGAGTGAAAATTACCAGACACGGCAGAGGACTTCTCCCCCCACATGTTCTTTGCGTGCTTCTGCTTGGGTCAAGATACCCTTTGGAGTCGAGAGGAGAAGAACGCCAAGATTACGATGATGAAATCCGAGTTTGTCATGTGGAGAGTAGATGCGGCGGGAAGGCTTTGAAATACGGAGTGTCCCCTTCACCTTTGGCTCATTCCCTGCATAAGCAAGAGTGAGTTCGAGGACAGGAAGGCCCTTGCGTGTCTTCTTTGCTGCTGAGGTGAGATACCCTTCACGTGCAAGAATATTTGCAATACGCATTTTGAGATCAGAAAATGTGACCACAACAGAAGAACGCTGTGAAAGTCCCGCGTTCTTGATGCGCACAAGCATGTCTCCAATAGGATCGATTACCATGATGATTTTGTTACCCCGGGGATCATTCCCTCGTTTGCTAATTCGCGGAAGCAGATACGGCAGAGATTAAATGCACGCATATACCCACGGCGGCGAGCACACTTAAAGCACCGATTGACTGATCGGGTTGAAAACTTAGGTTTCTTTTGTGCGCGTGCGCGAACTGATGTTTTTGCCATATTTACGTGAATGCCCTCACACTAAAGGAGGGGTGCGAGGGAGTGATATCGCATATGTTTCCTTTTATGGCCTTCTTCGAGGCAACAAAAGGAGAAATACGGATCTTCTCTCTCGTGGGGGTGATACTAGCATAGGGTATCGTCTTTTGCAAGAAAGGTCGTTGTAGAAGCCAGACGCTAAAGGTGTATACTCAAAGAGTCCTGGTTTCCAAGCAACAAAGGAGAAATCTCATGAATGCCTTTGGAAAAACTGGGTTGACCCACTACGGAGGTGGGCTCGCCATCGAAACCTCCGGATGGATATCCGGAGGAACAGGCTGGGGCAGCACCACCAGGGTTGCCCCCACCAAGTTCTAGAGGACTATCCTCTAGAACACAAAAGCCCTTCGCAGCAGCGAGGGGCTTCTTTTTTGTGTCTCTTTCCGAGGACAGTCCTTTGCAAATGAATTATTGTGCTGCGTGATCCATCATGTGCATGGCATCACTGGTAGAAACAGTTCCCGCAGCACTATCCGCCGTGCCAGTATGATCATGCATCATGGCATGAACATGATCTCCAATACCACTTTCTGCATCCATCATCTCATGCATTGCGGCACCCCCATTCACATATCCTGTCTGATACCCCATATAAAACCCTACGCCAAGTGCCAAAATGATGGCGATAGCAAAAAGTGCTGTCTGACTATTGTGCCCAATCTTGTTTGGTTCCATAAGAACAAATTAAAAAATAAATTCTCTTGATTATATTGTATCGTCTTTGTACATCACCTGCATAGTGCACATTATCCCCCCGTGGTAGGATGCCCTTGGAATTCTCATTGT
This sequence comes from uncultured Candidatus Saccharibacteria bacterium, assembly GCA_964622275.1. Lineage (GTDB taxonomy): Bacteria > Patescibacteriota > Minisyncoccia > Phycocordibacterales > UBA6899 > CAYPEZ01. Next base: position 10,827 of record CAZUMX010000029.1, read on the forward strand.
TCTTCAACATCGCAAAGGTGATTTATGTGCGTACACGAACGTGGATTTCATTGGGAGCGGCCAGCAACACACGCTGACTGTGCCTCGATGGCACAAGCGTTTCCCAACATCGATTTTCCCAATGCCTTTAAGGCAATGAATGTACATGGATTCACTCCTCTTCCCACAGATCTCGCTCTCTTGGGAGGGCTCCTCTCAAGCACAGCAGACCATGATGGCATCCGATCGGTTCCCTTCTCGGGATTCCACGCCAAGAAAAAAACCATTGTGAAGCTTGTGGTCATGGATGGTATTGTCCCATGGATGGAAAATACCGCGCTCGGAACTGCCATGTGGCGCTCAGTCTCGGAGTGGACGCGAGAGACACGTGGGACGGTGATCGAATTCACCATGAAGTGTAGCTGTATCGAGGTTCCACTGACTTGCTTCAATAATGAACGCTACGGAGCATGGCTCAGTCGATACAATGCATCACGGCAACACACTCGAGGGATCTTTGGGCAATCTGGGCTTCCGGTCATGCGAACAATTTCGGGAACCGACATCACACCCGAACAGTTCCGCATCTGGACGCGCATGCGCTCAGCGCTTTTGTCACTTGAGTCCGAGCAGCATCACGCTGCATGAGACCCATCATCTCCCCGCTTCTCATAAAAAAGGAGCGGGGTTTCTTTTTTCTTTTTTTGTGCTAAAACCACTGAAGACTTTTCTTTAATAAGAAGGAATACACTATGGGTCACTTATACATGACTGACCTCCCGAATATCGTTGGAGCAACGCGACCGATTGCCTACCTCATTGCGGCACTATTCGCAGGAATGCTCCTGTTCTATGTTCTTCGTGCAGGGGCAAAAGAGACTATTGTTTCCTGTTGTGGCTACTATAGCCCTTGGCAAGAAGTCGCTCACGGACTTTGCGCAGTTGGGATGGTTGCAATGAGCGTCCCGAGATACTTTCTTTGGATACCGCCGATATCGTGGGTCATCCTCTTTGTGATCCAGGGAGGAATCTATCTCTTTGTTCTCGTCACAAGGTCACCCGGATCAAAACCGAGTGCAAAGTGGTGCATGCTCCATGCGGGGATTTTCTTGGGCATGGCATACATGTTCCTTGGGTCACCGTGGAGTTGGATCACGTGGGGATTCACACTCTTTTACGTCTATACCACAGGAGTGTTCATCAAAGAATTCATAACAACGGTTTCAGATCCTCCAGTGTCGTTTTATTCAATTGGTGTTGATGTGTTCCACGTACTGATGTGCGTCATAATGGTGGCAATGTTCGCATTCCCATCCATCCTGATGCCTGAGATGCCCATGTGTCTCCCGCAAAAATAATCACCTCCCCGATATCCTCGGGGAGTTTTTTATGTAAATATGACAACAAAAAAACCGCTTTTTTCTGCGGTTTTTTCGACTTTATGCTGCTGGCTTTGCTTTCTTTTCTTTCTTCTTACGAGCGCGGGCTTTCTTTTCTTCGTCAACAGAGCGAAATGGAACGCCGATGATCTTAAGAAACTCACGTGCTTCGTCGCGATTCTTTACGTTTGTGACAATAGTGATTGCCATACCAAAGACATCACGGAGGTCTTCATCAGAAGACTCTGGGAAAATAGTGTGCTCCTTGATACCAATAGTGCAGTTCCCCATGCCATCAACAGCGCGAGGAGAAATTCCACGAAAGTCCTTCGAGCGAGGAAGGGCGATGTTGAGAAGCTTCTCGAGAAATGCGTGCATGCGGACACCGCGAAGTGTTGC
>CAZUMX010000030.1:0-12008 GCA_964622275.1 uncultured Candidatus Saccharibacteria bacterium
GTTCCGAGACTCACTGTGTCATTGTTGGTAAATGTCGTCAATTTGTCTTTTGACTTATTCACAACCACCTTTCCAAAATTAATTGACGCTGGAACATCAAACGCAGCTGGATAGTCAGTTCCCTGACCACTCATTGTCAGAGTAAATGGGAGTGGGTACCCTGTGGCAGTAATAAACGCATCTTGCCAATACGGTATAGCCGCAGCCGGGTCAAACGTAAGATTTAATGAGACAGAGTCATGAGCAGGGATTATGATGACTCCGCCCGGAACCCCAAATGGTGCCGCAGTGGGGGCAAATGTTACTTGAGATGAAGCTGAACCGTTATTGACGATCACAATCTGCTTTGTCTTCGCTCCTGAGTTAATATCTTGAGTTCCAAAATTCAGTGCTCCACTTCCTGACCCTAGAGGAAAAATAAATGCTGGTGGTGGAGCGCTAGGATTTGGAACCTCGATACTTAGGTCAGGGGCTGTGGTTCCACACCCTTCAATATGCAGAGTAACTGAAGGACCCCCGGAATAGCCGTTGGTCGTTATCGTAATATCTTCTGAAATACACCCCCCTGCCTGCGGATCAAACGTAATGTCATAACTTTGATCGTTCAGAGGAGTAATGTCTGGCGTGTTGTCGTTGTCCGCAGGAGCAGAGAAATCTGCTGTTGCAATAGCAGGATAGCTAACAGACAAAGGCATGTCACCATCATTAAAGAGCGCTACTGTTCGTGTAATTGAAGAGCCGACAGCAACTGAGCCGAGATCAACGGTCCACTTTCCTGGTCCTGTATTTGTCACAGACACTGGAGGATTAACTGCCCCTGGAAGCACATCAAGAACGGGACTGCTATCAAAAACATCCGTAATAAAGCGGAGCTGGACAGGATCGGTCCCCCCTGTTAGAGGAGAAACATTATCGATATCTATTGTGACAGGAGCATCTACAATGGGAGCAGCTGACGGGGTGAATTCAATGGTGATGTTTGCAGTGCTGTTTGGAGGGATGTTCGCCCCTACACATCCACTCGTACATTGATAATATCCAGACACAGCTCCGGGAACATTGACTTGATACGAAAGTGGCGTGGAGCCGATATTCTTGATGATAAAGTCTCTTTGTGTTGGACCTGCGACGGACTTATCAAAACTCCCGAGATTCATTTCAAATGGACTTGGTGTATCTGTTGGAACACGCACTCCATCCGCAACAGAATACACTTCAAGGAGAGCGGGGCCACCTAGGACGTTCCATGCGACACAGTGCGCATTCAGCGTAGTCGGGTTTGGCGGAACCTCGTACCCAACGAATGTCTCATTATTATCGTATGCTTCAACATCTTTATTACAATACATTTCCGCCGAGACACTTGGAACATTCGTCACGCCAAAGAATGGCATATATCCCACGGGGAGCATTTCACGAATACGAAAGCCCCCGCCTGACATTGTTGCAGGATTGTACGGAACAAATTGTGTGAGTACTCCCGATCCATTTGTGAACCCGAGCGTATTCCATCCATATGCTCCACCCACGGGGCCAGTGGCAGTGTTCCAGTCTGGGGGATATGTCGTATTGTCGTCTCCCCACTCAAATCCGACTCCAGACTGATAATGACAGTGTGCTGCGTTCACAGGATTTGCCATAAAGGTTGACGCTGTGGTCGGAGTAATGTCAGCTCCACCGGCTCGGTTAGGCAAATATGATTCATCGTCACACTCAATCGCTGTGACATTGACGGTATACCCATTCCCCTGGTCAAGAAGACACACCGAGTCAAACTTCGTTGTCGCTCCACCTATACTTTCAGCACGTACCCTTACCTGCGTTGTTCCAGCAGGTGCAATAGCTGACAGTGTTTCTTCTTGAATGTACGGCGCAGCATCATCGAGATCTACATCATAATCAATATCTCGTGAGACTGACCCGATTACAGTACTCCCCGCATCAAGAAACTCTAGATATGCTACTTCATTTTGGCTCGGATCATGTGTCCCTCCCCAAAAACTTAATTGATACGTTCTTCCCGCATTTCCTGGAACCACTTGTTCCACTCCTCCATTTAGAAGAAAGGCTATTCGCTGACCAAATGCCTGCCAAATGCCTGCCTCAGCGGGTGGTGTATTCATATATGAATCACTGCCAATGACATTCCAATGTGGCCAAAACCATCCAGCATCTTCAAAATCAGGGTTCTGAAGAAGGTTCCCCGGATTACCATAGCAAGAGAACGCAGGACCCGAATAATTCTCAAACTGGCAACTCTGCGTACATCCATCACCATTGACATAGTTTCCATCATCGCACATCTCAGGCGCTTCAATAACCATGTTTGGTGCACCCACGCATAATGCACTTGAAACGAATGGAGCAAAAAAACCCATGCACACAAGTATGAACGCAAGGAAACGGAATGTTGTTCTTAAAATATAATTCATACTGATTGTCGTTTATTTGAAATTTGTCTAGTGTTTATCTACGCTATTCCTTGTTGTCTACCATAGGGTTTACTACGGACGTCGGAACATAAAGAAGAAAGGATTGATTATTCGCACGAGCAAGACAGAAGTCTGTTTTATGCTTCTTTTGGCAAAGAATATCTGCTGGAGAGCAAACAAGTCGACAACTTTCGACAGCATCAAAACCGAGGCCGACCTGTTTTCCAAGAGTCGAGCGCTTTGGTGTAAATGAGAATGTTCCCTGATATCCCTTGTCTCCATCAGCGGTGCGAGCGTCAACAGAAACCGAACCTATCTCCTTCCCGTCCGACAACAACCGGACACGCCCAAACCATCCACTAGGAATTTCGTACCGACCAGATATCGGAGGAAGATCTTCGTTGACTTGTTCTTTGTTTGGAGGTGTCCATGTGAGAATTTTGGGGGTTACAGCCTCTGACTTTTCTGTCGGAATAAGCGCTGTCCCCACTGATGCTGCCGCATATAGTGCTTGTATTCGTTGTCCAAATTCAGGCTGCACAACAAGGGGTGCGTTCTTATCAAGAACCGCCTGTACTACTGAAATTTCTCCTTGTTGCGTATCTGGTTTTGTCAGTAATCCAAAAACAAACATTGCAAAAAGAAGAGTGATGACTCCAAGAAGATACATCCATTTTTTAGGAATGTGCGGCTTCCCTTCTTGACCCTGACGGTCAAGTTCCTTGCGAAGCTCTACGACATCTTTCTCCACTATTGGCATGGTTTCGTCCATCTGGTCTAAAGTATACCTTAATGAAGTTTTCTTGGATCGCTTTGTCCACACAGGACATTTCTTCTACTATCTTTCCTCGTATCGAATAACTGGCTGAATTCCCGTTCCGGTCAGTGTAATAGGCCCAGGATCAACCATCCCCACATTAATCACGTCAAGCTGAAGTGTCCCACTATACGCTCCAACCATTGTTGGAGTAAATCTCAGGGTAAATGTTTGGGTTTCATTTTGGTTCAACGTAAACGGAGCTCCGCAATTTGCAGAAACACAGGTAAAAGCAGCGTCCCCGAGTGGATTACCAATACCAGCAAAACTTAGCGGTCGCGAATCAAGTGAGCGAATGGTGATGTCGAGTTCTTTTGTTTTTGATAGAACAACCCTCCCAAACGGAAATGGGTCAGGAACATCGAGCGAAGGCGGATTCACAAATCCTCTTCCGTTCGTGAACACGGTAAAGTTTGGACCTATGCCTGAAGCATCCAGCATGATTGATCCACTATTTATTCCCGGAGGAAGATCGGGATCAAAAGTGACAACAAAATCTCCCGAACCATTTGCAGGAAGATTGAGTGACGCAGGCACAACTGTAAATGCGGCATTACTTGATATGGCTGTGATTGTAGTCGGGACCCCCACAACATCGGTTACTGAAATACTTTTTTGTTCTGTCGGTCCCAAATAGATCTCTTGATCGTTAAATGGCAAATTTGCGTTCCCGGTATTCCAAGACCTCGGTCCCTGACCCTCTGGAATAACGTCGAGGTCCGGGGATACATTTCCTGACCCTTTGACTGTAATTCGAATATCTCCCGACGGTCCGAAGTTTGCCGCATCCGCATCAATAACCAAAAGATCATTGACTGGTCCAGGCGCTGTGGGTCGAAACTCTACGGTGATGAGGTGCGGAGCTCCCCAGGGGTTAACACTCACATTTTGTGAGCCAATTGTCGTAAATGTCCCAAAAAGATTCGTGTAAGACCCTGTAAGAACTGCGTCTCCCGTATTTGTTATGCCAATCTGCTGTGCATACACCCCACCAATAGGTCGAGAGCCGAAATCTAGTTCAAAATTGTTCGATGATGGGTTTGTTACCGGAATCGGTCCGCTTGATCCTACATCTGCGAGCGACCCACCAGATACTAATGCATCCATGTTTACTCGAACGGGATCGTCTCCACTGATTGCTCCACTAGTTGTATTGTCAAACACAATGGTTGCAGGCCTATTTCCGACGATGCTTGTGTCGGGATCAAAGATCACTCGACAGACACGCACGTCACCGGCCACAATGGGACCCCCGCCACCACACCCTTCACTCGTTTGTGGTACAAGCGTATACCCTGCTGCCCAGCCACCCAAGATCGAAACATCAAATGTCATCGGTGTGAGCGTGAGATTCCGAATAACGAAATCATAAGCCACAGAAGGAGCTGCGGGATTCAATGCGCCGATGTTTACATTGTGCGGATCAGAAATAACCCCAACACCAACCTGCTCGACTTGAATCTCAGTTGAAGGAGCAGAACTTATAGATCCGTCGACAGAAATCCATATAGTATTTGCACCACTAACCATAATCCACCCCGAAAGTGAGCCCGAGAATGCTCCTGGGCCTGCTGTGTAGGTCACATCAATGGTTGCTGTCCCACCAAGCGGATCGACGGTGACCGAAATAGGGTCAAACGACATCGTTCCACCAGAGAGGTTTGCGGATCCCGGAGGAGAAAATGTGATGTTTGCTGGCAACCCCCCCTGATTGGTAATTGTCACGGGGATTGTTCTACTGCTTCCAATTGCGACAATGCCAAAATCAATACCACCAGGACCAGAAATGTCTGGTGGCGTTGGAAGATTACATGTCGCTGTCCATCCTCCAGCTTGGCCATTGCATCGCCATCGGTATGCAGCAAGAGTATCAGAGAGATCTTCGTAAGAACCTGCGTCACATACATCAACAGCCCATCCACAAACCCCATCTACTGGGAAAGCAGGGATTGGTGCACTGCAGTATGCATCAGAGCCTCCCTGACCAAGACATATCCAGCGATAATTTGATGTATCATCAGGAATATCGTTCAATACTCCTGCCACACACACATTATTACTTGCGCCACATTGACCATTAATTGAACAATATGGCGGCGGATTACACATTGCGCTCCCCTGCCAGATGAAATCCCCATTTGAACAGACTGTTGCTGGAATAGTATTTTGATCCTGGCATACACGATAATTACTCCACCCAAGATCAATCACATATGCACTATTAAAGTCAGATCCTTGCGTATACCCTGCGGAAGAAGCGCAGTCTGAAATAATCGAATTTGCAAATCCTCCTGCTGGGACAGTGCATCCTCCAGGAGGTCCGGCGACCTCAATAGTACACACACCAGAGCATCCATCACCTCCCCATGTATTCCCATCATCACACTGCTCCCCAGATTCCGTCACCCAGTTTCCACACACAGGCCCCGTTGGTGGTGGTGGTGGTGGTGGAGGTGTCACTCCGCCAGACCACTCCCAGACCATGATGATATGCAAAGCTGCTCCGTAGTCCCAAAAATCAAAATCATCGTAGCATCGCTCCCCGTTGTACGATCCGACGATCGTTGGTTCTTCTCCGAAGGTGCGCGGTTGCGATGCATTCGGTTCAGTGCCGTTGAACCAGTAGTTTCCACACGGAGGGATGATGGTCCAGTCAGGAATGATCGGGGCCAATGCGTTACTTGGGACTGGACCTCCTGTGACACCGCCCTGAGTCACTTGTGTCCACACAGCAGAGGCCTGGAGAGGAAGTGCAAGAAAACCTATTGTTGTAATGATAAAGAAAAAAGATCGTACTTTCATGGCGTTGAGCATTATTTGCAATTTACAGAGATAGCAATCTTGCTTCCACACATGGCACGACTGCCTGCGTCTCCTTTAGTATATTCCATCACCCATTGCACATTCTCGGTTGACCCAGTCTCCTTTATCATTCCTGGTGATTGCTTACTCATTTGTGGAGAGAAAAATGATGTCACCTTTCCTAGAAACACACTCACTACAGCATCGCTGGCGAGACCACTGTTCTTGAGCCATGTTGTAGGCTCAACAAAGGGAGGGGCGTTCCACATACCCCTTGTGCACATGGTGTAGTCCTCAGAAATCTGAGGTGAATATTTAGGTCCTGCTATAAAAGTCTTCTTCACACATTGCCCTTTTGGCGGCAGTGCTTCTGCGACTTGATCGGTATAAGCGACAAAAGACTGATTGTCATATAGCGCAGTGCAATAGTTCACATTTGTTGACTGGCAGACTTGGTCTAAAGGACTACATTCAAGCCTACAGGACTTCACAGCATCCAACACAAGGCGGACCTGTGTTCTTCCATCAGTAGGCTTCAGGTCAATTGCGTACGTTCCTCGTGAAGCAAGTGCGAGTCCTCGAGCATCAAGAGCAATTGAACCAATTTCATCTTTGCCAGAAAACACTCGGGCCAAAGCAAACCACCCCCCAGGAATCTCATATGTACCATGCATGGGGACCCCTGTTCCATCTGCATTCAATTTCCCTACGGATGCAGGAGACCACGTAATAATACGCGGCACGGTTGTGGTAGCAGCAATTTGACCTGGAAGTGGCGCCGCCGTCTGCGATGCACGATATACACCGAGGAGACGATTCTGGTATTCCTGACCTTCCGGAGTACGAACACCCTGGTCAACAAGAGTCTCGGTCTCCTGAACAACAATTTGCTGCGAAACAGGCTTTGTTAAGAGCCCAAAGAAAAACATGAGAAGAATGAGCACGAAACCAAAAAATATGTAACGCCCACGACGAGATAACCGAAACCGTGAACCTGGGCTTTCTTGAAGTTCCCCGCGCAGTCGTGCAACATCTTGATCTATATGTTGTGTTGTTTCCATCTGAAGCTAAGTATAGCTTCAGCTATGACAAATGAGTAGCGATGGTTATACACAAGAGTTCCTCTCAAGAAAGTCCTTGTTTGCGCTCTTCTTTGTTTGCCACATTATGCTCGTCTTGATGTTCAGCAATAGATTTGAGAAAAAATGATGGAGTCCCTTGGTGATCTGCTCCGACTTTTCCAAAAACTCGATCGTGTGTTTTTTTCATTTGATGAAAAAATACATGAAAAAGCTTGTGCACGACATACATGACATATTCCTTTGCCTCTATCCACCATCCTCGCAAAGCAGGAAATAGTGTTTCTGACACAAATGAAATAGGGCTCCAACTCCACTCATAGCTTGCGGGTGTCATTTTTGCGCGAACAAAACCTCGCACAAAAAGTGCTACTAACACTACGCTTGCAAGAAGCCAGGACCAAAAAAGAGTGGACATAAAACGCACTTCAGTATACCAAAAGGCTATCCTTCGGACACAGAAAAGCGAGCCATGCGAGTGATTTCTGTCTTCTCGCCAAATTTCTGAACTGCTTGAGAGATAAGTGTCCCAATAGTCACGTCAGGATTCTTAATGAAAGATTGCTCCATGAGAATGCGCTCCTTGAAATACGCATTGATTTTTCCTTCGAGAACTTTTTTCTTCATTTCTTCTGGCTTATCAAGCGCATCGACTTCTTTTTGGAAAAGCTCTGTTGCTTTTTGCATGTCAGTGTCAGGGATGTCTTCTTTGCGTATATATTTGGGCATGACTCCTGCAACATGCATTGCAATATCGTACGCAAGAGCTTTAAACTCTGGGTTCTTAGCCACAAAATCTGTCTCACAGGAAAGGACGACCATGGATCCAACCGTTCCAGTATTGTGGACATAAGAGGCCACAGCGCCGGCTCCAAGCGTTCTATCGCTTTTCTTTGCAGCAATCTCACCACTTTTCTTGGTAAGAATCATCATTGCCTTATCTTTATCTCCACCCGCCTCTTCGAGGGCTTTCTTGATTTGCATCACAGAAATGCCGGTCGCATCACGGAGTGCTTTAATTTCTTCGGTTGTAATTGGTTTTCCTGCCATACAAAAAAGAGCTTTTATGGTGATTAAAATACTCGGAGGACAACAGAGCCTTACACAGGCTTATGCTGTTTCTTCCCCTCGAAGTATGCCTGCTTAATGACGCCAACGATGTGGGCAACGGACATGACACCTGCGTCGTTCCCAAGAACAGGATATGCGACACCCTTGATCGAGCAATCAGAATTTGCGAGTGCGATTACTGGAACCTTCATCTTTGCTGCTTCAGTGATAGCAATTTCTTCATGTCGAGGATCGACAACAAAGAGCGCAGCTGGCATAGAATCCATATCAGCAATGCCACCAAAATTCAGTTCGAGGAGGGCAAGTTCTTTTTCAAGAAGCATTCTCTCGCGTTTTGTATAGCGCTCCATTTCTCCCTTTTCTTTCATGCCAGAAATTTCCTTCATGCGATCTTTACGCTTTTTGATTTCTCCAAAGTTTGTGAGTGTTCCGCCGATCCATCGCTCTGAAACATATGGGAGACCAAGTGACTTTGCCGCATCAGCAACAACAGTTTTTGCTTCTGGCTTTGTCCCAACAAAAAGCACGCGCTTGCCTTCTGCTGCGAGCCCAGAAACATACACACATGCCGCTTCAAGCATTGTGTGTGTTTTTTCGAGATCAATAATATCAACGCCATTGCGAACACCATAAAGATATGGCTTCACTGAAGCATGGCGACGTGAACGGGAATATCCAAAGTGCGCACCAACGCGGAAGAGCTCCTCGATGGCTGGATTTGGGGCGGTTTGTTTGGCCTGTGTCGTCATAGTCGAATGGGTGAGAGTCTAGCAGAATTACCCCAAATTGGCAATGGGAGGGTGCTCTTATTCCGCATCCAGGTCTTCCCCTTCGGACTGTCCCCCACCTTCCATTGCTCGTGTAGTAATGGTCGTAAGCATTTTTTCAATATCTCCACCCAAAATCCTATCGATGCCGTGCCAAGATTCTTTGATGCGGTGATCTGTGACTCGGTCCTGAAGGACATTATATGTCCGTATTTTCTCAGATCGATCGCCTGTTCCTATTTGGGCGCGACGCTCAGAGAGAGCTTTTTTTGACTCTGCTTCCTCGTAAGCATCTTCAAGTTTAGCGACAAGCATTTTCATAGCCTTTTCTCGATTCTTTAGCTGACTTCGCTCGCTCGTACAGAGCACCATGACACCAGTGGGCTTATGGACAAGTCGCACTGCTGTCTCGACCTTGTTCACGTTCTGCCCCCCTGCGCCACCTGAGCGAGCGAAGCTCATTTCGATATCGGCGGGATTCAATTCGAACGTCGGTTTCTCTCGGAGGGGGAAGATCGCGACTGATGCAGTAGATGTATGGACTCGCCCCGACTTTTCAGTCTCAGGAATGCGCTGGATGCGGTGCACTCCCGTTTCATATCGGAAAAGGTCATATGCGCCCTTTCCTGCTATCTCGAACGACGCTTCTTTATACCCACCGAGGTCATTCCGAGATTCGGAGAGCGTGGTGATATGCCACCCGCGTGCTTGAGCAAACGTCGAGTACATGCGCACAAGATCAGAGGCAAAAAGCGCAGCTTCATCACCGCCGACACCTGCTCGCACTTCCATCATGAGCGCTTTTGGACTCTCTTCTCTACTGTGATCGGCCAAAAGTGCCTCGAGTGACTCGGTGAGTCCTTTGATCTGCGTATCGAGATCGCGCATCTCTTCCTCTGCCATCTCTTTGAGGGCGGGGTCTTGGAGCATTCCTTCTGCTTCTCCACGGGCGCCGAGAAGCCGCTCAAGCTCTGGGACTTGATACTGTGTGCGCGGATCCTTTTTGTATTTCTCGATATCGATCATAGGTGTTTCAAAGAAAAAACCGCCTGCCATGGGCAAAAGCGGTTTTTCGGATTCGACGTTATTTCTTTCCAGCGGCTTTAGACTGGCGGCTCTTGAACTTCTCCACGCGGCGCGCGGTGTCCATGACTTTTTCTTGACCAGTAAAGAATGGGTGGCACTGGGAACAGATTTCAAGAGAGAGTTCTTTCTTTGAAGACCCGACGGAAAACTCCGCCCCGCATGCGCAAGCAGCCTTGGTGTTGAGGTGAAATTCTGGGTGAATATCAGCTTTCATAGCGGGCACTCTACCAGAGAATACAGAAGAACGCAAGCAAGGATTACCCTCCCAAAATATCAATTTGCTTTTGGTATTTTGCTGCGAGCTCCATCACGTCTTCTCCATAAAACTGAAGTGAGGCCTTTGAAGCATTCTTACATCCCGCCAAATAACACATTGCGGCACGAAATTCCGCATTATAGGTTTGCTTATCTGCGCCATTGTCCTTTGAGTACAGTGCTGCGGCCATAAACGCATCCTCTGGATCCCATGGGTTTGGTGGATTATTCCCTGTTAATGCAGAAATTCGAGATTTAAAGCCGACCCACGTTGAAGGAATGAATTGTGCTGGGCCCATCGCTCCACCGTACCCATACCATACCTTTTTCGACACTGGCATTTGATCAGGGTCGAGACCAAGTTCCGCAGTAATTTCCTTAAAAATAGGAACATCACGTGTCGGATGCATATCAACCTTCCAGTTTCCTTTCCCAACGTTTTGTCCAAGATTGGATTCTTCAGCAATAATACCGAGGATAAACGCCGGGCGAACTCCTGTTTTTGCTCCCGCGCGCTTAGCAAGATCGAGCGCTCGTTCAAAAGAAATTGCCGCAGACCCTGATAGAGCGAAGAGTTCCGCTCGAATACGCGCAGCGTCTTTCTCCCGATCTTTCAACATCTGTTGGTATATCTTTTCTTGCCCTTTCGTTTCTTTCAACAGTGAATTTTTTTGAGTTTTGTTTGTGCTGAGTTTCTTTTTTTCGCTTGCTTGAGCTTTTCGTAGTTCTTCTGCTTCGTCCTGCCTTTCTTCTAGGGCCTTTTTCTCGTCTTCTGTCTCTGCTTTTGTCACCCGAAGTTCTTCAAAGGAGTCTTTGAGTTCTGCCTTGATGGCATCAAAGGAATCAAGATCAACAAAAAACCCAGACAATCCAGTATTGGACAAAATAACCTCAGGGAGGGTCGTATCATTTATTTCATAAGTGCGACGAATAAGTTGTGCGAGAGATTTTTTTTCACGCTCAATCTTTCCGTTGAGAGAATTAATACTGATTTGCCTTTCGTTGATCTCGTCTCCTAATTTCCCTATCTCGATATCTTTCGCACGAATTGCCAAATCTGTTTTTTTGATACTTGCATCAAGGAGACTAATGTCTCGCTGGAGTGTTTGTGCTTGTTTTTTTGTTTCAGCGATAACCGTCTTTTGCCCCTCCATTTCTGACTCGAGTTTTTTGAGTTCTGCCTGAAGCTGTGCTCGACGTTCCGCAGCAGTTTGTGTTTGTGCAGAGACAGGACTCGCACTCAACGCAAGTAAAACCAAAAAAATGATGTTGATGATGTGCTGTCGATATGTCATGTTTGGTATTTTATAGAGTATATCAAAAACCCCACACACATTCTGTGGATGGGGTTTTGGCCTTGGTTGGTTACGAGAATCACTTTGCTGCCTCAGCTTCCCCACCTTCTTCTTCGGTCTTTCCTTTCTTTTCAACCTCAATAGCCGAGAGGTCCGTGGCAACCGCAGTTTCTTCTTTTTCTTCGTGCTGTGCAGTCACACCAACAACTGTATCGTTTTCATTCCCGATAATCTTCACCCCTTCAGGAAGAGTGATGTCTTTGATACTGATGTGCGAGTGGAGGTCAGTCAATAACGAAAGATCAACCACAATGTGAGATGGAAGCTGAGATGGAAGCGCTTCAACCCGGACTTCGTGCATCGCTTTATTGACGGCACCTCCAATACGTTCAGCAGGAGCTGCC
>CAZUMX010000031.1:0-11796 GCA_964622275.1 uncultured Candidatus Saccharibacteria bacterium
TCAGGAATGACATCTCCGAGTTTCTCTGTCTTTGGAACTTTTTCGTTTTCCACGAGTATCCCCTTTTAAGCGTTTTGGGTTTTACAAAATCAACAAACAGTCTGGTCTCGAAACTACCAGAAAATTAGCTTCTGTCAAGTTATTTTCCGTTTAACATAACGCAAAAAAGAACACCCCAGAGGCATGCGCTTCTGAGGTGTTGAGTAAGTCTATTCTCACACTATTTATGGACGTTTTTTCAGAAGGATGAGTCCAAAACCAACAGCCAAGAGACCGAGTGCAATCTCGACAAAATGGAACTCGCGATGAATAGTTTCGAGCAGCATTCCATGAACTTGGAGTGTCTCAGTCATGGTTCCCATTGAAGCTGAGCGAGAAGGAAAACCAAGCGCTGCTTTTTCCATTGGACACCCAAAGGAGCCTGACGAGTGGTATCGTGTTACTCCCTTCCCCATATCTTTTGGGGTCATGTCAGGTGTGCCTCCCATCACATGACCACCAGGGTGACAGGTAAATGTCAGGTCAACATCAGCATTCTCGATAGTACCGAAAATACGATAGGAGAGGACGGTTGCTTGTGTGGGGTAAAAGAGTGAAGTGTATGCACCTGGCTGTCCCCACACACCCGTGATGTCCTGGGTTCTTTTTTGTCCGCTAGCAGAAATTTCAAGCTTGAGTGAACTTTCTAATCCTAGTACTGGAGTGCCACTTGACGCAGTTGGTGACGACAATTTTTGGACGCGCAAATCTAATCCGGACCGATCGTCTACCACCACCGGCTCTCCCTGGCTCCCAATAGTGAATTGATAATATTGCCCTCCTATCTCAAAAACTCCATGTTCATGAGCACTTGCCGTGGTCCCAAACGAGACGAGAGAGGCAAAAAGAAGGAGTCCACCTGCTAAAATTCGATGCGTCATCATGTCAAAATGTGCAATAGATATAATAAAGAAAAAACTATCAGATATCTCAGGAAAAGATTGGATATACGATACCTAACAAGAAGTATATACCCTCAAATCCACAGAATATTGGCGTTATGCACGAATGGTATACGAGTGGTGAAAGGTGTGGTATATTAGGAACTCATTCATTATTTACCGCTTGTTAATCCCCCACTCTCTTGAAAGAAAAAGTCCGCATCAACAATCAAATCCGTGTCCCTGAACTCCGCGTTATTGGCCACACAGGCGAAAACCACGGAGTGATCTCGATTGAGAAGGCGCTTGCCCTCGCAAAAGAGGTGAATCTCGACCTTATTGAGATCTCGCCAAACGCCATTCCTCCGGTTGCAAAAATCATGGATTATGGTAAGTTCCAATACGTCGAGCAGAAAAAAGAGAAGGAAGTCAAGGCAAAAAGTCATGTGACTGAAACCAAGGGCATCCAGATCAAAATTGGCACTTCCGAGCGCGACCTAGAGCTTAAAGCAAAAAAGATCAGTGAGTGGCTCGAGGAAGGACATCGGACGAAACTCGATTTGTACCTCCCGGGACGCACGAAGTATATGGATCCTAAGTTCCTCCAAGAACGCATGGAACGTATCCTCCGCCTCGTCTCAACAGAGTATAAAATCGCTGAACCTCCCGTAAAGGGACCAAAAAGCCTTTCGATGACACTCGAACGCTCCGGAAAGAAAAAGACCGAAGCACCAAAGCCGGCAAAACCATCCTAAACAACATTTTTATGGCAATGAAAACCAACAAATCATATGCAAAGCGCCTTAAGGTCACTAAGAGTGGAAAGGTTCTAGCGCGCCGCGCCGGCATCAACCATTTCAACGCAAAGAAGAAGCGTACACATCAGCTCAAGCAGCGCAAACTCATGAGCTTTGGTATTTCACACAAAGCCAAAAGCCGTTTTTTGGTGAACATGTAATAAACATAGTAACGAGAACATTATGACACGCGTAAAACGAGGAACCATTAGTGCAAAGACCCGCCGATATACCCTGAAGGCCGCAAAGGGATACCGCTTTGGTCGCTCCAAGAAAGAAAAGATGGCATTTGTGGCACTCACCCATGCTGGAAAGCATGCATTTGCCCACCGCCGAGACAAAAAGGCGGCATTCCGCCGAGACTGGCAGACCATCATCAGTGCTGCAGTTCGCCCAGAAGGACTCTCCTACTCACGCTTCATTGCAGGACTCAAGAAAAAGAATATTACTCTTGATCGCAAGATCCTTGCCGATCTCGCCAAGAATGCTCCAGACACCTTTAAGAAGGTTGTCGCCGAAGTGAAGTAACACAATAAAAAACACCCACACGGGTGTTTTTTATTGCCACACGATCTCTCTTCTCCCCTTTTCTTTTAAATATGCATTTGCTTTTTTGAAGTGGCTGTTCCCGAAGAAACCTTTGTGTGCGGAAAGCGGAGATGGGTGCGCAGATTCGAGAATACAGTGCTTCTTCTCATCAATGAGTGTTTTTTTCTTTCGCGCAAAACTTCCCCAGAGCATAAAGACAACATGCTCACAGTGCTGATCGATGACAGTAATGACCGCATCAGTAAATCTGTGCCATCCAAAATCTGCATGTGAATTTGCATCACCTGCACCAACGGTGAGAGATGCGTTCAGAAGAAGAACTCCCTGTCTTGCCCATCGCGTAAGGTCTGGGGTTCTTTCACAAGAGAGCCCGAACTCTTCTTCGATTTCTTTGTACATATTGAGGAGTGAGGGAGGAATGGGATTTCCCACAGTACTAGAGAAGGCGAGACCATCAGCGACACCAGGAGTATGGTACGGATCCTGTCCCAAGATCACCACTTTTACATCTTCTGGAGAGACCTCCTCAAATGCACGAAACATTCGTGTCGGGTGTGGATATACCTTGCCTTCCATGTATGCGGCGCGAACTCGCTCACGGAGCTCTTGAAAGTAAGATTTATCAAACTCCTCACTGAGGAGTGCCTTCCACGAAGGAGCAATATTCACCGTCTCGGTGGCCATACTACAAATCAAGAGTAACCTTGTCGTTTGGTCTTGGGACAACAGCGTCTTTTCCTAACTCGTCGCGAATGCGTTGCGCAAGGAACATTGAGGCCTTAGGCTCCCCCATGACAAGAAAGTATTTTTCGACGGTTTCCATACCTGTTTCAGCAAAATCAACAAGTCCATTTGAGTCTTTGTGTCCGGAATACCCTTGAAGAGAGAGGATGTTGGCCCGAACAGTAGTCTCTTCACCATGAAAAACAAGGGTCTTTACTCCTTCTTGCATAAGCCTCCCTGGGGTTCCTACTGCTTGGTACCCAGCCAAGAGGACTGTGGTGTTCTCTTTGGGAAGATAGTGTTTGAGATGATGCACAATACGCCCACCTGTTGCCATTCCACTTCCTGCCATAATCATTTTGGGACCCTGATGCTCCCAAATAGCCATAGATTCTTCTTTCGTCTCAGTAAAATGAAGACCTGGAAAATTAAAGAGGCTGTCACCTGTTGAAATAATATGTTGTGCTTCTTTGTTAAAGAATTCATCTGCGCGTCGGTACACATCTGTTGCTTTGATCGCAAGCGGTGAGTCCACGAACACAGGGATGCGAGGCATCGTATGGTGCTCAGCAAAGTCATTAAGTTCATAGAGAAGTTCTTGCGTGCGCTCCATTGAAAACGCCGGGACAACAAGTGTTCCGCCATCTTTAACAGCATTCACAATCACCTGGCGGAGAACCTCCTTTCGTTCATCTCGATGCTCGTGGTTTCGATCACCATACACACTTTCCATCACCACATAGTGTGCGCCTGTGATTGGGTCTGTATCACGAAGAAGTGGAGCCGGAGAATTTCCTAAATCCCCAGTAAACACGATAGTTCGCGCAGCCCCCCCGCTATTGGTCGTCACAAAGACCATGACTGACCCAAGCATATGACCAGCCTCCTTGAATTCAACGGTAATGTTTTCTCCGACTGAAAACTGCTCATAGTACCCACGTGTGCGCCATAATTTCATCGATTCTACGACATCTTCTGCTGTATAAATGGGGTCACGTTCTTCGTGTTCTGCCTCTCGTCGCAAAATATCTACCGTGTCATGGAGCATAAGTTCAGCAAGATCTTTTGTTGCCCATGTGGAAATAATTTCACCTCGAAATCCTTCGCGAACAAGTTTGGGGATTCTTCCAATATGATCAATGTGTGCATGTGTGACAAAAAGGATATCAATGTCTTTTGGATCAAATGGAAATGCTTCACGATTCCGGTCGTCCCCCATTTTATGGGACGATTGGTAAAATCCACAGTCTGTAAGCATATTCTTCCCCCCAACATGAAGAAGAAAATTTGCGCCCGTGACACTATCAACTCCGCCCGCAAATGTTAATATTCCACTCATACTGATTGTTGATGTTGATGAATGTGACCAAAAATCCCAGCGATCACACCTCCAATAAAATCATTGAGGAGATCTGAGGTCGTATCAACAGGATCATACACATAAGGCTCTAGAGCAAAAGACAGATCGGTTAAAAGTTCAAACATCTCCCACAGTATTCCGACGCCAAACGCAATAAGAAAGGCGTACGCAAGGCGTTCTTTCAGTGGCAATGCGCGCTTGAGATAATGCTGGATAATCGTTAGTGCTGTGAACCCGATCCAGAAACCACCAATAATGTGCATGGGTATATCCAGCCACCAGTAATAAAAATACAGATCTTTCGTGACAGCAAAAATATTGAAGACGCAAATAGCAACAATGAGCGTAACAACAATCACCAAGGCGGTTCGGGATGACATTCCCCCATTGTACGTGACCTGATGCGTGAGAGCAAAAGAAAACGTCCCGATCGCAACTGCGGATCGGAACGTCTTCGAGAACAGTATTAGGATGAACCCAAGAGATCCAGGTGGGAGGTCTCAATTCGAAGCCCAAGAGCTTGAATAATTTGACCCTGCCCGAAAATTTGGTTTGTGGATTTTCCTAATACCTTTTTACTGTATCACACACGGCACGCGGTGTGTACTGTGCATAAAGGTGTTTCTAGGACAAGCACTGGAGTATCGAAAGAAAAACTGGTGGCGAATACCCATTATTCGAGTATGCCGTCGAGATTGACGTCGTAGAGAATAGCCTCGGCCACCAAACGATAATCAATGAGTTCTTCTTTGTTGAGCCAGAGGTCAATTTCACGCTTTGCCTCACCTGCTTCATCTGAACAATGAACGAGGTTGCGAACAGCACGGTCATCAACGGTAGAAAGCGCATAAGAGTCCATCGTAAAGTCGCCACGAATAGTTCCAACATCACTTGTTGAAGGCTCTGTCCCTCCGACAAGTTTCTTCACAACTGTTACCGCTTGATTCCCCTCAAGGGCCATGACAACGACGGGTCCCGATGTCATGAAGCCTGCAAGAGCTCGGATAATATCTTTTCCATACTCGACCGGCTCTTTCTCAATTTTCATACCGGCTTCTTTCAGATTGGCAACGATATTGTTCCCCTTTTTTACGAACCACGCCTCATCTTTGTTGTAGTGATCCCAAATTTCCTTTTCACCAAGAACTGCCATTTTCCTGGATACAATCTTGAGACCAGCACGTTCAAATCGCTTGATAATTTCTCCAATAAGACCTCGCTGCACTGCATCGGGCTTAAGAATAACAAACGTGCGCTCCTTCTTTGGGTGAGGGTTGACTGCCATAATGTGCAAAATATAGCACAAAATAGCCTATATTCAAGAGGCAGTTGATGCTGGAGAGGATATTGACGAACGAACTGCTGGTTGAGTCTGCTGAAGGGTTGCAGGTTTCTGTGCGAGAACGCTCGCGCTTGCATACTTTGCGAGAATGATCTCATCGACGGCGTGACGGTCCTGCCCATATTTAAGATACGAAAGCGTTTTAATGTTTTCTACTTGCGAATGTTCTCCTGGGCGAATATCGGGAGTGACGATGTTAAATGGCGTTGAGGGAACACCGTTTACCAACATTTTAACGTACGCATTGCGATTATCGAGTGACATGATATCTTTGGCGGTAAATGTGGGTGAAAATTGTTTCTCAAGGAACTCAGCATCTTCTGTCCCCACACGAAATGTCACCATATTCCCTACGTTACCAAAGACGCTGTCTCTGATCCCCTCCTCGAGTTGAGCGAGAAACTGGTGAGCAACAGTGAGTGAGAGTCCGTATTTTCGTGCTTCTGAAAGAATTGCAGAGATTGAATCTGTGGTGACGTTCTGAAACTCATCAATATAGAGGTAGAACGGCGGAAGTTGCTTTCCATATGAATCCACGCGTGAAAGTGCAGCCATAAGAATCTTCCCCACAAGGATAAGACCAATAAGGTTCGCATTAATATCGCCGAGCTTCCCCTTTGAAAGATTCACAAGGAGAATTTTTTTATTATCCATGATGTCACGGAAATTAAATGAGCTTTTCTCCTGAGCAATAATTGGGCGCATGATATCGTTCGACAAGAAGACGTCGAATTTGTTGGTGATATATGGCACCATGTTCGCAAGCCCTGATTCTCCACTCGTCTTCTCCGCGATCTCTCGCCAGAATTGGACGACAATCGGGTTTTTGCATTTGGAGAGCTTCAACGCACGGAAATTCTTGTCCGCAAGGACACGGGAGATCTCAAGGACGGTGTTTCCTGTCTCAGGATCATCCATGACGAGCATGGTGGCGTTTCGAAAATACTGTTCAAATGCCGGGCCCATAGACTCTGGAACGGCAGCGTAGAGTTTTTTGAAAATCGAAAGAAGTTCATTCACTACAAAGATCTTCTGCTGCGGATCGCGAACATCGTACTCAAGCATATTGAGACCAAATGGCCTTGGAGCATAGCTGGGGTCAAAATAAATCACATCATCGATCCGTTCTTTTGGAATCTGAGCAAGAATATCTTGAACATCAGTGCCGTGTGGGTCAATAAAACAGGCGCCATCACCCCGCAAAATGTCATCAATGATCATGCGCTGAAGGAGCTTGGACTTTCCTGTCCCTGTTTGTCCAATGACATACATATGTCGCAGACGATCAATAGGGCCAATGCGGACCTCAGTCTCTTTCCCTTGATAGGTGTTAATCCCAATAAGAACACCGTCAGAAACTGTATTTGTCGCAACAGGAGCATATGATGCTTTTGTCTGGGTCAGCTGTGGGGCTACCTTGGCTTCAACCATTGCTGGGAAATGATATAGAGTGGCACACTCTTTGGTATTGAGGTAGACAATTTCATCCTCGTCAGCGAGTCGGTATGTGAAATGATATAGCAGTGACTCGAGACGCGTCTTTTCGACATGACGAAAGCGAATCCTCCCCCCTTCTGCATCAGCAAACTGCGAGAATGCTGATTCAAGATGATTCACGATTTCACGAGTACGCTCATGTGTCCCTGCTGACGCAACAACACGAAGATTCGCCATAACAATTTGCTTTGAGAGCTTTTCTTCAACTTTTTTGATGATTCCATCGTCAACTGTTGGGGGTTTGTCTTCTTTTTTCTTTTGGTCTTGAGCAAAAAATGTTTCACCAAGAGTCCGAGAAATCGATGAGAGGGTTGAAAGAGGTAGGTCGAGAGCCTCACGAGGCTTCTTCTTTCCCTTTTTTATCATAGCGAGGCCTTCTCTGAGGCGCTCTGAAAATACGTGGCTGCCAGGAATAAGAACAAACTGTATGGCTGCCCCTTCCCCATCGCGCTCAAGGTGTGTGAAGGCGTTTAGGATCACTTTGATCGGGTCTTCATCGTATTCAGAAGTTCGAATTGGAAGAACTGCGCTAGATGAACCCGTGCGTTCAAACAATGGATTCGTGAGTGTTGCATATGACCCAGAAGCTTTCCCAAACTCATTAAATACATTGTAGTCATCGTGACGAAGTTCGGCTTTTGCGGTTGGGAAGAGCGCAAGCAAGTGTTTTACAAAGAGGTCTGAAAGATGCGCAGGAACTCCAATAAAAAATTCAATCGCGTGTGAAAAATTTGACTGAGCAATCTCGAACGTGAATACCACACCCTTCCCTTCACTTTTTCCAACAGCGAGAAGTCCGAGATAGAGCTGCTCCATGACCGACATAAGTGCGCGAATTTCTTCTGTTTTTTGTTTTAACTCGCCAGGAAGTAGTGGTGGAAGCGAAACGGCAAATGTATTCATGTGGAGTGCTCGGTCCAACACTTTTTCCTTTTCAAGCCCTGGGATGTGACCGCCGTGAGATATATATTCAACGAGCACACGATGAAAATCATCCTCAAGATGTGGGCTCTGAAGCCCTCGAGAAACCTTGATGGCGTATGCGATTCCCTTTTGTGCGAGATGCTGATATAGCTCGCGCATTCGCTCTCGATGAGGGAGTGAGGAGAGGTGTCCGACTGCACTTTCAAATTCCTGATTATCTGTAATGTGTTTTTCTTGAGTGACAGCAACTTTGGCATACTCATGCACAACCTGAGAAACAGCCGCCTGAGTATCCGTCGGGATACCATCTTCCCATGACTGATGGTCAATCTCCGCAACTCGTGTGCGCAGGTATTTGAGCTCTTCTTCTGGAGAAGAAAAGGTCGGTAGTTCTATCCGCGCTCCCTCTTTAGGTTCCACTGGGCAATATTATATGACACCAGAGAGAAAACCCCAAGACTATGTTCTTAACTGATCTTTCTTTTCTTTAAGAAGAGAGGAGAACGAATCGATGACATCAAGAGCAAGTTGGTACGGGGTCTCAATAATAAAGTCGAGGATAAAGACCATGACATTCGCATAATCAAATTTCCTGATAAGCCACCTCCCCATAAGGACAATAGGGAGCGTCAGCACATCAACAAAGAATGCCCCCGCTTTCTCTGGCCCCCCAGAAAGAACCCATTGTTGTGCACGCACCCGAATGCGATATCCAAAAAACGACACAAGAACAAGGAAAAGGAGGAAGAAGCCGATCCCTAAAATGTTGAAATGGAGAGCAACGAGGACCTTTAAAATGATGAAGAGAATCGTAAGGAGGACCGCACCATAAAGCCCAAAGGCTATCTCTTTCAAGAGGGACGTTTTGGGAGCGGCAATAAAGATGCGTTCTCTTTTCCCTCCATCAACGATTCCATTGAGAAACTGTGCGACCCGCTCTGTATTTGTCTCCTTCGGGAACGTGACGCCCATAGTGACCAAAAAAAGAAGAATGGGATGAAAGACAACATTGATAAGAAGAGGGATGGGGTTGATCCCTTTTTTTGCGATAAACATATCGTACGGAACCTCTAGGCCAACGGCGAGTATGGTCTTTGTAGCAAAAATATACACAATCGCCTGAAGTGCGCTCCGGGAAATCCGTTTCTCTTCTTCACGATACTTCCCCGAGAGAATAATGCGTGCCTCCCGTTCAATGTCTTCGTGGTGCGAAAGGAGCTTTTCCCGACCTTCTGGGGAAGGTTCTTTCTTGAGAGATTCGTATAAAATTCGGTACGCTATGGCATCATTGCGAGACAAACCTAGAAGTTGGTCTCCAATGGGAAGACCGATCTGTGCTGAAAGAAGTCGTTCATCTTGAGGAAAGGCCTGAGCAATTTCTTGGAGTGTTTGCTCATCTACAGCTCCAAGCCATGCGGGATAGCGCATAAGCCAAAGTCGATAAAAAAGTCCCGCAGGTTCACTTTGAAAGAGTGACCGCCACGAACAAAGATAAAGCTGAATTTCCCGGGTTTTTCCTGGGAATTGTTCTTCAATTGCTACGCGCTCATCAAGCATTCGGTAGAATGCGTGCACCATAGCTTCTTCACGAATCGTCGGAAACAAATATTCTTCAATCTCACTTGAGCAGAGGTGGAGCATGCGTTTTTTCCAGTGCCCACTGTTTGGGTGTTCAGGATAACGAACAGCAATAAGATCAGCAAAACGGAATACTTTGGTAATAATGACATCAATGTCTTGGATGATACGCTCGGGGTATGTGTCATTTGGCAAATATCCCGCTCGAATGAGCTCGATAAGAAGGGCCTCAGCGATTTTCTCTCCCCGATAATCAAACATGAGCATGCGTCGAAGCATGCGTTCAATCGCATTTCGTCGAAGAAGATGCTCGTCTTTATTATCAACGGCGTAACGCACTTTTTCATAAAAGAGTGCTGCTTTAGATGCGACAGCGCTTACCTTAAGCCTGGGTTCGCCATCATGTGCGACGAGCCGATCTTCCCGTTCCTGATGAGATCGAAATTCCCCAAGTAGGGCCTCCATTTCAGGGTTTTTGAGCATGTGTGACTATTATACACGAGCTCACTCCTATTGATAACTTCATCAAGGAACGCCATACTACCAATGGAAGTTCTGTATGGAGGAGTGCCCATGTCAGTATTTACCGCTGTTGTTGGCTGGCTCATGGGAACTATAGTCCCCTTGGCGCTTGCTGCTGGATGTCTTTGGGCAATTTTCGTGAAAGTTGTTCCAAAGATAGGTGAACTGTCCATACACCAGACGTCAGGAGAAGAAATATATTTTGGACTACTCTACGGAGCTGCAGCGCTTGGACTGGCTTTCGTTGCACTCGTTCTTGCTGCCTACGCCATCGTCAGAAACTGGCGTATGTGGAAATAAAAATCCACCCCCGGCTTTTGTCGGGGGTATTATTTTGTCAAAATTTCCGGCTTACCTTCAGTAATAAGAATTGTGTGCTCAAAATGTGCTGCGAGTGATCCGTCCTGGGTCACGATGGTGTACCCATCTTCGAGTGTTTCAATATATCGTTTTCCTAAGGTAAACATTGGTTCAATCGCGAGGATCATTCCTGGTTCAAGGAGAGTTCCTTCACCTTTTTTCCCATAGTTTGGAACATAGGGATCTTCGTGCACATGATATCCAACACCGTGACCAGCAAGCTCACGAATAACTCCGTATTTTTCTTTCTTTGCAACCGCCTCTACCGCTGCGCCAATATCTCCTGTATGTGCCCCACCACGCGCAGCAGCAATACCAGCCATAAGCGCTTCTTCGGTACGAGAAAGTAATTTTTGAAGTCGCACGGAAATGTTCCCAACCGGAACAGAGATAGCCGCATCGGTAATCATTCCCTTGTGGGTGAGCCCAAGATCAAGTCCAACGATATCTCCCTCTTGAAGCACGCGTTTTCCAGGAATGCCGTGAACAATTTCATCATTCACCGAAATACAGATACTCGCTGGAAATGGCTCATCTGCACCGTATGGTTGATATCCTTTAAAAGAAGGGATATCGCCACCCTCACGGATAAGTTTTTCTGCGAGATCATCGAGCTCCCTGGTGGTGATTCCAGGTTTCACCGCAGCCCCCACAGCACGAAGCACGCGTCCAAGACGCTTGCCACTTTCACGTAGCAGCTCAATTTCGGAAGGTTTTTTGACTGTGACTCCCATTCGGGACATATAGTTTGCTATCCTACCTTGCCATCTGGAAAAATGCGAGCAATGAGTGCTTTGTGCACTTCTTCGATCGGCCTCGTCCCATCTATCTCCACAAAATCATAATCTCTGTCTCTTTTGTAGTATGCAATAGCGGGTCTCACATCGATATCGAACCATGAGAGACGTTTTTCTATCGATTCTGGCGTGTCATCTTTTCTACCTTCTCGTTTTGCGCGCTCCAAAAGATGTTCGCGCGACCACCGACGCGGAACATTGAGATAGATCACCGTTGGCTGCTTTCTATTGAAGAACTTCATTGCGAGATCGAGGTTTTGCGCCTCATTAAGCGAACGCGGTGATCCATCCAAAATAATATGCTCTTTGCCTTTCAAATTTTTTATGAATGTATCTGCCCAAATCCACATTGCCAAAAAATCTGGCTGACGATCTCCAACATCTTGTGCGTGTTTTGCAATAGACGCAGCGTAATTATCAGTTTTTA
>CAZUMX010000032.1:0-11460 GCA_964622275.1 uncultured Candidatus Saccharibacteria bacterium
ACCTTTCTGATGGGGATTATTGTTATATGGATCGTATCCTTTCTCGTTCATATATGCTCATCCTACCCCTCCCTCACAACAAAACAACCCCCCCATGGGGATTGTTTTGTTGCACAAACATAAGGCGCTCGTATTATTTCTTCTTCCCTTCTTTTGCCCCCTTCTTTGCCTGCCAATTTGCGATTGTGACGAGAAGAGGAGATCCGAGGAAGATCGATGAGTACGTTCCTGCGACCACACCCACAAGAAGCGTGAGAGCGAAGTTCTTTGTCGTCTCACTTCCAACAAGATAGAGTGCGAGTGTCACAAGGACGACAGTGAGCGATGTATTGATGGATCGAGAGAATGTCTGCTCAATGGACCTTCCGACTGTTTCAGCAAAATCCTTCGAAGTGTGATTCTTGAGATTCTCACGGGTGCGGTCAAATACGACGATCGAGTCGTGGACCGAAAATCCGAGCACTGTAAGGATTGCAGTGATGAATAAAACATCGATTTGGGCATCGATAAAGTAATGTCCGAGAGTCACATAGAGCCCAGTAGGAATGAGTACATCGTGAACGAGCGCAATAACTGTCGTGCCTCCATACACCCATGATGACACAGGTTCAGAAACATGACGAAAGGCGAAAGCGATGAAAAAGACGATTGCGAGGATCACTAACGTAATGGCGATCCATGCCTTCTGACGAAGTTCGGCGCCTATCGTCGGTCCTACCGAGTCGAAGCGGACCACATCCAGTGCCTGTGCTCCAGAAAATGACGCTGAATTGATCAGTCTGACGCGCTCACTCTCAGTAATGGGCTTTGTGCGGATGATGAAGCCATTTTGCCCCGTCTCCTGGACGAGTGTCCCCTGCCATTCGAGCTTGGCAAGTTCGGTCTTGAGTGCATCCGGTGTTGGACGGCCAGAAAGATAATTGACTTCAAGAATGGCTCCTCCAGTAAATTCGATTCCTGGCTTGAGACCAAATGCGGAAATTGCCGCAATGGAGAGTGCAGTAAGAACAATCGAGATCAGGTAAAAGTATTTTCTATAAGTGACGACCCACATAAGAGATTAGGAATGAAGCCCAGTGCCGAATAAGAATTTTACCACTGCGTTCTGACCACGTGAT
This sequence comes from uncultured Candidatus Saccharibacteria bacterium, assembly GCA_964622275.1. GTDB lineage: Bacteria > Patescibacteriota > Minisyncoccia > Phycocordibacterales > UBA6899 > CAYPEZ01. The sequence continues at coordinate 1,119 of CAZUMX010000032.1, forward strand.
GCAATAGCATAGAGGAATGATCGAGAGGCGGTAATGGCCGTAAACATAGAGACGAGGACTCCGATTCCGAGCGTTAGCGCAAATCCTTTGACGAGCGATGTCCCAAACCAGAAGAGAATGACCGCAGAAATAAGTGACGAAGTATTCGAATCCCGAATTGATGGCCACGCACGTGCGAATCCATCATGCATTGCTGACCAGAGATCCTTCCCTCGACGAAGCTCTTCTTTCATGCGCTCGAAGATAAGAATATTTGCGTCTACAGCCATACCGATCGAAAGAATGAATCCTGCTATTCCAGCGGCTGTGAGGGTCACAGGTATAAGCTTAAAGACTGTAAGCATAAGTGCCACATACACAGCAAGTGCGACAACAGCAACGATACCCGGAAGACGGTACCAAAGAACAAGGAAACACGACACAATGAGAACACCGAGAATACCTGCATGAATACCACTCTTGAGTGCCTTAGCTCCAAGAGCAGGGCCGATGGTTTGTGTTGAAAGGAGTGAGATAGGGACTGGAAGCGCTCCTGAATTGAGACGTCCTACAAGTTCACGTCCCTCCTCTGGTGTGAAAGACCCGGTGATTTCTGCGTTTCCTCCAGTAATTTCCTGACGGACAACAGGGGTTGAAATCGGTGCACCATCGAGATAAATAGCAACGACCTTTCCGACATTTTCCTTTGTCAGCTTGGCAAACAAATCTTTTCCTTCATCGTTGAACTCAAGGATGACACGAGGTTCACGAGTATTTGGATCGAATGCGAGAGTTGCACGCGACAAAAAAGCTCCCGTCAATTCTGTAGGCACAAAATTCAAATCTTCTTTCAAAAGTGGGTCATTCAAAATTTCTGGGGGAATCTGCTTCCCTCCTTCCCCTGCCTTTTGAGCTTTGTCTACCGCTGCTTTAATGGCTTCTTTTTCTGGGCCATCCGGTCTTTCTGTTTTGAATTCAAGAAGCGGAGTTGCGCCAATCATCGCAACAGCTTTTCCAATATCAGTGACTCCTGGGAGTTCTACAATGAGGCGATGTTCGGCTGACTCTCCAACTCCCCGAGTTTCAGCTTGCACAACAGGTTCAGCAACACCAAACAAATTAATGCGGCGTTCAATAACATCTCGGAGTGCGTCAACGGAACGTCCCACTTCACCACTCGGAAGCTTCGAAACATCAGCTTGATAGACAAGATGTGTGCCGCCAGAAATATCGAGACCATATTTAAAAGGAAAACTCGACCCAAAACGACCCATTTGACTTGACCAAATAAAAAAACCAAGGGAAATACCCGCCACAAGGATTACAAGAGCAGACAATCGCTGAAACGTCATAATGGGGGCTATTATAGGGATATTTCCTTACTCAGTAAAGTTGCACTCTTAAAGAACATGTGGCACAAAAAACCAGACATATCTCCTACTGATCTGGAGCAACCCCGCTTGTAGGTGCCGCAAGAGTACCAATTTCGATAACACGTTTTGCTACAGGATCATACAAAATTGCACGAGAGTCTTTGGCGTAAATAAGCACACGGTCTCCAGCTTTTGCATTCTTGAAAAATGTTTGGCCTTTGAGTGACTCTGGGTCTACAACAGTTGCAATGGTAGGTTCCTCATCGTTTGGAAGGACAACCAGCTTCCCCACCTCTTCAACGAGCTGAGTTTTACTTTGTGTTCGAGTTTCACGAAGTGTGTCTAATTCAGATTTCACACTCGAAGCACGATAAAAAGCATATCCTGCGATTCCAAGACCCAAGAGACCGAACCCAAAAAGTACTCCAATAAATAACTTAAGGCGTGTCTTTGACACAACCATATCATCGGGATCAAATTGCTTTGGAGCCTGTCGGCCAAGATTCACCTGATGCTGCATAGGTCAAAGTATACCCTTCTCCTTCAAGAGAATCCATGTGCATGTGTGCTACTCAATTGCTCCACCCCCCTTGGAACTTCCTCCACCATGCGAGCTCCCTGATCCACCAGACTCACCTCCTGCACCACCACCAGCGGTACCGCCACCGTGAGGTGTTCCTCCTCCATCATTCTCAGAACTTGCCCCTCCAGCTACTGGACGTTGTTCCCCTGAAATAACAATCTGTGGCTGCGCTGTATAAGTAAAATATGTTGTTGACCCATCGTTTGTTACGCGGAAACAATATGTCGTTCCAGGAGACACGTACTGGGTCGATCGCACGGAGTATTCAATTTCTGAGTAATAGTCTCGCAAAATAGTCAGAGAAGCTGAAGTACTTGATGCGACCGTGACAAGACCCGCAGAAAATGTCCCGACTGGATCGGTAAGCAAAGAAGAAACGTTTGTTGTCACTGCCCCATCCGGAACATACTGTGAGTAGTCCATGACCCAGTGCTGCAACGAGAGCGTGCTGTCTGTCGGTACGGGGACCCAAACTGTACACGTACTCGAAGAAACCTCAAGACGATATCGGTAGCTACTTGCTGCTGCACCTCCAGCATTGTTGATTTGCATGCGTAATCGCTTGCGATCTCCTTTGTAAACACCGGTTGTGAGTGAAGTCGACTCACCCGCCGCAGCAGATGCCGTAGTCTCTATTCCATCATCATTGCGCCAGCGGTATCTCAGAAGATCGAGTGATGGGGATGCGATCGTAACAGAAAAGAGATCTGTGCGCATGGTTGTTGCTTGCGTCGTGGTGCCAGTAACAGCACGGAGAGAGAGGTTCCCTGCTGGATCAATATATGTTGATACGCCGGTTGAAATCGTTGCACTAAGTGTGAAGTCTGTATTTGGAGTCGGACTTGTATTCGTCGCAACGGTCTCCCATTTTCCAGCTGTTCTATTGTACAGCTGCAGAAAGGTGGAAGTGGCCACAGAAAGCTGTCCCTCCCACGATACAGTAAATGAATCAGAGTTGTTCCCGTGAGTCATCCTCCCCTGATATGCAATCGTGGTGTTTGTTCCCCCCACAATACTATCTCTCGAGTCATCACTGGTTCCGATCTTTGTGTATTCATCATTGTCGAGATAAAAACGAAGATCTGTCGTTGATGAAGACGGAAGAAGAATATTCGACAGAGCAAATCCACAATCTAAGGAATTACACTTCGTGAGGTAGAGGTTTTTGTTCGTATAGCTTTCATGAATCATGATCGGATACCCATCAACACCAATTGCGATTTCAGGCTCCCACCCGACATCATTAGTTCCATAAAGCATCCCACCTGATGTTGCTGTACATGAGGTGTTATTGCAACGAATAAATCGTAAGTCTCTATTTATGAGATCCTGGTGGACAACCACAGGATATCCATCAACCCCAAGAGCTATTTCTGGTTCAACCCCCACACTTCCACTCCCTTCAAGAAGAACTGCTGATGTCCCAGTACAACCAACATCTGAGCAACGGAGAAACCTCAGATCGAGATTTGTAGCATCTTGATGTACATACATTGGATTTCCGTCTAATCCAAGAATGCCGGACGGGTCTTCCCCCACATTGTTTACTGTTTCTAGATACAGACTATTGGTGACTGAGCAGTTTGCATTTGAGCATTTAGTAAGCCTCAAATCAGAACTTGAAATATCCAGATGTGCAATAAATGGATTTCCATTAACACCTAACATCATGGTGTTTCCATATCCGACGATATTCGTCGTTTCGAGAATTCGACTTGTGGTCGCAACACAAGATGAATCCAAACATTCCGCATAATAGAGATCATCACTTCCCGCAAGTAGTGGAGTCCGCGTGAACCCATCTCCACCAAGGACCAGAGATGCGTCTGCTGATCCTCCCACATACATGATGAGTGAAGATGTTGATGTGCATCCTCCGTTCAAACAGCGGATCAACCTCATGGAACTATTCCTAAAATGACCGATGGTTGGGTAACCATTAGACCCAAGTGCAATCTGTGGCCACGCAGGGACATTTTCTTTGTCTGTAGATGCTTGGTCAATCGCAGCGCCAGACGTCGCGGTGCACACAGCGTCAGAACATATCAGAGATCGAATAGTGAAGTTTGTGTAATCGTAGAATGCGGCAAAAGGGTTTCCATCAATCCCAATGGCGAGTGCCGTCATCGACCCAACGGTAAAGCGACTCTCGATAGAGAACGTTGAGGTTGCACCCCGTGCCTCTTTAGATATTTTAAGCACATCATTCATTGATGATACTGTTGTGAGTGTAGGATACGCACTATATGTATCTAATGCTGAACGAGTTGGGTAGGCTCTGATAAGTCTGAATCTATACGTTTTCCCAACCAAAGCCCCAGATGTCTCAATGGCATATTGGAATTCTGTACATTGGCTTCCCCCGATAGAAACCGCTGATGAAGTCGCCTCTGCGACCACTGACCTTCCAGTGATATACGTCGCACTTGCGTTACATGTCGTGGTCAATTTACGTGATGGAAGTGGTGGGGAACCCCATCGTGCTCGCATCGCAGTACGCTCTGAGAGAGAAACTCGGATTTCGGTTGTCGTCCCAACATCGACCCATGTATTTGGGCTATCGGTATTATTTTCATACTGGAGCACCCACGCCCCTGTAGAAGTCGCCTGCCCAGCATTATCAACCTGAATGCGAAGGTTCATTCTTTCCCCGATTTTTACTGAACTAATGGGGCTAGAGGTTGAAGACCCTGCACGAAGTGTGTGTGTATTGAGGTCAGATCCATCATCTGTGTAGAAACCATATTGTCGTTGGGTCAGATTTTCTGGAGTCTCAACCGTAAAAAGATCAGTTTGCATGACTGTGCCAACCGTCGTTGTCCCAGTAATGACCCGAGTAGCAATAACACCAGTACCATCAAAATAATTCGATGTATTGGTAATCGTTGTTGAAAGTGTAAAATCAGTGTTTGCCGTAGGACTTGTATTGGTCGCAACCCCATCCCAACGCGATGATGCATTATTATATATCTGAAGATATGTCGCCGTTGCAACTGAGAGCTGTCCTTCCCATGTGAATGTTAATGGATCTGTGGTGTTCAGGTGGGTCAATCGTGAAAGATACGCCATCCGAACATTTGCACTTCCCTCCAACCTGTCCCGAAGGTCATCGCTGGTTTGCACCCTCTCATATCCCTTATTATCAAGGAGTTTTCTGAGGGTACTCGAGGAATTCATGTTTGCTGTCTCACCAGAAGACGCACAATCAATTGAATTACATTTTACGAGGAGGATTTCATTTGTCCCGGAATTACTATTTTGACTCATCACAATAGGATTTCCATCAACCCCGATAGCCATGACGGGGGTTTTCCCAGCATTTGCTCGACTATCAAGCAGCATATCTGATGTCGACGAGCAGGTAGAGTCGTAACAACGGAAGAATCTTAATGTATTATCCCATCCATTCTGGTGGACAATGACAGGATTCCCATCAATTCCCATATTGATGAACGTAGAATTTCCTGATCCCTCAAAAGAGGTTAAAAGATCGTCAGAATAAGAGCTACATGATCGATTTGCGCACCGGATGAGTCGCAAGTCGCCGTTGGTTTGATCAGAAAAAGCAATCAATTGATTGCCATCAAATCCCGTTATGATGCTATCTCCTGCACCTACGTCATTTGTGGTTGAAAGATCTGCGCTCGTGTTTGTATTACAGAAATTATCAAGACATCGGTGTACTCTGAGATTATCAGACGCTGCCACGAATGGTGATGTTCTCTGGTAATTTGCAATAAATGGTCGCCCAACATCATCAAGCACCGGACTTGCAGCACTTCCACGATAATCATCAGTATCAATGATGACAGAAGTCCACGCTGTACACGAACTATCCGAACATCGTGTGGCATAAAAATCAGGACCACCGTCAAAATGGAACATCATCGGATTTCCATCGGCTCCAACAACAAGACCGGGATCTCCACCTGCAGTCCACGAACCAATTCCTTCCCCATCAAGAATACCACTTGTTGTCGCAGTACAAGAGAAGTTCGTGCAGTGTGTGTACAGCAGGTTGTAATTATCATAGTCAGAGTGTGCAATAGAAATGTATCCATCCCCCACCACACCAACAGATGTCAGCCAACCAATGTTTTTTGTGGAGTCTTTCCAGAGAGTGCTCGTCGCAGTATTCATACACACCGTATCCGTGCAGCGAAATGCCCGCAAGGGATACCCTGAAAACCCCGGCTCAGATCCTTCGTGAACAACAAATGGATTTCCATCGTTCCCTATGAGGATAGAAGGGCTCCATCCCGGATCACCATAGTTCTCTGACTTCGTTGTGGTAATTCCTCGTGCCTCTTTAGAAATTTGGGCGATTCCAACATCCGATGCTTGCATAGAAAACGTTGGATAGACGGAGTAAGAATCGAGGGTTTGTGTAGTACTTCCTGTCACTAACCGAAGCCGATATGTCTTCCCCGGAAGGGCTCCTGAAGTTTCAATTGCAAACATAAATTCTGTACACGATGAGGGATTGATGGAAACAGGGGTCGTTGTACCAATGGCCACAGCAAATCGTCCAGGACTATATGTGTATCCAGAGGAACAGCTAGATGTCACCTTGATTGATGGAAGAGGTGGGGATCCCCAACTTGCGTAAATAGCCCCCCGGTCCGAGAGAGCGGGGTGAATTTGTGTTGTTGTCGAAAGGTCGCTCCAAACATTGGGATTATCGGTGTTATTCTCCCACTGCAGGCGATATGTTGTTGTTGCTGCTCCTGCTCCTGAATTATCTACCTGTATACGCACATTCATGCGTTCTCCCTTACGAACATTGGATATAGGAGTACTTGTTGCTGACCCCGTTCTGATGGTGCCAGAATTCACATCGCTTCCATCATCGTGATAGAAAGCATATTGACGCTGCGTGAGCGTTGACCCCGTTGGCCCTGCAATAACATATCCTACCCCAAAAAGGAACAGAGTTACTGCAGTGACAAATGTCACTTTTTCTCTCAAAGAAAAACCTTTCCATTTCAAGCGAAGAACATGGACAGTGACATCCCTCCCTTCGTATAAGGTTCGTCGAGACGAGCGCTCCTCGCGTTTAAGTTGCTCTAATTCATTCATGGTGTCGATGTTTCTGGAGCTGGGGTTCCCTGATTGTCAGCAATTGGAGGTTCTTGAATTGCAGGTGTTCCTGCGGGTTCTGTTGTCGGAATATCCGAAACACTCTGAGGATCAGAGGTAGTCGCACTTGTGTCACTCGGGGGTATCAATTCTTCTGGCGATGATGTTCCAAACTCACTAGTCGTAGCTTCGGTCGATGTGCTGGTTGAGTCAGTAGGTGTGGTTGTCCCTTGTGGTGGCACAGAAAGAGGTGTGACTCCAGTTGCTTGAAGCAGTGCGTTGAGTTTATCACCATCGATACATGTATTTCCTATACAAATTTGATCCGTATGCACGATTTCCGCGTCAATGCGTCGTGCTTTAATGTTCCCCTCAGAATCAATATACCAAGCATCTCCAACACCACGAATCTCAGCAACATTGAAGATTCCATTCCCTTCGAGAGAGAGACCTTTCTTCAGGAGCACCCGCGTTCCCTCTGCGTTTTCTCCCCATGTGTCGATAGAAAGACCAGGGAAAATATTTGTATCCCCAGCAACATGTTCGAGTGGATCGACCTCAAGCTTAATAAACATGAGAATCTTCCCGACATTCACAGTCTTCCCCTCTATGGTCGTCGTAGCGATTGCGGGTTTTTGATCTGGAGGGATAGTAATAATTTTTACTTGAGACGAACACTCTGCTTCTGTTGATGGAAGAACTTTTTGAGGAACACTGTCTCCATCTTGCTCACTCCCCAATCCACCACTAAGTCGAGTTCCGTCTCGAGTTTGCGCTGGAGCACATGTGGTTGTCGTCGTAGCAAGCTCTACTGTTTCAACATCGATCGTTGAAGTTGAGTAATACCGAGTTCCGTCAAAGGATTCGAGAGCAATACCTACCATGGTAGATCGTGTGGATGTGCTCTTCATTCCAATACCTGGAACACTTGATAGGACGATGCGGTCACCAATCTGAATTGGTCCATGTTCATCTGAAATAAGGACGGGGACTCGACCAGAAAGTCCGATTGGGAAGCGCGGAATGGATGACGATTTTTCGTCGTCTGTACCCAAGGAAAGTCCTGGGTGTGTGGAAACAACACCGAGAATCGGCTGCCCACTTGTTGAAGCGCGTCCCACTTCGATGCCGCCTTTCGCATACACAATTTCACCTGGCTGGAGTTCCTCTGTAGACAAGTATGCTTCCGCAAGGTCGGCGTTCCCTGTCGTATACGAAACAGCACTGATGCGTCCTGATGTTGATGCGACACAAGAACCATCATTATCGACACAGAGACCACCAAATCCGATCTGAAGACCTGCCTGCGTCACCGTCTGGTTAACCTGCCCGATAGTTGTTGTTCCACCATACGTAACCTTAAAGCGTGAATTATCGTTGACCTGTAGATCGAGGAAGTTCCCAGTGAATGACCCTCCTCCTTTCCCAAAGTTCATAAGAAGACCTGTTCCTGAAAACGCAGAGGTTTCTTGGAAGAATTGAGCTACGGATGAAGCGGTTGTGAGAGAGCTTGAATACAATCGAAGCACATCACCAAGGGTTGTTCCTGTGGATTCACCATAGAGAGCTGCTGGGGTTGAGCTTCCTCCTGCGAGTCCACTCGTAAAGCCAGCAACACCAAATGTTGCGCCAGTACCACGAATTGCTGTGTTCCTACCCCATGTATTTGATCCTCCGTTTGCGATCACTTCAAGACCAATCACATTGTTCGAAAGAACAGTATTGTCGTTCATGCGGACAAGTGTTCCCACTGCGGTATTTGTTGCTGTTGGAGCATTGAGCACAACAAAACGATTACCCACCTGCGTTGTATTGTTTACCGTAGGAGCAAATGAGTAGATACCATGCACTCCAGCAATGGCATTATTCGACCCAGTGTCATTTGTTAACGATTGATCGATAAAGAGGCGCGCAAGAGACGAAGGAGAGCTTGTACCAAATCCAACGAATCCACGTTGATTGATACCACCAACATAAATGGACGGCGAGGTGCTCGCTGGATTACCAATCATGAATGCTGGTGTAGAAGTTGGAGTCGTAATAGATAATTTTGCGAAAGGAGTTGATGTTCCACCGATTCCTACATTTCCCCCATTGAGCGCAAGGGTTGTCGTCCCAAACGTAGAAAGTCTTCCTGTCGTTGCTGTTTGTCCCACAAACAAGCTCGATGACGATGCAATTCCCGTGGCAGTGAGATTGGTTGCAGTCGCATTCCCTGCGATCACGCCATTGCGTGCGATGTAGAGGTCGGTGGTGGTGACGCCGCGAGAGACAATCAGGTTGGAGGTAGATGCAGTACCAGTGGCAATGAGGTTGGTTGCTGTTGCTGATCCTGCGGTGAAGAAGTCTCCCCACACCTCAAGGGCACTTCGAGTCGTCGTTGCAGCAGCACCAATGAGCACTTGGTTGGTGGTGGTCGTGAGACGGATGCCTGCAGGAATGATCTGCCATGGAGTGTCGGTGGCGGTAGAGCCGGTCTGGTCAGTGGCACATCCGAAGACACCAGAGGCAAGGGTGTATGTGACCTTGTTCGACACACCAGTACAGTCACCGAGTCCTCCCTGGAAGAGACGTGAAAGAGTGAGATTTGTCGTGGACGCATAGGTGGTGGAGAGTCCTCCCATGGTGGAGGTTCCTGAGACATTGAGATTGGAGGTGGTGGCACTGGTGACCGTGAGTGTGGTGCCGGTGATGTTCCCTGCGTTGAAGGTGGTGGATGTGGCTCCCGTGAACGTGGCATTGCCTCCTGTGAGATTGCCACCATTTAAGGTGAGATATGTCGCAGAGAGTCCTTGGAGTGATGAGGTGGCAGCAACGATCAATGTGTTGTCCACACGAAGGAAGGAGGTCGTTGCTCCTCCTGAGACACGGAGTGCTGATGACGAGGCAAATCCTGTCACGGCAAGATTGGAGGTGGTCGCAGTGCCTGCAATCACCCCATTGCGTGCGATGTAGAGGTCGGTGGTGGTGGCTGTGCCAGAGATCACCGCTTGGCTTGTGGACGCAGTTCCCGTCACCACAAGGTTGGTGGTGGTGGCTGTGGTAGAGACAATCAGGTTGGTGGTGGATGCACTGGTGGTGGCGGTGAAGGCACCAACCGTGAGTGATCCTGTCTGGAAGGTGACGGTGTTCCCTGTGCGCTGGAGTGATCCCGCAAAGGTGAGTGGAGATTCATAGTCTGTGCCTGCTGATGCAAGACCCACCGCACCCGCAGCATTGGTGCGGAGGAGTCCACCAGCAACACCCACGATGGCGAGGTTCGTGGTGGTGGCCCCACGAGAGACGATCATGTTGGTGGTGGAGGCCAAGGTGAGGACACTCCAGATGG
>CAZUMX010000033.1:0-11303 GCA_964622275.1 uncultured Candidatus Saccharibacteria bacterium
GCACGTCGTAGTGCCAGCACTCGAGGTACACACATGCAGCACCACGGCGGCGGCCCGAGCGATTGATTGCGACAGTCACATCGTTCGCGATCTTGAGAAACGGAATGACTCCCTGGCTTTCAACACCTGTGCCCTTAATAAATGCGCCTGTTCCACGGAGTGCTGTCCAGTCTGTGCCAATGCCTCCTGACCACTTAGAGAGCTGAGCATTATCGGCATAGCTCTTAAAGATAGCGTCGAGTGAGTCTGGAACAGTATTGAGGTAGCAGGATGACAGCTGAGGCTTCGGTGTCCCTGCATGGAAGAGCGTTGGCGTCGATGGTGTGTATGAGAAATCCGCCATGACGGTATAAAACTTTTCAGTCCAGAATTCGCGGACCTTTTTGTCCTCGGCGAGTGCTGTCCCCATGGCAATACGCATCCAAAACATTTGTGGAGTCTCGAGCACCTTCTTGGTCTCTGTATCACGAATAAAGTAGCGATCATAGAGTGTCTGGAGACCGAGATAGTCAAAGAGATGATCGTCTTTGAGATTCATTTTCTGTGCGAGCGCATCGACATTGAAATCTAGGAGTGCTGCGTCGACGCGGCCGAGCTCAACACCACGCTCAAGCACTTTCTTAAACGCCTTCGCATGCTGCTCCTGAAGCTTCTTGTAATCAATATTTTTGTGGCCGATGACTTCTTGATAGATGAGATCAAGGAGCATGCGTGCGGCAAGCTTGGTGTATGCAGGATCACGCTCGATCATCGATCGGACCACCATGATGACTGCACGTGTGACATCTGGAGTCTTGATCCCCTCGTACACTTCGTTGCGGACTTGGGTGACGATCGTGTTCACATCGATCACGCCATCAAACTCTTTTGAGAAATGCTCGACAAAACGGCGAATCTTGTCGAGAGAAAATGTCTCAGTCTTTCCATCCCGCTTGGTGACTGAGAGCTCGTTCTCCTCGATCTTCTGAAGAACTTCTTTGCGTTCTTCTTCACGCACCTTCGCGTGCTCGTGACGATACAAGATATATGCTTTTGCAACCGTGAAGTGCCCCTTCTCCATGAGCGTGCGCTCAACAGCATCTTGGATGAGCTCCACTGATGGCACGTCTTCTTCTCTCACCTTCCCTTCCACATCCGCAACGACAAGATCTGACATGTCCGACAGGTCAGAATCTGAAACATTCACCCCTTGCGCAAAAAACGCTTTCTTCATCGCAGTGCCGATCTTTGTGCGATCGAATGTAACAATATCTCCTGTGCGCTTTTTAATTTTGGTGAACATGGTGTGGGAAGTGAAATGTATAAATAAAGTGACTTCACCAGGGCCACAACACGACTCCAAGGGGTTGGAGTCATTCGGTTGTGGGAACCGAAGGAAATCTTTGATGATTGTAGCGTTTTTTTGATCCAAAAAGCACTGTTGATAACTCAAAAAAAGTGCTCGGAAAACGGCAGGGGCTTTGCGTCAAGAATTGCCCTCGGAAAAGGCTACGCTCTGCCCTATTTTGAGCTGAAGTTTCTCGGCAACCCCGGAAGGAATTTCAAGCACATACCGTGCGGGTGTTGGAGATGCGAAAGTCGCTGGGTAAGAGGCAGGAGAAACATCGTGCTCAATGTGGACAATCGACCATGATCGATCAATCCAAACAATATCAATAGGAAAATTCATGTCCGGCATCCAAAATGGATAATGACCGTCTGCAAGAAACCAAAAAAGCATGCCATGACCATCCGGAAGATTTTTTCTTCCTGAGAGTCCCCTCTCTTGTTCTTCTGGGGTGGTCGCAATTTCAACCGAGAATGTTTCTCCGCCGATCACCACTGATGCCAGAGGAGATTGTGGTACTGAAACCCCGTTCGATGTCGACTGATGCTTCATGTACAAGAGACCTCCACCTAGGATTGCGAAGACAAGAAGAACTCCGTTGAGGTATTTCATACATTCATTGTACATGAGGAGAGTGTGCGTTTTGTGCACAGGGGGTCATTGCAGAATATCTATGATCTGGTTGGATAAGAAGAGCTTCGGACTGTTCGTTTTCATAGGGGTTCCATATGAACTCGACGCATACATCGATCGAAATCATTCAAAAACCTCACGATGAATGGCTAGAGATCATCAAAATTGGCGAAGAGCGCCTCGACGATGAGATTCGCACCGACGATCGATCGTATCTCGTCGGAGTGCTCACGAGTGACTCTTGTCTCCGATTCGTCCCATCTCAGACTATCGAAGAAGCAACGCTTCTCATGTCTCACCCAGAGGGGTCGCGAGCAGTAGAGGTTGCTCGGTGGCAAACCATAGCGCACCGACTCTTGGTGAGTATCGGGATTTTCCCCTGGCTTGTGATTGCAGACCGGCAATCTCTTCAGAGCATGCTCCTCGCGATCACATATGCAGAAGATGCGTTTAGACATCTTAGTGTGCTCTCTCGTACAAAAAAAGAAATTTCTCAGTACGAACGATTCGCACTCACTCTCTCACGATACACAGACATCCTTATGTGTTCGTATGAGATGGTGCGACGCGAGCGTCTCTCAGAGAAAACTCTCGCAGTCTTGGCTCAAGCTGGGAGTAAGTATGCTGGAGAGCTCATTGCTCCTCGGAAGCGCCACAATTAGTGGCGCTTTTTTTATTTGAAATATGCGTTGAGCACGTATTGTTCGACCATACGATGAGTATGGAAGAACGATCCATTGATCGCAATGACACTACGCATCATTTTTATCCATTTTTCGCGTTCACTGTAATACTTTGGGAGAATGATGTACTCAAGCTTAGAGTACATATCTTCTTGATCCTCATGAGGACTCGATTCCCCTTGCTCGGGATGATTGCCTATAGACCATCCTGTGACATGCTCAATATGACCTTCAAGCCACCACCCATCGAGAATAGAAAAATGTGGGACTCCATTGAGGGCCGCCTTCATTCCACTCGTTCCAGATGCCTCTTGAGGACGTTGTGGGGTGTTGAGCCAGAGATCTACCCCAGCGACAAGAACTTGGGCAATTTCCATTGTGTAATCCGGAAGAAAGACGATACGAACTTTATTCTTTTGCTCATTCGCAAGGCGGAGAATGCGCTGGATCATGAGCTTCCCTTCATGGTCTTTTGGGTGTGCTTTCCCACCCATAATGATCTGGATACCTTTGGTGGTCGATGCGATGCGTGTGAGTCGTTCAAGATCGCTAAAGATAAATTCAGGACGCTTGTATGCGGTGGCTCGTCGAGCAAAGCCAATCGTAAATACTTGTTCGTCGAGGGCGACACCTGTCATCTCTTGGACAAGTGTAATAAGCGCGCGCTTAGATTCTTGGTGCGCATTCCACAGTTCATCAGTCGGAATCGCAAGTGCGTACCTGAGGCTGTACGGGTCTTGTTCCCAGCCCGCAAAGTGATGTGTAAACACATGTTTGACTGAAGGTGTGACCCACGTACCCGCATGAACACCGTTGGTGATGGCATCAATGGTATATCCAGGAAACATTTCTCTTGTCACTTCCCCGTGACGTTTTGCAACTCCATTCACATATCCAGAATGCATGAGCCCAAGAATCGTCATGTGGAGTGCGTCGTGTACAAAAAGATAGTCACGCTTTGCTGGAAGATACGCAGAGAGGACTTCTTCGGCCATGCTGCGAGGAAATTGGTCGTGGCCTGCAGCAATGGGTGTGTGTGTCGTAAAAACGCAACGCTCTTTGATGTACGCAAGTGCATCATCGCTTTCTCCATGTTCTTTGAGAAGTTCGAGCGTCAGAAGGGCCGAGTGACCTTCATTCATGTGATATTTGTGAATATTCACCATCCCTAATGCCCTGAGCATTAGCATGCCCCCAATACCGAGCACGCTTTCCTGTAGGAGTCTGTGGTGGTCATCTCCTGCGTACAGTCGTGCGGTTATTTCGCGGATCTCAGGTGTATTCTCTTCAAGGTTGGTACTAAGAAAAATCACTGGGTTTGTTTTTCCACTCGCACCTGCGTAGATGTACAAAAAACCACTGACTGCCACACGCTTTCCAGAGAGTGTGAGTGCGACTGTCGGAAGTGCGCGCATAATACCATTTGCACTCCACCCATCTTCACCATCATTTTGCCAGCCAGTACCATCAAAGGTCTGCTTGAGATATCCCTTGTCGTACAAAAGTGTGACCCCAACAAGAGGAATACCGAGATCAGTCGCACTACGTACCATGTCGCCAGCTAAGATTCCAAGGCCTCCAGCGTATGTATGAATATCGGGATGTATCCCAATCTCCATTGAAAAGTACGCTATCTTCGTTTCTGTAAATTGACGAGGAGTAGTGCTAGGAACACCTTTGGTTGGTATTGGACGAGAAGTCATGGAAATTGCAAAGAACACTGCAAGATTCAGTGTTGACCATAGTCTACCGTATTTTTCTCAGAATATTCACTCAAAGGAGTGAATAAACTGTGGATTTTAGCGAAGAAAGAGAAGAACGAGCGCTCCGAGAAGAATACGATAGTAGGCAAAGTGCTTCAGCCCAAATCGTGCAATATATCGAAAGAACCACGAAATGGTGAGATAACAGACTCCCCATGCAACAAGAAATCCAATCAGCAGAAGTGCGCTCTCGCGTAATGAAATGGGCGATCGGAAATCAAGTAAACTATACAAGGACGCAGCAAGAAGTGTCGGAACAGCAAGAAGCATCGAAAACTGTGCTGACGAGACCCGAGAGAGTCCCGCACCTAGCCCTCCTATTGTCGCGGATGCTGCCCTACTCATACCAGGGATAAGTCCAAGAATATGCGCAAGGCTAATGAATATCACTTGAGCGTATGAAAGTGATGAGAGTGGAGTCTGGGTTTCTTCCGTGTGGCGCGGCACAAATGTATCGACTAGAAGCAAGACAATTCCCCCAGTGATTAATGCTGTTGCAACGATGACAGGAGTGAAGAGAAGATCAAGGATGTCTCCTCCTAGTAAAAAACCAACAAGAAGAATAGGAAATATTCCAACACTGACGCGTCCCATGAGTGCGAATGCGTGTGCTCGCTGTGCTGGATCTTTGGTAAATGGAGATATCGTGTTCCAGAAATATGTGAGTACGGCAAGAATCGCTCCTCCCTGAATCACAATGTCAAAAAGTTTTGTGAACTCTTCTGCTCCACGGAATGACACCCACATATTCGCAAGGATGAGATGTCCTGTTGATGATACGGGTAGCATTTCGGTTATTCCTTCGATAATTCCGAGGAGAATTGCTGTGATAGCGTCGTGCATAGAAGAAAGAATAACACACTACTCTATCAAAAAAAGTTTGTTATGCTACTTGTAGGATGAATACAAAAGCTGCCTGCCCGGATTGTGGGAATGCTCCTGTGAATCATTCCATGCACAAGTTTAGTGTTGTGATGGATTTTTTTGTTGAAAAATTGAACGGAGTTGCTCGGCCAATCATGGGATTTACTGAACCTCTATTTAATCGCTTTGTTGATCGGTATTTTCCGTTATTGTTCAAGATGCTCACAGCCATAGGAGTTGGACATGTGATCGCAGCTCCGGATACACACATGAATGCGCGCGAGCGAGTTTTTTGGGAAGAAGGAATACGCCGGGGTGTAAGGTTGTGGGGGTGGAGAATGTTCACAGGAGCGAATACGCTTTCTGTTGCTGAATTTAATGGGAAGTCACTTGTCTTTAGCACAATCCCTCGTCCTGGATATCAGACAAGCGATGGAAGTGACTGGATTGATAGCAAAGACAAACTCCGTGAACATTTTCTCCCAGCAGGAATCCCCATGGCGCGCGGTGGTGTGGTGCGTTCGTGGAAAGAAGCAAGAACGATGTTTCTCTCTCTTACACCTCCTGTGATCGCAAAGCCCGCAAGAGGTTCACGCAGTCGGCATACAACAACACACATCGATACGCTTGATGAGCTAGAGATTGCGTACAAGAAAGCAAAACAGCTGTGCCCCTGGGTCATTATTGAAGAAGAGCTTATCGGGCTTGTTCACCGAGGAACGGTGATTGGTGGAAAAGTCGTGGGGATCCTCCGTCGTGAACCAGCTGCCGTGATTGGAGATGGTGTACATACTGTTGAGGAGCTCATTCAAAAGGAAAACACCAATCCACTTCGACAGGGGCCGATTTTCCATCAGATAGAAGTGCACAGCGAAGAACATGACAAAGAATTGGCTCGGCATGGTATGACACTAAAAAGCATTCCTCCCGTCGGCGTGATCGTTACGCTGTCGCAAAAAGCGAGTCGCGGTCTTGGTGGTGGTGCAACTGATGTGACGGATGACGCACACCCAGAGATTGTCCGCATGCTTGAAAAAGTTGCAGAAGTGCTTGGTGATTCTCTTGTTGGAATTGATTTTATTGTTGACGATGTGCGTAAACCTTGGAGGCAGCAGCCTCGTTCGGGTGTGATTGAATGTAATGGTGCCCCATTTATCGATCTCCACCTCTTTCCTCTTGTGGGAAAACCAAGAAACACCCCAGGAGCTCTTTGGGATCTTCTCTTGAAAGAATACATCTCCTGACGACAGTGCTTATGCGCTAAATGTTTTTTCAGGTGTGTGGTGGGCGGGTTTGTGAAGTGGTTGCTGCTGGACGTGTTTGTGGATAGAAAGGTACTCTCCTAAAAAATTTCTGAAATCAGCGTTTTTTGCTTTCTCTCCTTTTTCAAAAAAATGATCAATTGGCGCACTTTCAGGTGTGCGCTCAAAGTGTCCACGAATTTCTCCATCTGAAAAAACACGCAAATGGTATTGATAATCAAATCCAATGAGCTTTCTCCACGAGAGGACTTGTGAAGGGTCTTCCCACGCAACAAAGTGATTTCCAAAGCCATAGTGTGTCGACAGGTGATGCATCATCTCCGCGAGCGTCTTCCCTGGCGCAAGCCATCCAATATGAAAGCGTTGGCGCTTCTTTTGGTGCACAGGAACAAAAAAGTGCTCTACATACGGAAAGATGGGATAGAGTGCTCGCCAAAATGCTTGCTTTGCTTTCTTGATTGGTGACATCATGAATAGTCTAACGTGTTTTTGTCTTGATATCAAAACGCGCCCCGTGTTATGGGGCGCGCGTGCGAGCAACCGCACAAATATGGTCATGAAGAACTTTCCATGAGTCGACGGGAGTGACACCAGCAGGAATGGGATCGTGAAGGTTGTATTCCCACCGAAAAAGATATCTATGGGGAACGATCTCTTTCATGACTTCTAAATTTTCTGGGTCATCATCGACAAAGACATCATACCCAGTGACAAACTCTGATTTGCACCGAGAAGCATTGTCTGTGTTGACCCCAATCACAGGAAGATTGATTGAAAGTTTCTTGAGCCACCTTTCTGCGAGCCCACTTCCTTCTGGGTGTCGACGGGCAGTGATGACAGTAGCTTTCAGTGGCTGAACGACACTGAGGACACGCGGCAGATATGTCTGCATGCCTTCGACTGGAACCATGTAAGGAATATAGTCATCTTTCCGACAGATCTGATGAATGACCTCCCAATACTCATCGTGTGTCGCATGACCATCAGCAATGAGATATTCATATCGAGCTCGATTTCTAGGAACTCGACGATTCAGCACATCGATCATGCCGATTTCGACGAGCGTATCTATACGAGAAAGCACTCCGTCAAAGTCTAGTCCAATAGTAAACATGGGTCACCTACTGTGAAGGACAAACTATCGCCAACTCTATCTGAGTTCTTCGCAATGTCAAAGAGACTTTCTCCTTTCGAAATAGGCAAATATTTGCTATAGTCTCCCCTGTCACTACTGGAGGGCTCGCATAGTGGTCTAGTGCACCGCCCTGGAAAGGCGGCATCGGGGTAACTCGATCGAGAGTTCGAATCTCTCGCCCTCCGCTTATACAAAATTGCCCTTTTGGGCATATTTTGTTGAGTGGAGGGAGTGAGACAATTGATTGTCTCACGGCGAGAGATTCGAAAGGACGAGTATATCCAGAAGGACCTCTGGGTCCGCCTGGATATGAGTCCTGTACGGCCCCTGTAAGGGGCGAACCTCTCCTCTCGCCCTCCGCTTATACAAAATTGCCCTTTTGGGCATATTTTGTTGGGCGCATGGAGTGAGAGAATTATTAACATAAGAAATAAACCCCGGTAGCGAACTACCGGGGTCTTGTGAGAGGTCTAGCCTCTCAGTCTCAGCTCTTCTGCTTCTTCTTGCCGCCACCTGAGCCGTGGCTGTGGGCCTTCAGAGCCTGCGCCTGGGCGCGAGCAGCGCGGTTGGCGCTGTAGCGGTTGAGCGCACCCTTCTGCCGATCACGCTCGGTTTTGCCCGTGCGGCGGGTGACGAGACGCTCGACGTTCGTCGAATGCGTGATCGCATTCTCGATTCGTCGAGCCTCAGCCGCCTCACGCGCAGCCTGGCGCTCCTCGAACGCCTTTTCGGAAGCCTTGAGGAACTGCTGCCACGTTTCGAACTTCTTCGCACCAGAAGTGCGAATGAGGTTCGGCAAGTAGCCGCGCGAGAGCGGAGGCAGGAGGACCGTACGGTCACCAGCCGCAGCCTTGATGTTGGCCATCGCACGCTCTGCCGCCGGAAGGTCGTTGTATGCGTCTTCCAGTGCCTTCAGCTCGATGTGCTTCGGGAAATAATAGCTCATCTTCTTGTCCCTCACTGTGTGAAATGAAGTGATTGAAATGTACAAACTTGCTGCTATATTAGCATACAAATATTACATTGTCAATAGTAAAATTTCCTTATGGCATAAGGCTTTCCTTCCTCTATTGTTGCTGAGAAAATAGCTTATTCTCCCCCCAAGTCTTTAATGACCTGCTCGACATTCATATTGCGAAGTCGTGCCACTCGCTCTTCCACAGGTGGATGCGTCATAAAGAGGCTTGCGAACCATGAGGTCTTTTTGAATCCTACCTTGAGTGGGTCTGAGATAAAGAGATGTGCTGTCGCATGTCCTACGTGCTGCATTGGTTGTCCTACCCCATTGATCTTAAGGAGCGCTGATGCAAGTGCCTCTGGGTAACGTGTGAGAAGTGCGCCTGATGCATCAGCAAGGAGTTCACGCTTTCTTGAGACAGCAAGCTTCATGAGGTTTGCAGCAAGAGGAGCCAGGATTGCTGCAATGAGCGCAAAAACAAGAAATAGTGCTCCGTTTTTTCCACCCTCTCGGTCACGAGCTCCCATGCCAAACTGCCCCATACGTAGGAACATGTCAGCGATCAAGGTAATAAACCCCGCAAGGACAACAGCAACAGTGGATACAAGGATATCTCGGTTCCCTACGTGAGAGAGTTCGTGTGCGATCACTCCCTCCATCTCTGAACGGTCAAGAAGTGGGATGATTCCTGTGGTGACGGCAACAACGGCATGGTTCTTGTCACGACCCGTGGCGAACGCATTTGGCGATGGGTCATCCACTACATATACGCGTGGCATAGGGAGCCCTGCCGTGATAGCAAGATTTTCAACAATACGATAAATCTCCTTCTCTGCCCCATCATTAAGGTTCAGTGGTCTTGCTCTTGTAGATGCGAGTACGATTTTGTCTGAGTACCAATAGCTTGCGATATTCATCACTATGCTGAAGATGAACGCGCCGTATAGAATTGCAGGACTCCCAAAGTACTGCGATGCGACAAACCCCACAAAGATGACCATGAGGAAAAACGAGAGCATGATCCCCCACGTCTTTGCGATATTTGTTCCTATTTCGTTGTAGATACGCATTGCCATACTTGTAAGGTTAATACAGTGTTATAGAGTAGCGAATAATCACTTAGAACTGTACTTTGACTGGTTCGGTTGCAGGACTTCCGTCTGGAAGATCAAAGAACTCTTTTTTGGTAAACCCAAAGATCTTTGCAACGAGATTTGATGGCGCTGAATCTACTGCAATGTTCAGATCTCGCACAGATCCATTATAAAAGCGGCGCGAAGCTTGAATCTTGTTTTCAGTATCTGAGAGCTCTCGTTGGAGTTCGAGGAAGTTTGTGTTTGCTTTGAGTTCAGGATAATTTTCAGAGAGCGCAAAGAGTGACTTGAGTGTTCCTGAAAGTGCGTCTTGAGCTGCGGCGCCAGCTGACAGAGACCCCGAAGATGCCTGCATCGCTGCATTGCGTGCCTGGATGACTTTGTCGAGTGTCCCCTGTTCGTGCTTCGCATATCCCTTCACGGTCTCAACAAGATTGGGAATGAGGTCAAAGCGTCGCTTAAGTTGGACATCGATGTCAGCAAGTGCTTCTCCAGCCTGTGCACCGAGGCGTATAAATTTGTTATAGGTTACAAGGAGCCATATCCCAATAACCGCAGCAATACCCAGAAAAATAAGTCCGTCCATATATTTATGAATTGTTAATTGCTAAAGCGAATACGAAGATTAATCTGTTTGTTCAAACAAAGCAGGAACACTAGTATAACAGGTCCAAGTCTAAACGGTGAAGACCTATTGTTGGATTATACGTTTAATGAGTGCACCACCTATCTTCCAGAGCACAAAGATGATGAATGCAAAGAAGAGAATATAGAGAATAAGGATTGGAAGAACTTGGATAACAAAAACAATGATGCCCGAGAGAAGTCCTGTTAATCCAGCAATAAGGTTTCGAAAAGCCTCCTTTGCCACAAGCCCCGGCTTCCATTCATTAGTCACTTCTTTCGCATTTGCGACTGGGGTGAGAGAGACAGTAATAGTAGACATGCTTGTCTGACGTGCGAGATAGTTGATTTGACCCTCAATCTGTTCGATCGTCCCTCTGACACTCGACAGCATGTTGGTGACTTCAAGAATGTCACTTACCTTCTTTGCGTCTTTAAGAATGAGAATATACTGTGCTTCCTTGACCTTTTCATTCTTGAGACGAGATTCGAGATCAACGACCTGAGCTGAGACATCACTTGAGTTTACTTGTTCATTTTGTACACGTACTGCGAGAAGAGCAATTTGCCGCATGGCTTCTGAGAATTTTGCTTCAGGAACACGGATCGTGAGACTTCCTTGTTGCATACCTGCCGAATATTCATAGAGATTCTGATTCTCGACCCAGCCCTCGAGTCTTTCTGCGACACCAGTAACATCCTGTACCGATTTTTGAACATTCTCTACAACAAGATCAAGCGAACCATTCCGAATGACTTTACGCTCAGTCGGAAACGTGGGTGACCCCGCCCCGCCTCCGTACTCTGGTGGCATGATGGAAACGCTTTCATCGACAGTGGCATCACCCATTACCATTTTTGCATACCCCCCTGTTCTGTATGCATCTTGTGGCGCAATCGCCACCGAAGGAAATATTCGTGCCATGCTCCCGATTGCAGGAATCCCCGCTTGGTTTTGAA
>CAZUMX010000034.1:0-10948 GCA_964622275.1 uncultured Candidatus Saccharibacteria bacterium
GTATTTATTTGCTTTCTGGATGGGAATCTTCATACGGTTGCCGATATGAAGAAAAGAAGGCAAAACAACTTGGTCTTAAAATTATTTATCCCAATGACAGTGGAACACAAGAGAAGGAATAGTAGTTAACCCCCAAATTGCGAACTGGGGTGCTGGCTACTTCGTGAAAAATCTCCCAACAGATTCTCAGACTGTGACGAAGTAATCTTTGCCATCTGAAAACAGGGAATAAAACACCTCTTCCAAGGGGTGTTTTATTTTTGGAAAGAGATATTGACAGAATGGCATAAATAGTGTTAGAATATAGACCTCAGTTCATTGTAAGTATAAGTCTCACCGAGGGAGGAGGTTCTAGTGGACGCAATTGTCCTATGGAGCCTGGCCCTTCCGGTCGCGCTCCTCATTCTTACCGCCGCTAGGGTTCTAGGGACGAAGATTCGCGGTGTCAATGAGGTCTCAGGGTTTCTGGTATGGCAAGCGGTCGACAATTGGGTCGACTTTATTGTCTATCCTGCGGCTCTCATCACCTTTGGCCCACTGTACGGGTTTCTGGTGATGGCAGTAGGTACTCTGGGTCTCAATCTTGTCTATGTGATCGTCAACAAGATCACACAGACAGATTGGACATTCATGGAGGCTATCAATGGTCTCCGAGTGGTAAAACGGGTGGCTAGTTGGAAGGTCGGTAAGTTACTGATCTTCATAGCATTGTCGATAAAATTCGACTCATTTGTTGCCACAACGTTTTACTTTGGCAAGAGCGTCGATTTCAAGTCTCGAAGCTTCTGGGGGATCTTCCTCGGAAGCCATTTGATAGCTAATGCACTTTGGGCTGGTGGGCTCGAGGTGGTCATTATCGCTATCAGAGCGCTCTTTGGTGTGTAATGCGTGGAAGGAAACCCTTCCACGCATTTTTTATTCACTATACGAAGGTATTCAGCTTTTGTTATAATGAGAGCACATATGGAAGAGTCTGCTTCTGAGCCCTCTAAAGATTCGAAAAGGCATGATCGGTTTCCACTACTCGCAATTTTTTTTCTGATGACACTCGCTGTCATTGGTTCAAATTTTTATAAATATTATTATTCAAAAAATTTTGACTATCTCGTAGAAGCACCTTGCAATCCGGCTTCTGAAATATGTTTCGAGCGAGACTGTTCAAATCCTGATGAGTGCCCACCGAATGGATTGGCAGTATATAAGCAGTACTACGTCAAGGCATATGATTTTTCTAGATGTTCAGACAGTTCATGCCTTCGCGAATGCGCAGAAGGAATAATTTCGTGTCGTGATATTCCGTGTGACCAAGACGGAGGGGATACATGCATCATCTATTCTAGTGAAGAGTAAGTCCATTTCTTACTCAGTATATGAGTACTTTCGACCTAAATAATATTAATATCGATGATCTTGTCTCCGACAGAGAGGCGTTTAATGAATTTGTATACACTCCAATATCGCAAGCGTTGAAAGAACTGAGAGAACGGCAAAGCAATAAAGAAATTCAACAACCCGATGACCTCCCGGATCCCGTTAAAAGCGGAGCCAAGGCAGTTTTGTTTAGGCAACTCATGACGCCCAACCATGAAGTATTACGCTTTTTGGGGGTAGTAGATGCGTTAGGGATCGATCCTCTGTTGTTTGAGTATCTTGATGATAAGTTTACATCTAATAACGATTGGAAATATTATTTGGGAAGAAAAGCGTATTTTAAAGGAATGAATTCCAAGAACCAGCCGATGATTGACTGCGTCAGTATTGTTGACTTTGCAAAATTTGATGGAAAGCGAATAAGAGACGTTCAAACACTTTGGGGGGAGTCGCTAGTAGATTTTCATCATAGAGTTCTAGACTCAAAATCCCCACTCTATAGTAGCTTGATTTTTGACGGTTCTGAGTGGCTCAAGGAAAAGGGAGAAGGCGCCAAAGAGTACTACAAGAGATTTCTCCAGTTTTTTATAAAAAATGGAATCTTGTTTGAAAATTTCCTACTCGATGAAAAAGAAAAAAAATTTAATTCTGAGGTTTTTCTGCCAGCATTTATTTCAGTCTATAAAATGTATGGAGTAAAACCACTCATTGCCCCGCTGGAGCCAACTGAAATAGAGGGAAGTGATTTTTGGATGTATCATCCTTATGAACACAAAATATTTGTACAGGATTTTATTGCATCACATGCGACATTCAAAAATAAATCAAATACTTAATTTTCTAAATATTTATGTTTGACTTCAACACATGTTTTGAAACCGCAAAAGACTACCGAGTGATTGCTTATTATACGCATTTGATACCCACGCTCATTACCGTATCTTTGGCTATATTTACTCTTTATAAAACTAGGTTTTCTTTTCTTTCAAAAATATTCTCTAGTTTTGCGGTGACGTTGTGTCTATGGTTTATTGGGAACCTTATTGCTTGGTCAAGCAATAATTACGATTTGGTGACTTTTGTTTGGGCCCCACTAGACTACTTAAATGTCCTTTTCTATATACTGGGAGCTTATTTCTTTTTAGTTCTATTGAGGGGAAAAGATATTCCAGCTTGGGCAAAACTCATCTTTTTAGGTCTTGCTATTCCTGCATGGATAATCACTCTCTTTGGCCATTCGGTCGCGGGTTTCAATCTTCCTGTCTGCGAGGCGTTTAATAATGATTTCTTAACTTTTTTTAAACTGTCTGTTGAGAGTGTTTTACTCGCTTTGATTGTAGTCTCAAGTATTGTTGGTTTTTGGAAGGGAGATAATATTAAGAAAAAACAAATAGTACTTGTTGCGTTCGCACTTCTGCTCTTCTTCTCTGTTTTTTCTGTTACAGAGTATATCTCTAGCGAAACGGGAATTTATGAAATCAATCTTTATAGCCTTTTTGTTCTGCCAGTGTTCTTATTCATGATTATATACTCAATTACAAATCAAGAAACATTTGGTTTGCACCTTGTCGGTACTCAATTGCTTCCATACATCATGGTGATTATGGCCGGGGCGCAGTTCTTCTTTTTGGATGGTTTGACAGACGAGATTCTCACATCTGTTACATTCTTGCTTTCTTGTGGATTCGCATTCCTTCTAGTGCAAAGTGGGAAACATGAAGAAAAAGCACGAATTGAAATAGAAAAACTCGCAGAAGAACTCAAAACAGCCAATGAGCAGCAGTCTGTCCTTATTCACTTCGTGACGCACCAGATTAAGGGATTCTTCACAATGTCGAGGAATATCTTTTCTCTCATGCTCGAGAATACCTTTGGTGAGCTCAACCCAGGAATGAAAAGAATGGTGCAGCAAGGATTTGATAACACGACGAAAGGGGTGGCGACCGTTCAAGAGATCCTCAACGCTGCAAACCTCAAGAAAGGGACTGTTCAGATGAAGATGATTTCCTTTGATGCACGTGCCCTTGTGGACGAAATTCTTGCCGATCTCAATCCTCGTGTCGTTGAAAAAAAGCTTCAACTCTCAACCGTCTTGTCTTCGGGGCCACTTGTGGTTGTTGGAGATCGTTTTCAGCTTCATGAGGTATATAAGAATCTTGTAGACAACGCTATCCGTTATACTCCACAAGGGAAGATTACTGTGACCCTAGAAAAACAGTCCAATTCGGTTCATTTTTCTGTGACTGATAGTGGGGTGGGCCTTTCAGAAGATGACAAGAAACGCCTCTTTACTGAAGGAGGACGAGGCAAAGATTCACTCAAGGTCAATGTCGACTCTACTGGCTTTGGTCTCTTTATCGCAAAAGGCATCGTCGACGCACACAAAGGCCATATCTGGGCAGAATCAGAAGGTCCAGGGAAGGGCAGCACCTTCTCTGTCGATTTACCGCTCGTCGGTTGACAATTAACAAAATCCTTATCTTTAAGATGCCTTAAATTGGAATCAACTCCTAGTTCTTTTCTCAATAGGTGACATATGTTGCAGAGTCTTCGGAACCCTGGATTCTTTACTCCTGCGCAAATTGGAGTACTACGGGCTATTGATGAACATGATTTTTCTTGGGTCATCAAAAGCGCAAAAGCAGACTTGATGAAACACAAAGAGCCTGTTTTGCTTAATGACAAAGAAGCCGAACTTTCTCTGAAGCAGTATTACGATCTTATTGCTGTGGCAGACAAGGGAACACGCTACGCCGTATCGTCTGCGCTCGATCCCTACTGGCATACGCACGTTTTTGATACTCGTGGGTATGCTGATTTCTGCCGAGACCAAGTCGGTGGGTTCATACACCATGTGCCACTCGATGCGGATGATGAAGTTGGTTTTGCAGATGTTGCTGGTGTGTACTTAGAAACTTTGGATAAGATGCAAGAGATCTACATAAACGTCTCATCGGTAGCTTTTCCAAAAAATGCCGACAAGAAAACAGTAATTTGTTTGATGCATTGGGGAGATTGATTTGCAGGAATCCTCCATTCAATCGGGGCTTACCAATTTGTTGGAAGCCCCTTTTTCCATTTTGATATACTAGAAACAATAATATGGATAAACTTATTATAAAAATATTTGAGATAGACCAAGTCAAAAGGAGTTTGCTTATTGAATGGAGCGAATATCTTAAATTACATAAAAATGAAGTAGTTTTAACTCTTGATGAAGAGAATATGCTTGTCGAGGGTTGTAACGTGTTTACTGAAAACAACAAAGAATATTGCATCATTTTTGGTTTGTCAGGGAAAAAAGGTTTAAGAGAGACAAATTTAAACCGCGAGATAAATGTTAGACATAAAGAGGTTTTTAAAGAAATAATCTTAAGAAATATAAAATCAGAACAACTATATTTTTTTGGAAATTCCAAAATCCTAAGTCTGTGAAGCATATCTCCACCGTGGTTCTGGTAAGAAATTGGCAATATTATTGCGAACGCTACCTAAAGGCATCGTCGACGCACACAAAGGCCATATCTGGGCAGAATCAGAAGGTCCAGGGAAGGGCAGCACCTTCTCTGTCGAGATTCCTCCACTCTATTAGTTAAATGATTAAAGTAAATGATGCCGGTCGCTCAGAGGCATTTCTATTCTTGATAGCATGAAATGTGGCTGCGTTCCGATCATGTTGAATCGTAGTGGCGTTTCGAAGATGTTTGTTGATGGAGTTACAGGATTTAGAGTTGATAAGGACTATTCCCAGAACGCTGCTAGGATCATTTCCAGGTTACTACGTGATGATGATATGCTTACGAATATGCGTCATGATGTACAGAAGTATTACCAAGACAATTTTTCGATGAATCAAATTCTCCAGAGAACACTGTCGGTATATGAAAAAGTATTATCAAATAAGAGATACACAACATGAACATTGGAGTCTTTGTTGCGTCTGATAAGGCTCCCCAAAACGAACAAAGGAGCTATGATTTCTTCAAAAAAAAGGGATTTCAGTTATTGAGCATCCAATTTGCACCAAATCATATGGTGGTTTTTATGCCGGGACAGCGAAAGAACGTGCGAATGCGCTGCATGAGCTCTATCTTGACGACAGAATCGATGTTGTAATGTCATTTTGGGGAGGATTGAATACCAACGAGATACTCCCATTACTTGACTATGTCCTTATCCAGAATAACTATAAGCCAACGATTGGATATTCTGACACTACTGCACTACTAAATGCAATTACGAAACACACGGGACATATTACATACCTTGGGCCTGCAGGTATAACTTTTTTGGGCCCTGAGTTGCTTGAGTATTCATATGCATATATGTTGCGCATGATTTCTGGGGAGAAAGAAGTGCTCATTTCAGATTCCGATGTGTATGCTGATGATGCATACTACCTTCGCAAATCACCAAGTAATTCTGTCCGGGAGATTAAGACATCCAGTGGCCGTAGTGTTTTACGACCTGGTACTGCATCTGGCAATGTTATTGGGGGGAACCTGCAAACCCTTGCCGTAATAGCAGGTTCAACATACTTTCCGAATCTAAAAAAATCCATTCTTTTCCTTGAGGAAGATGAGTTCGTAACAGAGCCTCTTTTGAGGCGTTACTTGACTCAACTATCACAACAAGAAGGATTTGAGTGTTTGAGTGGTGTAGCCTTCGGACGTTTTTCAACGAAGGCACAGATAACTCATAGCCAATTTGCTCTCTGCGTCCAAGATATATTTGGTGATCTTGACGTGCCTATTCTTGCAGACCTTGATTTTGGGCACACTGACCCGGTATTCACGATTCCTATCGGCGGGCGCGCCTCCATCAATACTGAACTACGAACATTAATTTTTAATCAATAATCTAACCCGCATTTTTGTTGAAAAACAAATCTTTATGGACATGGATGCTCTCAAAAACATGATTTCTCAGGATGACGGTTTTTTTGCTTCACAAGATAAAAGCATATTTGGAAATCCCAGATATAATCCTGAAACTCATTATCTTGAACTTACTCAGTCCCCTTACTTCAAAGCATTACTGATACTTCGGCATTATATAAAGGCGACTTCAGATGTTTTTTCTCCGTTGAACAAGGAGCAATAAATGTAGATTTATTTATGCTTACATCCAGCGTATCTTCTCCCATGGGTCCTGGATCTAATTCAGAAGTTGTGCCAATACGATTTGGTGATCTTGACTCGTATCTTGTAGATTCGTCCCAATTTGGATTTGAACCTATACTGATGAACGACATTGAGAAAGTATATTGTTATCTACCATCTATGAGGGGTGAAAATCCGGACAAGCGCCACCTCAATCAATTTTTTCATTGCGAAGCAGAAATCAAAGGCGATCTTTCAACGCTGATTTCTATTGTTGAACAATATGTAGTCTCTTTATGTTCGGCACTTGATTCAATGCCAAACCTCGTTAGTCGCATAAGTCGAAATCCTGAAGCTACCCAAAACATGCTTTCTCGGGTATGTTCGCTTTCCTCATTTAGACAAATTACTTTTGATGATGCAGTTACAATTTTTAAAAAGAGCACTCTTCCAGGACTGTTTATTGAAACTGACACTGGTGTAGATATAACTTCAATCGGAGAGCTCGAACTCATGCGTATTCTCGAGACGAATGTTCCACTATGGGTAACATCTTATGATAGAGACAGAGTACCATTCTACCTTAAGCCAGATCCCAAGAATATCAATAAAGTTATCAATGCAGACCTGATTTTCCCATCACTAGATGAAGGATCATTCGGTGGCGAGATTGTTGGTTGTGGACAAAGGCAAGATTCTCCAGAAGAAATCTATGAATCGCTAAATCGACAAAATATTTCAACGTTGCCTTATGAGTGGTATATAAACTTACGTCGATTGCCTAGGTATTCAACAACTTCTGGTTTCGGTCTAGGTATCGAGCGTTTTATTACTTGGGCTTTGTGTGGAGATGATATCAAGGACTCTATTGTCTATCCTCGCCTGAAAAATGTTCAAACATTACCGTAGCATTGATCACTAAGAGTATAGTCCTAGTGCACATGGGCAAGATCTGTGCTAATTTCGCAGGAAAGGACCAATGCTTCACCTTCAGTGTCGAGATACTGTTCATGAGTTGACGGGAGGCGGATTTCTCGTAAGAATGAAGTAATGTTTGGATTAAATAAAAAGACCATTCCAAAGAAGAGCGTGCTTACTGGTGATAGACCGACCGGGCGGCTTCATCTTGGTCACTATGTAGGCTCTCTTGAGAATCGTGTAAAGCTCCAGGGTGAATATCCGCAGTATGTGATGGTTGCTGACGTACAGGCGCTGACAGACAATTTTGATAATCCTGAAAAAGTACGTGCGAATGTACTGGAAGTCGCAATGGACAATCTTGCTGTCGGAGTAGACCCCAAGAAATCCACGATGTTCATCCAGTCACTTGTTCCAGAAATTGCCGAGCTTACGATTTACTTTCTTAACCTTGTCACTGTTTCGCGCCTCAAGCAGAACCCGACGGTGAAAAATGAAATTAAAGAAAAAGGGTTTGGTGAGCAGGTGCCAGCCGGGTTTCTTATGTACCCCATTTCTCAAGCAGCAGACATGCTGTTCCTCAAGACCAATCTTATTCCTGTGGGGGAAGACCAACTGCCTGTGGTAGAGCAGGCGAATGAAATTGTCGAGAAATTTAACCGCATTTATGGTGACACTTTCCCAAAACTCGAACCCATGGTGGGAAGTGGGCGCAGGCTCTCTGGGCTCGACGGGAAGGCAAAGATGTCCAAGTCATTAGGGAACGCGATCTATCTCTCTGATTCAAGCGAAGAAGTCGCAAAGAAGGTCATGCAGATGTATACCGACCCAAAGCATATCCATGCTTCGGATCCAGGACATGTGGAGGGGAATGTTGTCTTTGAATATCTTGATATCTTTGATCCAGCGTCAGGCGAAGTTGCGGAACTTAAGAAACAGTACAAGAAGGGGGGCCTCGGTGATGTGGTCATCAAGAAGCGCCTTATCAATGTCTTAGAGGATTTTCTTTCTCCTATCCGTGCTCGTCGGGCGGTCTTAGAAAAAGACCAGAAGAAGGTGATGAATATCCTCCTCGAAGGAACAAGCGAGGTACGAAAAAAAGCTGCCGAAACAATGAGTGAAGTCCGCGAGCGGATGAAAATCGACTACATATAAAAAGTCCCCTAAAAGGGGATAAAGCAAGAGCCCACCATGATACAATCTCTCCATGGTCGACGCGAAAGACAGCTTGCTGTCGGGGAGTAATTATCGTCTGAAAACAGAGCAATTTGAGGGTCCACTTGACCTCCTGCTTGATCTTATTGAAAAACGAAAGCTCCACATAGGAGATTTCTCACTTGCGCAGGTGGCGGACGACTATATTGCGTACATTCGTTCGATGGAAAAATTTCCTCTCGGTGATGTCGCGCACTTCCTTGTGATTGCAGCCACCCTCGTCCTCCTGAAGTCCAAAGCACTTCTCCCGCAGATCAAGTTGAGCGAAGACGAAGAGGGAAGTATCGACGATCTCAAGAGACGCCTCATGATGCTTGAGAAATTTCGTGAACTTTCTATTGGAGTGAAGACGCTTTTTCTCAAGAACAGAATGTTCTTTCGTAGTGAACGGAGTGACTCGGTGGTGTTTGCTCCGCATCAATCTATTTCCGTACAGAATCTTCTTGCAAGCGTCGAAAGCGTAAAGCATGCATTACCAAAACATGAGAACATTCCAAAAGCTGTAGTCAAAAAAGTTGTCTCTATTGAAGAGATGATGGATAGACTTTCTGTGCGGATCCAGCAGGCGCTCAAAACATCATTTAGAGAATTCTCGGGCCACCACGGAAAAGCGATAACCCGCGAAGAAAAAGTTCATATCGTTGTCAGCTTTCTTGCCATGCTTGAATTGGTAAAGCAAGGAGTACTTGATGTTGTCCAAGAGCATGGTTTTGCTGATATCCACATGGAATCACTCGATCTAACAACGCCACAATACACAGAGTCCCCCTCATCAATTATTTGATATACTCATCACTATGAACCTCGCCCAGACACTCGAATCCGTTCTCTTCTATTTTGCTGAACCGAAGTCCATCGATGAGTTGGTGAAACTTCTTCATGCGTCTCGTGAAGAAGTGAATACTGCCATAAATGTATTAAGAGAGTCATTGTCGAGTAGGGGGGTTCGCCTCATGGTTGCGGGAGATATCGTGAGTTTGGCGACGATGCCTGAAGCAAACGACATCCTCGAACGAATAGTAAAAGAAGAAAAAGAGAAAGAATTGGGAAAAGCCGCTCTCGAAACCCTCTCAATTATTCTCTATCATGGCCCACTGACACGCAGTGCCGTAGACCATATTCGTGGAGTAAACTCTACATTTATTGTAAGAAACCTTCTCGTTCGTGGCTTGATTGAAAAAATCGAGAATCCTGAAGATCAACGAAGCTTTCTTTATCGCCCCACGTTAGACCTTCTTCGATTCCTTGGGGTTGCTCGGGTTGAGGATCTTCCTTCGTATGACGAGACACGTGCTGAACTTGAAGCATTCCTTACCGCTCCGCTCCCGAGCGAAGATGGCGAAAAAGCAGAACAGGGTATTTCTGCTGATGATACTGCCCCACAAACATGAGTATCCTTCGCGGGCCGTTCATCATTGCTCTTTCTGGAGCATTACTTTTTGGAGTCGCATTGTCTCTGCGGATAAATATTCATGCGCCAAAAGTAGAGCCTCTGCCCCCTGTACAAAATGAAGTGCAGTTAACCTTAAAAGAACGCGCAGCTGCACGACAATTAGAAGCAGAATTTCGAGCCATTCCCCTTGAGGGGAAGGCAGCTGTGGTTTGGAGTGTGGATAGTCAAAAAGTTCTTTTTGGGAGAAACATTTACACTCAACTCCCGCTTGCCTCGTTGACGAAAATTATGCTTGCATATACTGGAAATCAGATGTTGGCTGACGGTGCACGTGTCACCATTACAGGAAGAGATCTCGCAGAGGAAGGGTCTTCAGGCCTTAAACCTGGTGAAGTTTTTTTGTATAAAGATCTTCGTTCTGCGATGTTGGTAGCCTCACTCAATGATGCTGCGAATACGATCAGTCGTTCGATTGCAGAATCTGTAAGGGATGGTAACGGAAACCCTCATATTGCGATTGATCTTATGAATGCCTCAGCAAGGAGACTCGGGCTTTCGCAAACAGTGTTCTACAATGAAGATGGGCTTGATATAGGGAAGGAGCAATCTGGCGCGGTTGGTTCAGCAGAGGATGTCGCAAAGGTATTTTCAGCACTATTGTCAGAATATCCAGAGACACTGGCTCCCACACGCCTAGATGGGTATACTCTTCGGAGTTTAGGTGGGAACACGTACCAGTACTGGAATACAAACCAGCACCTTGCCGATATTCCTGGAGCATTGGGGTCAAAAACGGGATACACGACTCTTGCAGATGGAAATCTTGCTGTCGCACTGAAAAAAGGGGACAAAACGTTTGTCATTGTCCTTCTCGGTTCCTCTAAAGAGGGTCGATTCCAAGATGTCTCACGTATTGCACGTTTCTTGTCAGAACACACACTCTCGAGCT
>CAZUMX010000035.1:0-10916 GCA_964622275.1 uncultured Candidatus Saccharibacteria bacterium
TCATGATTCCAGAAAGGATGAAGAGAGCAATCTCGATCCAGCGGATACGAATGAAGTTCTGACTCACATGATGCATACGATCGAGTTCTTCTATGCGAAACGCATCTGGACTTTCGTTTACTAACGCTTCAAGTGAGGCAACCTGTTTATCCGTACGAAGATATACAACGAGCCCCACCACCAATTGCATTGCTCCGATGCAAAAGAGTGGCCACGCAGCTCCAGAGAGTATGTGTGCTGTGGTCTTCAACCACCAATAGATAGCGACGAGCATACCCGCAAGACCAGCGCCGATGAATGCTAGGCTTTCAGTCTTTTCTGCGTGAAAATACGCTACGAGCGGGTTCATTCCATGGAGTCCATTTTCAGTCATGGGTTAGCAATAATGAAGCTATCTGGAAGACTTTGTGTGTTTCGCCATTTCTGCGGCCAAGGCATTTTCTTGCATCCTAAGCGTTAGTTCTTCTTCTTCAAGATCAATCTTCGCTTTCATGAGTTTAAGTTGTTCTTTTTTTATACGAATTTCTTCAGCACGCAATCGCAACAATTCGCCCTTTTTCTCTAATCCTGAAGTCTCATTATTTTTCATCCCCCAAGTCTCTCGGGCCTTCTCTTCTGCAGGGCCGCTCGGTGGAGGAATCTCAAGCGAGGGCTGTCGAACAAGCGGAACAGGGCGAGGGACCTTCTCGCTTGAAACAGGCGCTGATTGCAGAGTAGTTTCCGTGGCAGGCGGCTGCGTCCATCGCTCAAACGCTTGTGTCCTAAGGTCCATTTGTTGGTTATTTTTTTCTCTGGCAACCGCCAGTGGATCCTCGCCTAAGAGATGTTTGTCAAGAAAACGCGCTGTGGCATCCATTCCTGATTTTACGGCTTTCGCCCCGCTCACCATCTTTGCGACTGCGCTCTGGGACTTTTGTCGTTCCGCTTCGGCGGCATTTCGCTCTGCAAAATATACAGCCACGCCTTGTTGTTCTGGCGTAGAAGGAGAGTTTGGAGTAATCCCTTTCATTCGCTGCATTGCCTCCCACGCTGAAACTTGAAGCGCTGGAGGAACTACTGTCGTTTCGACGGGAGAGGAAGCATCTGTTGTTAATTCTCTCTCCCTTGCAACGCTCGCTTCGATTGCTGCTCCAATAGGATCATCTGATGGTGTACTGCTATTGGCATCCATTGAGGGTGCCCGCATTCTGTCACTGTATCGAGATGCTGCTTGGACAGACTCAGCATATGCTGCTGCTACCGTATCTTTATTGGCGGGAGACGAAACCTCAGGAGCCTGCCATGCAATGGCCTCAAGCGGACGGGAACGCACAAGCTGCTCACCTGCCACGACCGGAGGTAGATCTGCGCTGGTCGCTTCGTGTTGCTTCATGTCGTCGTATTCTGCGAGCGCATCAAGAGAAGGGAGATTCTCAGGGGGAGGAGCTTCTTTCATGTGTGTATTCTAGCACTCTTTCCTTCACTGCGAAGATAGACTTTTTGCACAGGTTTAGGGAGACGCTCGATCGCATATCGAAGCGCTGTTCGTGGCATATGATATGCATGCCGATCTAAATACTTCAGTAGTCTCTTTGGGTCAACCCGCTTCCCTGCTTCCCGGAGCATCCATCCAACAGCTTTTTGGATAAGGTCTTGATCATCATGAAGAACAATATCTGCAATAAGATACACAGGGCGATCATCACCTTTTTTTGTGTAAGCAAATGTGGAGACAACCCCAATTCTTCGTTCCCATAAATTTTTTGAGCGAGCGAGCGCAATCATCGGCCGCATGTCGTTGTGCCGATGAGACCAAGCGCCGACAATATATTCACAAGTGGCATCCACAAGATCCCAGTTATTGACATAGCGAAGACTTTTCATGTACTCAACATACGTGTGCTCGAGATCGCTTTTGGCGCGATGGACGAGCAGGAGAAGTCCCACCATTCGTTGTTCGTGGACCCTGCTTCTCACAAGTTGACGAATTTCTCCTATAGGAAGATCAAGAAACTGCTTTACCACACTGCGCACTTCAGGCATGGTCACTCCCCAGAATACATCCCCTTCCCCATACTCCCCCTCTCCAGTCTTAAAGAAACGCTGCGCATTCCGGGCTTTCTTTGGATGCGCAAATTTCTTGAGTGCACGGATAACTTGAAGAGCGCTTTGCTTCATGAGAAGAGGCGATGAAACACCTGTGTGTTCATATTGTGCGCAATAAGATCCCAGTCATACTTTTCACACGCAAGTTTTTTTGCAGTTTTAATCACCTCTTGTGTCTTGTCTGGCTGATCTAAAATATCATTGACTGCGTCAGCGATCTCTCTCGGAGAGTCTTTTGAGACAGCCCAGCCGGTTGAAGGGGCACTCGGGTTTCTTTTCTTGTCAAAAAGGAAGTCTGATATCCCTCCTTCTTGTGTTGCGATAACTGGAAGTCCTGCAGCCATCGCTTCAACAAATGAGTTCCCCATCCCTTCTGAACGAGAAGGGCGAATAAAGATATCACTTACACGTAAGTATTTTGGCATTTCCCTATGATCAACCTGACCAATGAATGTCACACGCTCCTCGACTTTTTCACTTTTTGCGAGCTCTCGCAACTTCTCCTCATCGGGCCCAATACCAAGAATAAGAAAATGGACTTTTTGGGGAAGAAGCGGAAGAGCGCGAATCACATCATCGACTGCATTCTTGTGCACGAGGCGTGATGTGGTGATCAAAAACACATCTCCTTCTTTTTTTCCAAGTTTTACCCCGAGCGCATCGATGTCTTCTTTTGGATACACTTGCGAGAAGTGTGCGATGTTTACGGCATTCGGGATGACAACGGGGTCACCGGCATATCCCATTCGCTTTGCCCATTTTCCAAGAAACGTTGAAATGACCTGAACAACATCTGCTGATGTAAAGGCTCTTACAAAGAGGAGCCACACGGGTCGAGCAAGGCGCTCGATATATTCAGGCGGGTCCCCTTCCTGAAGCGTCAGAAGGTATTTGACATCTGGATGAAACAGCTTAAAGATCGCTGCAGGAACACCACAAGAATGTGCCATCATCGCCCAGATTCCGTCATAGCGATATCTCATATGGAGATATGTAGCATAAAAAGGCGCCCAAAACTGGAAGAGGTATTTATTGAGGTGAAGTGGAAACTTCTTGAGATCTCCAATAGATGCATGTGGTGTTGTGAATCCAATACGATGGACGAGGATTTTCCCCACATGCTCATGTCTTGGAAGCATAGAGTCAAATCGGAGTGTCACCATATGAAACACGATCTCCTCATCAGGAATGCGGTCCACAACTTCTTTTATTGCCACTTCTGCCCCACCGATATACTGCGGGTAATAATTCAGAGAAAAAATAAGAACACGCTTTTTCATAAACACTTAGGATATTTGAGTCCTAATGTAGTCTTCAATTTTTTCACGTGGAGCCCATCCAAGCTCATGCCGAGCACGTTTTGTATCAACCGGGGAACCCATTCGGTTTCCTGGACGTTCGGGGAGCATTGTAATATCTCCTCGAAACATCTTTGCAATATCAAGAATGCTATACGCTTCTTCTGCCCCAAGACCATAGTTGTCACCTTCTCCTTTTTCTCCCACAAGGACGAGTCCTTCGACAATATCATTTACGTGTGTAAAATTTCGCGTCTGAGTCCCCGGGGAAACGACAGTGAGTGGGAGCTTTTTTTTCTTTTTCCCCAAAAAAAGTGCAATGAGTGTGGCATATTTTCCTTCACCAATTTCTCTTGGCCCATAGACATTGTAGAAGTATGTGATCGCATACTTAAGACCGAACCAAGTTCCATAATTCTGAACCAATTCAGTATTCGAGGCTTTTGTCCATGCATACGGGCTCTGATCACGCCCAAGACCTCCGTCCCCAAATTTTGTGCTTGAACCAGCATAAATAATCTTCGCATTC
Source organism: uncultured Candidatus Saccharibacteria bacterium (assembly GCA_964622275.1). Taxonomy (GTDB): domain Bacteria; phylum Patescibacteriota; class Minisyncoccia; order Phycocordibacterales; family UBA6899; genus CAYPEZ01. The sequence goes on from CAZUMX010000035.1 coordinate 3,913, forward strand.
TTTTCTCGGCAAAATTCAAGAACTGCAAACGTTCCAGTTTTGTTATATTCCCAGACAATAGGCATATCAGAAAAACTTTGCTCAACTCGAGCGTATTCCCCTAAATGGAATACGGTATTTGGAGTTTCTAAAATGTGTCGTTTTATGTCTTTTGTGTGGCCTTCTCGATATTCAACACCCTCAACATGATTATTCTTTGAACCAGTGAAATAATTATCGAGCGAAATCACACGGTGCCCGTCTTTGACCAAACGCTCACAAAGGTGTGATCCAACAAATCCTGCACCACCTGTCACCACAATCGTTTTCTTTTCCATGCGGGCATTATAACTGATGTTTTGGACTTGTGGTTGTTTCAGACCACCCCTCTTCATCTTCCTCGATAATCGTGTATTGATCGGCTTCGGATTGAAATTTTTTACGAAGAGAGAGCACTCCCCCTGTTCCCAAAAGAAGGAGGAGTCCGAGAAGAGACAGTGAGCCGGCCTGGGATGAATCCTTTGCCAACCCCCTTGCGGCAGCAACGCTTTCTTCTCTATACACTTCGACAAGAAGTGCGGGGAGTTCTTCTTTATCAGAAAGAGGGGCAGAAAGTATTTGCGGGGACACGGAAACAGTTTTGGTTGGCGTCAGAGGTGGAGGTGCTGACTTTTTCATCGTTAGCATAGGAGGTGGTGGAGGTGGAGCAACGGGGGGAGCAGAACGTGGTGTGGGTAATGCAGTGATCCATTTCCCTTCTTGTTTTTGTGGTGTCAGTTTTTCTTTTGCGTTTCCACCGATACTTTTCCAGTCTTTTCCTCCTTTCACTGTGTCAACGATTCCTCCGCTCGCATCTTTAAGCTCAAGGGTCTCGCCTTCGTTTGAAATTCCTTTTCCAAAGGTTGTCACAAGATCTGCTGTAACGCCCGGCACACTGTCGTCGTCGGTGCGCTCAATCAGAAAATACGCATGAGGGGAAATGGTCCCAGCGAGCTGTATGGATGGAGAACCATCTTTTGCTTTGAGTATCCATCCATCAAGCAAGACAGGGGTGTCTCCATCATTTCCAAGCTCAATCCACTCGTTGGTCGGAGAAATCTCAGTTCCCATCCAAGCAATCTCGCTGACATAGACCCCAGCAAAGACGGCAGTGGGATAGAGCGAAAAAATAAGGCCAAAAAGGAGAAACGTGGGTCGCATAAACCCATCCTACTGACACCAAGAAGACTGTCAAAGATAGGAACTATTCGAGAACTTTACGGAGGACAGACTCGGGAATTTCATTTAGCGAAGAGGCTTCATTTAGAACTTCAGTGTCATGCTTTGAAATAGGCATATTCATATCTGATTTTGTTTGTTCAACAACTTTCGAAACTTGTGCGATGGTTTCGGCTGGAGGAAATGATTCCTTTGCGGGAATCTTTTCAACTTTTTTTGCCATCACTTCAGCAAGGACGTCTTTAAGTGATTGTATGTTTTGAAGAGATGGAGCCTTTTTATTATTGCTCCCAGGGTTAAGTTGCGTGAGCGATGCTTTAGGAACAGGTTCTGGGACAACAGGAGTAGGAGTCTGCTGTTGTTGCTCTTCCTTAAAAGCTTGCTTAAATGGCTGAGCTGTCGAGGGTGCGCTGTCGTATTCCCTTTGCTTCTCCACCTGACGTGGCCCGTCTATAAAAGGTCTCTTTGCTTGCATGCCTTGCTGCTGAGAAGAACGCGGTGGCGTTCCATTACGCGAGCGCATGCGATCCCCCCCAGAACCATGCCGATCTCCCTTTGGTGCATCAGATCGACCCCGATCAGGTTGCGATTGGCGTGAAATGGGCGCATGCCACTCATGAATTTTTGCTTCGACTTCTGCTCGTTTTTTAGAAAATTGTTCACGCGAGGAAGCGATAACGTCATTCACACGGGTGATTACTGGGCGCGGTGGACGAGGGAGAGTCGTCGCAGAAAACGGCGCTGAACCGATACCGTCGATCATTAATTTAAGGTAGATTTGTGCAAATCCGAGATTCACCAAGTCTTGCGCCATGAACTGCGGTGCAAACTCTTTTTCGAGGATCTCTGAATCAAACGCTCCTACACGGAATGAAATGGTCGTTCCAACGTTTCCAAAGACCGCAGCACGTACCTCTTCGCTCATTTGTTCAATGTACTGATGCGCAATCGTAAGTGAAAGCTTATATTTTCGAGCTTCTGAGAGGATGTCCGCAAAGGACTCGTTGGCAAAAGATTGAAACTCATCGACATACAGATAAAATGGTGGTGCCTCGGCAAGCGTATCTATACCCATCTCAGCACGACTCATTGCCGCAAGATAAAGTTTGGTAATGAGCATTCCACCGATAAGCGACGCATTCCCTTCTCCAATCCTTCCCTTTGAGAGATTCGCAATGAAGATCTTCTTCTTGTCCATGACGTCACGAATATTGAAAGAACTTTTGGGTTGACCCATCATATTGCGAATCAGCGGATTTGCCGCAAACTGCCCAACCTTGTTTTGAATTGCCGCTGCTGCTTCTGTTGCATATCGTTCGTTGTACTTGGCAAACTCTTCAGTCCAAAATGCTTTGACTGATGGGTCTTTTGCGTTTTCAACAACTGCATCTCGAAAGTTTTTGTCTGCGAACATGCGATTCACCCCGAGGAGCGTCGAATCTGGATATTCAAGGAGGGCAAGGAGAGCATTAGAAAGGAGATATTCCATGCGAGGACTCCATGCATCCACCCACACTTTTTTGAATGCACCAAGAAGACCAGATGCGACAAGCGGCCGCTGGTCCTTCCCAATGTCCTCCATAACGTTAAACGCAATGGGATGCTCCTGGTCAAATGGTGCAAAATAGATGACGTCTTTGATTCGCTCTGGAGGGATATAATTGAGCAATTCTTCAGCTGAGGACCCGTGTGGATCGATAAACCCGACCCCATTTCCATTCAAGATATCCTGAACAGCGAGGTTCTCAAGCAGTGTTGACTTCCCCATGCCTGTCTTCCCGATAATATACATGTGGCGCAAGCGGTCGCGCTCTTTGATACCGAACTTAATCTTTCGGCTCCGATAATCTGTTTCGGCGAAATACGTGATTCGATTGGGGTCAGGCATAAGAAAGGACAGACGAACTAATTATACGGGTTTTAGACTGATCTCAAAGCCTATGGTTGCCCCTCGAGCTTAAGAGCCTCACGAGTATATTGATTGCCAGGGTCCCAGAGCATCCAATCCTCTAGACCTACATCATACACAGCTTGAATCTGCGCTCGCACATCAGTAGCATCATAATCACCTCCGTAATCAAAATCCTGGAGCCATGGACGCAGACGATCTGCATACTTCCCTGTTGAAATAAATATTGGTGTTGCTGTAGATGAAATAAATCCTGATTCTTTTTCCTCTAGCGCATTTGCACGCTTCACCGCCTCTCCCATGGAATACCTAATGACGCTCCCTGGAATGTCATTAGGGTTCTTCCATCCGTTGAAACCACTCGGAAAATGTGACGGATACACCATCGGCGCAACATAGTCGAAGTGTAGAAGTGCACGCTCAAGCACCTGCCCAATATTTAAATCATCTGTATTCACTGTCGTCATGCCAAAAATATCGGCAGAAATAACCGGTTTTTGTGATGGGATAGCGTCACGCAGGTAAGTGAAAAATCGCTCAAGCATCACCGGTTTTGTCGTTGATCCAGTGTGTGTAAACGAAATATTTTTCATGTCTCCATCGGATGGATAACGAATATAATCAAAATTCACCTCATCAAAACCGATAGCATATGAAGCTTTCGCAAGTGCGACAATGTGATCCCAGTATTCAGTGGCACCCACATCAATGAACGAAATCCCTTTATAGTCTTTCCAGACTTCTCCCGTTTTTGTTTTAACAGCAAGGTCCGGACGAGCTTTAGTCATTGTTCCATCTTGAAAGACTTGCACACGACCAATGACATATATCTGTTTCTCGTGAAGTGTGCGGATAAACGCTTCCATGTCTTTTACAAAGCAACCGTTGGTACTTTCAATAAATGCATCTTGTTCCATCGGAAAAGAGATCATCCCCGTGAAATCTTTAATATCAATGACCACAGCATTAATTTCAGTGTCATCAATGAGCTTCACAAGCTGCTTACGCCATGATGGTGTCGCACCAACACACGCCGTCATATAGATAGCCTTCAGTGGTTTGGGGGTGGAAAGATGAGTAACTATTGGTTGGGGTGGCACAATGTGAATTGGAGTGGACGTTGCTTCTTTTCTTTTAAAGTGAACAGCGTCGGTAGATGCAGAAAAAAACACCCCCGAAAGCGCGAGGATTGAGAGTGCGAGGAGAGGGTTGATAACAGACGCAAATTTCACGATGGTGTTTGACTCCCTTCTTGAGTAATTCGTTTATTCAAATTTCGCTGACGTTGTTTTGTAAACGCAACAGCGAGTGTTCTGTCATTTGGTAGGTCTTGGTGATCGAGAGGTGGCGGAGCAGAAATGATCGTCTGCTCAACTGATTTTTCTGCAGGCGCTGAGGCTTTGGTCGTGGCTGGTGCATCAGAAGATTTCTGTGGGGCGCCATCGGTTATTTCACCAAGCTCCCCTTCCATTTCATCGAGAGGTGCAGAGGGGGGACGCTTACCGCTCCATGCAAGAAAAGTTATCACGAGACCTGAGACCGTGTAGAGCATCGAATCAAGAGACTCGGGAAATCCGAGGTACGGGAGCAGTGCGACAAAGAGCCCGAGCATGAGTGCGATTTTTCTTGCCATACCACTATAGTATATGCTATCACCCCCAACATATGGAATGTGGGTAACCCTACGCCGGAGCAACCATGACCACAATCTCCCCTTTCCAGTCTTTTTTCATCTGAAGGATCTCGTCCGCAGTGCCCACAAGATACTCTTCATATACCTTGGTTAATTCACGCGCTACGGCAACCTGTCGTTCAGGGATCACTTTTGAAAGTGATTCGAGGGCCTTGGCGATTCTGTGCGGTGATTCGTAAAAGACAACAGTCCGAGGAGATGCTGCGATTTCTTTAAAAAGAGTCTCTCTCCCTTTTTTGTGAGGGAGAAATCCCAAAAAAAGAAAATCTGATGACGGGAAGCCAGTGCCCGAGAGCGCAGCGATAACTGCTGAAGCTCCGGGAATTACCTCAACTGTTATTGAATCTTTAAACTTCTCCCTAACCTGAGAAACAAGGAGCGAACCCGGATCAGAGATAGCGGGTGTTCCTGCGTCAGAAACTAATGCAAGATGTTTCCCTTCTTCCAAGAGAGCAAGAATGTGGTCCGACTTTCCTTTTGTCGTGTGTGCATGGTACGAAATCATTGGTTTCGAGATTTCAAACTTTTGAAGGAGTTTTCCTGTCACCCGAGTATCCTCGCACAAGACCACATCGCACTCTCCGAGAATGCGGACGGCCCGAAGCGTGATATCTTCGAGGTTCCCGATTGGTGTTGCGACAATAGATAATTTCCCCATCAACGTACTTTACCCTCAAGGCTCTGTTCCAGCAACAGACGAGAGACGCACGTTCTTGTCTTGCCTCTATCGCTTCTGTCGTAACGTACTTTGAAAATTCAATCATTGCCAGACAACGTGCGCGATCGAGGACTCGAACCTCGGACCTCGTCATTATCAGTGACGCGCTCTAACCACCTGAGCTAATCGCGCACGCTGTCGACCATATGGATTGAATTTTCAAAGTACTTCGCCACCTAAGCTTCTAGCTGCACAGGAATACGACGGACTATAGCAAAAAATGTGTGGTGTCGCAATGGGATTTGACAAATTAGGAATTATATATAGAATTTTGTTTTGTATGATGAATGCTTCGTCATACCATACTAAATATAGGGGTACTTGAAGGTGAAGGAAGCTCTTGTTTCAAATTCAGATCAGGTCGTGAAAATCACACTTCGTGACAGCACGACTTGGACCTCCCACTTTTGTGGGAAGATGGCGGATCGTGTGACGAACTTCGGAGCTCGTCTCGAATGGACGCGGCGACGAAACCGTCTCATGGAGTACGAGACAGATATCGGACGTGGATGGAGGAGGGTCCACCCTCTAGCAAATGGGGAGGTGCAACACCTTTCGGAGGAAGAAGAACACATCGCCAAAAAAATGGGCGTCAAGTAAACAACGGGTCTCGACTCGCATCATGCGGGTCGAGACTTTCTTTTTTTGTGGAAAGAGACACTTGCAGGATATTCTTATAGGCGTAGGCTGAGAGAGGAATTGTCCTCACAGGAGAAGTTCGTTGATTAAGTTCCACAAGTCGCTCCACTCACGCGCTCGAGGTAACCAGATACTCCGCCGTGACCCTCCCCGTCCTCCTCGAGATAATGCGAAGGTACTCGAGAATATCTATGCTTTGTACCGAAAAGGACGTCGAGAAATGGACCTACGGAGGTATGGATCCGCAGTACACCTTCTCTCTAAAGCAATCAAGCTTGCGAGAAGTATCGATTTTGACGATCCCGAGTTCTTGGATGATATCTCCCATGTGAGATGGAAAGCCTCACAAAAAGCTACTCAAGGAAGAATGCGAGCAGCTCCTCACTCCCTGATGCAGCAGAGTGTGTCAACCTAAACTCAAAAAACCCAATCTTTATTGATTGGGTTTCTTTTTTCCAATGATATGCTGCGCAAGATTCAAAAGAATCCGTAGCTTCTTTTGTCTCACTCTACGTTTTTCATAACCCCGATGACTGTCGCTTACGCTGTTGCATCAGGAAGAGGGTTAAACTCCCCTCTAGAGTAATAGATGCATTGGGCGATCTATCAGCGTCCTTTTCACCATAGAAATGTGAACCGACCAAGTAAATTTTCTCTTCCGAGAAAATGTCCATCTTGGAAATGTTCCACGAGCAGCTTCCGCTACCCGTGCCTTGTTACGACTTAGCCCCTGTTACCGAACTTGCCGTAGGACTGCGAACGCAGTACTTCGGGCACTCCCGGCTCCCTTGGCTTGACGGGCGGTGAGTACAAGACTTGAGAACGTATTCACCGCGGTATGGCTGACC
>CAZUMX010000036.1:0-10757 GCA_964622275.1 uncultured Candidatus Saccharibacteria bacterium
CGCATGGACCTTCACTGACGTCACAGGGAACTACAATGATGCGAATGGGACGGTGGGGAATGAGATCAGTAAGCAGTCTGCGTCTGTTACCGCAAACGACAAGTCGAAGATTTTCGGTGCAGCGAACCCAGCACTTGATGCCGCTGTTTCAGGAACAGTCGGTTCAGAAACACTTGACTACGCACTTTCTACGACAGCAACCGATCTTTCGCCCGCAGGTGTTTACCCAATCACCGTTACCCTCGGCTCAAATCCAAACTATGATGTAACGACGACAGATGGAGAACTGACGATTTCTCCGTCTGGCCAGGTCATCACTTTCGGAGCCCTTTCAGGAAAGACATATGGGGACGCTGACTTTACTGTTTCTGCGACTTCTGATTCAGGACTCACTGTTGACTTCACTGCCTCTGGCGACTGTACTGTCCTCGGGAATACGGTTCATATGACCGGTGCTGGAAGCTGTACGGTCACCGCGCATCAGGCAGGGGACACGAACTACACTGCAGCAGCAGATGTTGACCAAATATTTGCAATCGGCAAAGCAACACTCACTGTCAAAGCGGATGATCAGTCGAAGACCTACGGAGATGCTGACCCAGCGTTTACGGTTTCGTACGGAGCATTTGTTGGATCTGACAATGCAAGTGTCCTTGATGTAGCGCCAACCGCTGGTGTTGCAGGCGCTCACGACAACGTGAACACCTACAGCATTATCCCAGCGGGGGGATCAGATGATGATTACGACTTCACGTATGTGAACGGGACACTGACTGTGAACCAAAAGAATGTCGCTGTCTCCGCCAACCCACAGTCCAAAGTCTACGGAGATGCTGATCCGAGCCTCACCTACACTGCAGACCCACTTGTTGGCACCGACAGTTTCTCTGGGAGTCTTACACGTGCCTCAGGTGAAGATGTGGGAACCTATGCAATTGGACAGGGGACACTCACCGCTGGAGGAAATTACGCGATTACGTTCACAGGAAACGCACTTGAAATTACACAAGCAAGTTCCGTGACAGTAGTGACATGCCCTGCTTCAGTAGTTTACACAGGCTCGGCACAGGAGCCATGTACAGCGAATGTGACCGGCGCAGGTGGCCTCAATCAATCAACGACTGTCGCTTACGGCAATAACACCGCGGTTGGTACAGCAAGTGCAGATGCAAGCTTCGTAGGTGACCTCAATCACACTGGATCTTCAGACACAAAGACGTTTGGAATCACCGCAGCAACTGCTTCAGTGGCACTGAGTGACCTGACACAGACCTACAATGGTTCAGCCAAATCAGCCACCGTGGTGACGACTCCAGGATCGCTGTCAGTGGATGTTACGTATGACGGCGGGGCAACACTTCCGACAAACGCGGGAAGCTATGCAGTTGTCGCAACGATTACTGATGCAAATTACTCCGGAAGCGCAACAGGAACGCTTGTCATTGAAAAAGCACCACTCACAGTTACTCCAGATGATAAAACGATAGAGTTCGGTTCTCCGGACCCAGTGTTCACCCTCACATACGGAGCATTCCAGGGAAGCGACAACGTTGGAGTCATTGATGTTGTGCCCACAGCAGGAGTCTCAGGTGTACACACTGTCGTCGCAGACTACGTGATCAATGTCTCGGGAGGATCGGATAATAATTACTCATTCACTTATGCAACTGGAACGCTTCACGTTGTTGATACTGCGGCGCCAGTGATTGATGCACATGCGGACCTTATCTTTGAGGCAATGAGTGCTACAGGCACATTCGCGACGTATGCCTCTCCCTCTGCAACAGATGGTGCTGATGGAGCAGTTCCAGTCAATTGTCTTCCGATATCAGGATCAGGTTTTGCTCTTGGAACATCAACTGTCACCTGTACAGCACAGGATAGTTCTGGAAATCATGCGACGTCGTCATTCTTAGTTGTTGTTCGTGACACCACAGCACCAGTAGTGATTGGTCATCCAGATATTGCTACCACCACATTTTCGTCTGCTGGCGTTGCAGTCATGTATCCAGTACCAAATGCATTTGATGCAGTTGATGGAGTGATACCAAGCACTTGTGGACCTATAGCATCTGGGGGCGTGTTTCCGGTCGGGACAACGACAATCGTATGTTCAGCAACAGATAGTCATGGACACGTTGGCAGCACATCATTTACCGTCGCCGTAACGCTACTTCCGGTTGTGCTTTCTGGGGAAACAAGTTCAGCGGTTGCATCAACATCGGTCACCATTACATGGACGACAGATCATCCAGCAACAAGCCGCGTGGTCTATGACACAGTGACTCACCCAGTCGTTGGGATTGCACCAAACTACGGCTATGCGTTCACGACGATCGAGGATAGCACGCTTGTCACAAACCATAGTGTCACTGTGACGGGGCTTTCTCCAGCAACGTTCTACTATTTCCGCCCAGTTTCTCATGGTTCGCCAGAAGTGGTTGGTGTTGAAGTTGGGACTTCAACGCTTGCGGCGATCCCAACTCGTGGAGCTATTGTAGTAACTAAGAACACGCTCGGTGGCAATGGAACCTTCACATTCCAGGGTCCATCTGGCATCTTTGCGATTACTACGACTGGAGGAACGGGTCAGTCGACGATTGCAAACCTTCTCCCTGGGACATACTCGATCACCGAGAATGCGGAGGTCGGATGGACGCTCACTGGAACAACCTGTAACAACATCAACGTCGTTGCCGGTGCAACAACAACATGTGTCGTCACCAATACTATTCAGGGTGGAGGAGGTGGCTCAACAACCCCAGGTGTTATCACTGGTCGCAAATGGGAAGATAAGAACGGAAACGGTATTTGGAATTCAGGAGAGGGGACGCTCGCTGGGTGGACCATCTATATCGACAAGAACGACAATGGTCGACTTGATCGCAATGAGCGTTCAACTGTAACGGGTCCAAATGGCGTCTACACATTCTCAAATCTTCAGCCGGGGAATTATGTGATTCGTGAAGTGATGAAGGAAGGATGGATGCAGATCACGCCCGCAAGCGGGAAATACACGGTTACTCTTGCTTCTGGACAAGGAGTCCAGCAAAAGGACTTCGGAAACTTCAAGAAGGGAAAGATCAGTACTTATGTCTTTGACGACAGGAATGGGAACGGATATGTGAACCGTGGAGAAAAAGGACTCAAGGATTGGCAGGTCCGCCTCCGCCTCCCAGACGGATCTTGGATCACAAAGTCTACTGACAAGGATGGGTATGCTGAGTTCAGTAACCTTGGCCCAGGTTCGTACACACTTCGTGAGACTGTAAAGAGTGGATGGACGCAGACATCTACAAATCCAGCTTCAATCACAATCACAAGTGGGAAAGAATCACACGACAATGACTTCGGGAATAAGAAGAACTAATTCATGAGCACAGCGTCAGAAACCCAAACTGATATTCTCTCGCCGTTCATCCCCGACACACGTGTCCGGGATGAACTTGCTCGTGGTAAGGATCTCTCGATCATCAATCTTATTGACTACATTATCGAAAAAGCATATCACTCGCACGTATCGGATATTCATATTGACCCAACAGCAAAATATGTGAGGGTGCGCATGCGCATCGATGGTGTTCTTCAAGAAATGGAAGAAATTCCTAAGTCTATTCATTCAGAAGTTATTTCACGAATTAAAGTGCTTTCGGGATTGCGAACAGACGAACATCAGGCTGCACAAGACGGGAGATTTCGCTATGCATTCAGGGATAAGTCGCGCAATATCGACCTGCGTGTCTCGATTGTGCCAACGTATCATGGAGAAAACGTCGTTATTCGTCTCCTGACTGACAAGGCTGCTAATCATTCACTGGAGACACTTGGATTCAGCGAGAGGGACCGAATGAAGATCCTCCACGCGCTTAAAAAACCAACGGGGATGATTCTTGCGACTGGGCCCACAGGAAGCGGTAAAACCACAACACTCTACACATTGATCAAGATGCTCAATGCCCCAGATGTCTCTATTGTGACCATCGAAGATCCTATTGAGTATGCAGTTGAGCACATCGAGCAGATACAGGTGAATGCTCGTGCGGGACTTACGTTTGCTAATGGACTCAGGTCTATCTTGCGCCAAGATCCAAACATTATCATGGTGGGGGAAATCCGTGATGCGGAGACCGCTTCTATTGCCGTAAATACTGCTCTCACCGGACACCTTCTCCTTTCGACACTCCACACAAATGATGCCGCAACAACGCTTCCACGTCTCCTTGAGATGAAAATTGAAAACTATCTTGTCGCATCCACGGTGAATATCGCAATGGCTCAACGCCTTGTGAGAAAAATCTGCATACACTGCAAAGAAGAGGTCCCAATTTCGGAAGCGATGAAAAATGTCCTTGGAGAGACGTTTTCTACCGCACGGCTGGAAGGGAAAAAGACCCTCATGAAAGGGAAGGGGTGCGAAAAATGTGGTGGGAGTGGATATAGTGGCCGTATTGTCCTCTCTGAAGTGATCGTTGCTGACAATGATATCCGTGAAGCGATTCTTCGTCGTTCCTCGAGTGATGAAATCAAGCAGATCGCAATCAAAAACGGCATGACGACGATGTTTGAAGACGGCATCGAGAAGGTATTACAAGGTCATACAACACTAGAAGAAGTATTACGTGTTGTTCATGAATAGAGAATGAGTATGGCAGATACGACATTACATATCAAAAAAAATAATTTCGAGGGTATAAGAAATTTGGTCGCACGCATTGAAGAGAAGTCTGCTCCAAGTCTCTCCGTCAAAGAACAGACATTTTTTGCGAAACGACTCTCATTTTTGGTTGATGCCGGCGTGCCTATTCTTGAGAGCCTGCATGTCCTTCGTGATCAAACAAAATCAAGAGGTTTTGGTCGAGTCATGACGAAAGTGATTGCCGACGTCTCGAACGGACAATTTCTTGCAAAAAGTCTTGCTCAGTATCCACACATTTTCGGTCATTTTGCCATCAATATTATTAAGATCGGGGAGTCGAGTGGTATTTTGAGTCAAAACCTCAACTATCTTGCGGATGAACTCAAAAAGAAACACGAACTCAAGAAAAAAATGATCGGAGCACTCGTGTATCCAATGTTCATCACCCTTGCAACGATAGGCATCACTATTCTCCTAACGGTCGTCGTTTTCCCAAAAATCATGCCCGTGTTCTCCAGTATGAAAGTTGAGCTCCCGCTTTCTACGAGAATTGTTATCGCCCTATCGAATCTTTTAAGAGAGAACGGTCTTCTCATCTTGCTCGGAATCGTACTTTTCTTTATCGTAACGCTTGTCGCAAATAAAAAAAGCTACTACGTAAAATTATCTATACATCGTACATTGCTAACGTTGCCATTTGTTGGATCTATGATCCGCTCATATAACCTCGCAAACATGACTCGCACATTAGGTCTCATGCTTCGCAGTGGCCTGACGCTCTCTGATGCTCTTCCTGTGACAGCAGACACAACTGCGAATCTTGTTTACCAAAGTGAACTGAGAGCGCTTGCGCAGGCGGTCAATCGTGGAGCACAACTTTCAACACACCTCTCCACACGCAAGGGGGTTTTCCCTGAAATTCTGACACATATGGTTTTGGTCGGAGAGCGAAGCGGAAGCCTCTCTGACACATTCATGTATCTTTCAGAACTTTTTGAGGGCGAGGTAGAAGAAGCGACGAAGAATCTCTCGAGTCTTATCGAACCGATTATGATGATTGTCATGGGAATTATGGTCGGGCTCATTGCCGTGTCAATCATCACGCCAATTTATGAAATTACCCAGCACCTCAACACATAACAGAAGACTTTCTGGGGGATTTACATTGATTGAGGTCACTGTTGTTCTCGGTCTTATTGGAATCGTTGCGGCATTTACCGCAGTCGTGACCCTCGATAGTTATCGTGGATTTGTGTTTCGTAGTGATAGAGACACTCTCATTGCCGCACTTCAGAGGGCCCGAAGTCAGGGAATGAATAATGTATGTCTTGGCGCAGGGTGCACAAACGGGAAGCAACATGGCGTGGCTATTACGCCAGATCAGTACGTCATTTTCCAAGGAACGAGCTACGCCGCACGCGATGTTTTGTTGGATGAAGTGTTGCCGCGAGCAGGAGGAGACATCTCTCTGTCTCCAGGGTCGCTCTCTGAGGTCGTATTCAAACAACTCAGTGGGAAGGTCGCTCTCCCAGGAAGTTTCATGCTTGTTGATTCTCGAGGACATGTATCAAGTGTCGCAGTGAACGAGGAGGGGCAGATAACGTGGACCAACTAGGAATTTCCATATGGCTGTAGCAAAGAATAGATATATCAAAGGATTTTCGACATTAGAAATAGTCATAGCCCTTGCGGTAATGTCTATCACCCTCACATCGGTCGCCATTGTTTCTTTTGGTAGTCAATCATTCCTTTCAGGGAGCCAGACAAATGCTGATGCGATGAATAAGGCACAACGACTTATCGAAGTTGCCCAAGCACAAGCACGAAAAGATTTTCACCTTGTAAACCCCATTGCGACAACAACCGAAGATATCTATCAGTTATCGCTAGATGTACGGTTTCCTTCCACAACAGACCACTATACCAAACAGGTCACAGCTCTTGTTTCTTGGACGAGCGAGCGCGGGATACTTGATTCAACGAAGCTGACAACACTCCTCACGAACTTCGAAAACGCGATCGGCGGAGATACATGTCATTCGGTTGTTTCAGGAAATTGGCAGGCGCCGACAGTGAGTTTTGCAAGCACGCTCGGAGCTACTTTCGGTGGGACACCAGGGTCTTATCGAGTCACTGATATCGATGCCTATCAAGGAAAATTGTATGTTACTTCAAACTATACTTCCTTAAACAAGGAAACATTTTTTGTTTTCGGATTAACAAACCCGCTTCTCCCGGTGTATCAGGGGAAGCTCGATAATGACCCCGGCCTTAATGGGGGGCTGGCAGCCGTTGCTGTTGCTGAACATATCAGCGATGGAAAGGTGTATGCGTATGTCGCGAGTGCGAGTAGCTTTCACAAAGGTCAAATGCAAGTCATTGATGTCACAAATCCCACAGCGCCGACAGTCGCTCGGCTGTTTAAGATTGCGACATCGACAGTTCCTCTTGGGACAAGCGGTCAAGGAATTGGAAATAGCATCACGTATAAAAATGGGTATGTGTACCTAGGTCTGACTAAGGCAGCAGCAGGAGGAAAAGAGTTTCACATTATTGACGTGCACAATCCTCTTGCCCCCATGTATGTTGGCGGATATGCGGTAGGGAATGGGGTGAATCATATATTAGTACGTGGTTCATATGCATATATTTCGAGTCCGAATACCCAAGAATTACTCGTTTTGGATATTTCAAACCCAGCATTGCCAACGCTCGCAGGTGGATATAACGCTCCAAACGGAACAGGAAATGGGCAAGCGACGGCTATGTTAGGGGACAATCTTTACCTCGCTCGAGAAAATGCTGGATACGAAATATCCATACTTGATAATCGTGTCCCAACATCGACATCTCTTCTCGGCTCATATGATGTTGGGTCCGCAGCGAGTGAAAGTGTTTATGGCCTTATCATCCGCAATAATCTATTGTTTGCTCTCACGAATGGCACCTTTTCGGTGATCAATGTGTCCAGCTCTACCATGCCCGTGTTGTGGTCGACACCTATCCTTCTTCCGGGCGCAGCGACGGCAAAAGGTTCTTCGCTTGATTGTGAGGGAAATATTCTTTATGCAGGAACACATGGAGACACGACTCCAGGGAGTATTTTTGTTATCTCTGCCCCATAGTATGAAACGGATGCATATTTTTAAACAAGGAGTGTCAATGATTGAGGTTGTGGTATATCTCGGCTTGTTCTCCATTTTGCTCAGTGGGGCTGTTGTTGCCGCTCACACCATGTTTCAGTCATCAGGAAGAAATATTGCGAAAGCCATGGTTGAGGAAGAAGGGAACTTTCTCGTTGGGAAAATCCAGTGGGCGCTTTCTGGGGTCTCAATGGTAAACACTCCTCTGGTGGGGGAAGTAAGCTCAAGTCTTACGGTGACAAAATATGACAATTCGCTTGTGACGGTGTCTTTGCCTCCCGGAGGAGTCACGATGATTCAAGTGGGAGCAACGACATCGCCACTAAATAATGCAAACACATCACTAACATCACTCACATTCACTCACATCGGAGCATCGAGCGATGGGATTACGCCAGAAGGTGTCATAGCGGAATTTTCAATTTCTGCCACTACACCTAATGGAGCAGTGGTCACTCGTGATTTTTCAACGACAAAATATCTTCGCAAATAGTATGTTTTATCGCCAAGCACATCAACGCGGGTTCATTGCTCTAGTCTCAACCATTGTGATTTCTTTTATCCTTACTGCTCTATTGTTTACCGTAAGTACATCGAGTTTCTATGTTCGCGCTGACACATTGAGTGCTGAGGCAAAGCGCGTGAGCCTTGGTCTTGCCGAAAGTTGCGTGAATGTGGCACTTCTCTCAATAAGTCGTAATTATTTGTACGATCAAGTCATCGCTGCTTCTGGCGGAGCGACAACGACCATCGGCACCGATGCTCAAGGGATTCCTCAAGTTTGCGTGATCAAGTCAATAACGGTCGCATCATCAACTCCAGAAAAAAAGATATTGGATATTGCTGTGCAATCCGAATATCGAGATACATATAGTAATATCACGACTCGCACCACTGTATACAACCCAGATGTCGTGAAGGTTCCAAGTGCATACATTACAGTGTCAGCAATTGTGGCGCCGGGTGGGACGAAGCAACCCTCAGATTTTCCATTGTTTCTTGACGGGTCTCCTATTGTTTCAGGAGAGACACGTGCAGTAACGCCAAACACCGCTCATTCAGTATCAACAAGCACAACACCGTCTGGATATACTAGCGACGGAATGTGGATCGGCTGTCCTGGAGGCACAACCTCACCGGCTCCGGGGGAGAGTGTGTCTTGCTCAGTCTATTTTATGGTTGAACCTACGACAGCATCATTGACATTGATTGCGAATATTCCTGCTGGCGATAACCCCGCACTGTTTCCGTTGACTATTACGCGAGTAGGATCAAGTACTCCAATGGGAACCCTTACTTCTGGTGTACCAACAACGACGCTGCCGGGTAGTTACACCTTAGGATATTCAATGCCAGCAGGGTATACAACTTCTGGGTGGAACGATTGCCCCGGACCACTCACGCTTGCGAAGGGCCAGATTCAATACTGCACTGTGACGTTCACAAAGCCTTCAGTCGCATGTGCGAATACTGTCGTCATGCTCGATCGATCCGGAAGCATGTTCACGGATCCTGCGTACATCGCTGATGAGAAACGTGCGACGATGTCCCTTCTTGATCTGTATAGTACTGTGACACCTGCCCCGCTCATGGCTATTGGACGATTCGATGATGTTTCAACAGGGAATACTGCGGAGATCATACCAGGAGCACATCTTACGGATGTCTATGGAACTTCAGGCAATGCAACGAATACAGGAGCAAGATTGCCGGGCGGTGGAGGGGGTCCGCAGAACTGGGCTCAGCCCACTCGTGGCCTGTTAGAGGATGGATTGTACACAACAAGTGTAACTAATGGACAGGAACAGGGATTTGGATACTTTGGGTTCTCTATTCCACCTGGGATGACAGTGAATGGAATTGAGGTAAGTGTGAATGCAAAGGCGACCGTTGCGACGACGCTTGGAGTAGAGCTCTCATTCACAAATGGTGCTACCTCAACCGGGAGTGGAAAGACGATTCCGCTTACAACAGTTGCGAGTACCACAATCATTGGTGGAGCAGCAGACAAATGGGGAAGAACGAACTTTTCCCTCGATGAATTTACAGATGGAAAATTTATCATCAAACTCAAGAACAATGCGCCGACATCTCAGACAGTATCGGTGGACTACACAAAAGTAAGAATTTGGTACAGTGCTTCGTCGACAGGGTTGTATCAAGCGGTCGAAACAGGGCTTCCACAGAATCCAACAAGCCCGACGAATCTCTCTGCCGCTATCGATACCGCAGTCGCAGAGCTTAATACCGTTTCAAACGGAAAACAGAAAGTACTTATTCTCATTTCTGACGGAAAACCTACTCGACCCACAAACACCACAGTCGCATCGTCATCTGCTGCCGCTTCTGCTGTGGCAGCAAAGAACGCTGGTGTGAAGATTTTTACGATTCATTTCGGAGACACAACAGGGAAAACATTCCTTGCAAGTCTTGCCACTGACTCAGCTCATGACAAAGGAAATGATAGTGTTGCTGAAAATGGTGATGGAGACAACTTCTTCATCTCTCCATTGTCTAGCGATATGCCCGCAGTATTCCAACAAGTAGGTAGCGCCGCATGTACTGCGGTCCTTGCCGCAACACAGGCGCATTTGAATGTCGTTACTACTGTGATTAATAACGACGGTGGAATTAAGAGTGCTGGAGACTTTACTGTGAGCGTTTCAGGGGGTTCGCCACCTCCTTCTCCAAGCAGCTTTGCTGGATCCTCGTCAGGCGTACTTGTCTCAGTAGCTCCTGGATCAACGATCACAGCGACGCAGACAGGCGCTACAGGATACTTCAGTCCATATTACTCTGGATGTACTTCAGTCACCGTTGCCGCAGGAGAGACCAAAACGTGTACCATCGTTACTGACGATACTCCAGCCCCACTTCCACCCCCAGAGAATCCACCTCCGCCATCTGATATAGATATCGGATCGTGGATTGAAACTGCAACATCGACTCCATAATATCGCTCTACAGAGCCATATTTT
>CAZUMX010000037.1:0-10641 GCA_964622275.1 uncultured Candidatus Saccharibacteria bacterium
TGGTTGTCCCACCAGGTACTATGCATAACTTTATAAACAACGGCACAGGTACACTTAAACTGTACACCAGATACGCACCTGCAAATCATATTGATGGCAGAATTCATGTTACTAAAGCCGATGCAGAAGCCGATGTAGAAGACGAAGTGTTCGGAGAAAAAGTTGCTTAGTAGTTTTTTGTATTTACGACTTTTTACGCTATAGTGTGCTGTATCGCCCTCATAGCTCAGCTGGTAGAGCAGTTGCCTCTTAAGCAAACGGTCGTAGGTTCGATCCCTACCAGGTGGACCAAAGACACGAAGACCTCCCCTGCGGGAGGTTTCGTGCTTTGGTCCAAGACGGAGCCATGTTATATCAGCAAACAAAACGGGCGAGTCCGGGCCTGAAAAATGTGTTTTCGACGGAAAACACATTATTGTGGGCGACCAACTCCATCTGCAACTTATTATCCTTTATTTGAGTTCAATATAAAACAATAATAAGAAAACCCGACGGTATGTCGGGTTTTTGGCTCCATCTACTAGTGCCGATGTGGTGAAATTTTTTTCTTTCGTCTGTGGCTTCTTTGTACTTCACCACAAGGAACATCATCCTTCACGCCACGAAGCTTGATGATGAGTCGATCGCTATTATGAACAGGTGTCGAAACGAAATAATAGTCGAGGACTCTTTTCACACTCCCCTTGTACAACACTGTGGCTCCCACGAAGATCCAATCAGGAACATGTCCACTCATTGCTCATCCCTCTCTTTGTGAGACGATCTTTAGCCAGAATACGTGGCGAACTTTTGTTGTCAAACATCGCGAAGGACATCAGTATTAGGCAAGGAACCGCGCCCGCATGGGTAATTCATCGCTTGTAGAGAAATGCCAAAGAATACCGATATTTAGAGCCGTAGGATGATACTTGACGAATAACATAAAAGTGATATAATGAGCACCGGCTTTGTTGTTTGAATTTCTAAACTTTTTTGCCCTAGGAGGGCGTATGAAGAAGCAAATATGGTTTTTCCTCATGGGAATGTTCCTCGTTGGCATCGTGCCAGCACATGGAGCAGAACTCATCAACGGGGTCGCATACGCGAGCCCCCAGCGCGACTACAAGCCCCGGGTGAATGCGGAAGACCGCTACACGCTCGGTGGTGCAGCGTTGGGGTACGGAGTGGCAAGTGCCGCTTCAAGCAACAGCAACGTGCGCACGGCAGCTGCGCTTCTCGGTGCCATGGTTGGTAACAACTACGGCGTGTACCGAGAGCGCAAACTCTCTGCCAGCAATCGGCAAGCCAATTGTCGGGTAGTCACTGCATACAAGACCAACCCGGCAACTGGACAGACCGAAGCACAGCAGACTATGGGTTGTGACGAGGTGGTCCATCGGGATGTCCCGATGGCAACCATGGGGGACCCTTCCCCAGCGTCGTATACCCACGGGAGCGGAGCGGTCGTTCAGAGTGCTACCTCGAATGACCCACTCTCCGGCCTCACCCCAGAAGAAAAGAAAGCGGTAGAGGCGCTCCGCAAGGAAGCCAAGCTCCGCGAGATGATGGGAGAAGAGGAATACACGCAATGGAAGGCGTCCAAGGAGAATTCCGAGGCAAACTCTATCGCGCTGACTCCTGCGAACCCGCCTAGCAACGAAGGCGAGACTGGGACGAATGTCCCGGAGGAAACTTCTTCTGCTGGGACCGCTACAGCTCATGTTGCCGTCATCGGACCCGGAAAATTCACAGGTGGCCAGGTGGTCATGACCACAACCGCTGTGAACGTCCGGGATGATGAGGCAATGATGATCGGCAGACAGGCCAAGGGGTCTGCGGGTCGGGTCATCGCAGGACCTGCTTCAGACGGAGAGACGCTCCGCTGGAACGTCGTCTTCGGCTACGGAGTCAGTGGGTGGGTTGCGGAAGAGTTCCTTTCCCCTGCGGTCATCAAAGCGCCGGATGTAATTCATGAAGTCGCGGTTCCCGCAAAGAAATCGACGACAACGGTGGCGCCTCCCGTGGCAAAGAAAGAAGGAGTTGAATGGCTCAAGGAAGAAGGCTCGAATGCCCTCTGCCGAGCCAAGCAATTCTTCAATAAGAAATGTGAGTGAGTGACGCAGAATGGCTCTGCGAGGACAAGTGTGTATGCACTTGCTCCTCGCAGGGCTATTTTTTTATGCTACGATAACAAGCATGGAAGAACAGCATGATTCATCTATTCCTTGGATTCCCATTACCCTCGGAGCCGTACTTATATGTGGACTTGTCTTTGCTGCACTCATCTTGCCACGCAACACCAATGTCGCTTACCAACGCGAAACACCAGTACCGACACCAACGCCGACGATCCCCAAAGAAACACCTGAGCCGACTCCCCCACCAACTGCAACAACAACATTTCCAGAGATTGAAGTAATGCGTATATCACAAGAACCGCTCGCAAATGGAGCAGTTATTGAAGGACGCGCTCCGGGAAATTGGTTCTTTGAAGCGTCATTCCCAATCCTACTCACTGATAACAAAGGAAATACCCTTGCCGAAGCTATAGCACAAGCGGAAGGAGATTGGATGACAACAGCACTTGTTCCATTTCACGCAACGCTTCACTTCACTCCACCATCATCAGCAAGCGGAACTCTTGTCTTTAAAAAAGATAATCCATCTGGACTCCCTGAGCATGACGCCTCGATAGAAAAACCTGTGTCGATCCTCGTGGGAGAAAAAGCAGCGAGTGACGCCACAATGTATGTTGCGTTCATTTCTGAAGCAGATGCCGCTGAAAAAGATTGTACGAGTGTGCGCTCGAGCGTTCGTGTTGTCCCAAAGACAGCGGCCATTGCGACAAAAACCCTCGAGGAACTTCTTTCTGGTCCCACAGTGGGAGAAGTTGCTGATGGCATGCTTACCCTTATTCCAAGCGGAACAACACTCAATTCTCTTCTTATAAAAGACGGAGTAGCAACGGCAGATTTTAATGAGACACTCACAAAGGATGTTGCTGGAAGCTGTAAAGTTGGTGCGATTCGCACACAGATTGAAGAGACGCTCAAGCAGTTCCCCACAATCAAGGATGTCATCATTCGCGTGAATGGGGTATCCGAAGGAATTCTGCAGCCCTAGAACGTTTCTGACTTTTCGCTATACTGTCTTCACTCCTTGTCGTTCAATGGATAGGATGCCTCCCTCCGAAGGAGGCGATGCAGGTTCGATTCCTGCCAAGGGGAAAGGTACTAAAAAATCACTCCAATGGGTGATTTTTTAGTACCTTTCCCCACAGAGCGAGCAAATTGATTCGCATGCGGCAGGAATCGAAGCTGTTCTCCGTTATTTGTGAACCATTCTGGTGGCAAGCAAATCGGAAACGGGTATTGCACCTGTAAGGGGAGATTTGTGCCAAGTATTTCCCATCTTTGCTACACTACTCTACATGTACGAAAAAGAACTTCAGTGGCTTCTCAGAGAAAAGTATCATGGAAAAGAGAGTGACGCATATTTGCGTGACAAAGCTCGTGTCCTCGCAGGAGAGCCGATTGATTACATCATCGGATGGAAAGATTTCCTAGGAAGTCGGATACTCCTTCAACATCATCCTCTTATCCCTCGTGTCGAGACTGAGTACTGGGTCGATCGCCTCATCAGCACGATAACCCCCATTCCCCCTTCCCGCATCCTTGATCTGTTCTCAGGCTCAGGGGCTATCGGGGTCGCCCTCGCTCGCTCATTCCCTAAAGCAAGTCTCGTGTGCGCAGATATTAACACCTCTGCGCTTGAACAAATAAAAGAAAATCTTGCACACAACAGCGTGACAGCGGAAGTCGTCCGTTCAGATGTGTTCGAGCAGATCAGCGGCACGTTTGATCTCATCGTCGCAAACCCACCGTACATTCCTCATGGAAGCAAGGATCTTCATCAAAACGTGAAGCGCTATGAACCCCATGACGCACTCTTTGCCAAAGAAGAAGGCATGGAATTTATTAGGCAATTACTCGAGGACGGAAAACGCTACCTTTCCCCTCGTGGTATTCTGGCTATTGAGTACGATGACCCCCAAAAGTCATTCGTTGAAGCCCTAGGGAAAGAGCACGGCTGGGACATGGAATTTTTAAAAGATCAGTTTGGCCTATGGCGTGCTGTTCTCTGCATGCCGATGAAATAAAAAACATCGCACATGCGATGTTTTTTATTAGCGAGAGCGAGTATTGATCTTCTTCCCCTTTCGCTTCTCTTTCTTGCGCTTGGCAACTTTTTCTTTCTTATTCATGACGTGAGTATAACAAAATTTAATGGAAAAACAAACCCCGTGAGATAGCGCCTTGGTGCGGCATCTCACGGGGTGGGAACAAATCAGCGATATGATGAAACGTTTGCCATCATCACATCACTAGAAAGAGTGAAGAGGCTTTCAAGCATATGCTCGAAAGACAAGAAAACGTTGCCCATAAGAAGTTTCATCGCCACAACAAGGATGACGAAACTCATAGCGGAACGCATCATATGAGAAAGAGCAGTTAAGGAGAGCAGGTGCTGGGTCTACCCAGCCGAGGTTTCGACTGGGACCCCACTGTTCTCCTTGCGCAGGAGCTCAGGGATGAGTTGAGGCCCCCGCAAAAGGAAAACAGTGCTCCTGTCTCTAAGAACCCTTTCCTTCAGGAGAAAGTCACATACTACATCCCCAAGCTCTTGAGTTCACTCTCTAGGACTTCCGCCCTATGTGCGACATCGAGATATGCCATGTCCTGTTTTGAAAATAGTTCGCTTGCTGTCTTGTATTCATCTTCGATATTCCACCGACGAAGCTCAATGTCATGCATTTGCTTTTCGATGTCAAAGCGCTCTCCGGCGAGTTTTTCTTCTTCCGCAACTGTGAGAGGCATCTTGACTGCGAGCGAACGCTTGAGCTCACCAAGACGACGCTCGTTCTTCTCTGCTTCGTCGAGAGCAGTTTTGAGTCTCTTTATACTGTTATCAAGAATATTCCGTTGTGATTCGATTGTCGTTTTCTCTTGATTCACAGCAGCGAGCTTCAATCGAACTTCTCGACGCTTGTACTCAGCATCGATCCATACAACACGCGCGTTAATGTCCTTCTCGCGTTTAACAAGAGAAAGTGCTTCTTCTTCTTTCCCGTTCATTTCTCCTTCCACAGCGACGAGCCGCTTTTTTTGAAGAATACGTTCTTGCTCAACTTTTCGCCGCTCTTCAACCTTTACCCATCGATCACGTTCGATTGCTCGGCGAACTTCCCCTGTTAACCCCTGTTCTTTTCGCTCAAGGTCATCAATGTCGTTTGCGAGCTGTGCTTCTCGTTGTGCAAGGGGTTTCATTTGGTTATCAATATTTTGCTTCTCGACATTGAGTGATTTTAGACTCTCGTCTATCGCAGAGCGTGCGCCAGCAATTTGCGCTCTCTCACCAATTAATCGTTGCTTTTCAGCATCAAGGTCGGCATTTGCCTGGAGGGGCTTAGGGGATACATGCTGAGCTCCAATTTGTTGGACCGGTTCTGGTTGCACAAAAGGCACAACGGGTTTTGGTTGCAGCGAATTGATATTTGCTTGCGAAGGTAGCGGGCGTTGGGACTGAACTGGAGCAGCCACCTGACGTGGAGCTATGGGAGTATTCCCCGCTGCGTTAATTTGAAATGTTGGACCACCTCGAAGATACTCACTAATTCCTAGATCAATTCCAACATCTTCGTCTTTCGGCTGAGAGAGGGAGGTTTTTGTGGCTGAAGAAGGCTGAATGATTCTTGGCATCGGGGGTGGAACCATAGGACGAGGAGGTTGGATAGGCGTTTGGGGTTTCTCCAAAAATGAAGCTGGCTTTGTTTGTGAAGAAATTGATGGCATCACCTTGGGTTGCACGCTTTTGATGACTGGTGGAGGAGGAGGCGCTGATGGTGCCGGAGCAAAGATACTCCCCTGTGTAGGTGGCTGGGGTTTTGTGGGTATTGTTGGTGCTGGGGAAATGATAGGCGGTGGTGTCGATGAGACCGCCTTGGGAACGATAATCGGTGGAGGAACCGCTGGTGTTGGAGTCGGTTTCTTCAACTCAGCCTTTGGTGGTTGGGACATGACGACAGGTCGTTGAGGAATCGGGAGAGCAGATCGAGGAGATGCCGGGGTTCGTCCAAGAGGAGTCACCTTTCCCTCATCACTGTGAACAGGAAGCTTAAGCGCCTGAGGTGTGGAAGGTTGAGGTGTTTCAGGGTGATTTTTTGACTGAAGAAGTGAAGACAGAAATCCCGTTTTTTCTGCTGGAGGTGATGAAGCGCTCTCGCTCGGCCACATTACCTTACCCGACCCACTCACTGATCCTGTAGAGATTGTCGCTCCCCCTGAAAGTTTTTGGAGGTCTCCGGGCATTGTTCGGACAAGCGGCCGCAGCCCCCCCTGAGAGGCCACGCCTTGATTTCCTCCTTGCGGCTGTGATGGCGGCATACTGAGTCTTCAGTATACCACTACCTTTCATCTTTCCTCTACGATATTCATCCACAACGCAAATCATCTACAAACACAACAAAATAGTCCTATGATATGATGCGAGAAGTATTTTGCAGTATGGAACACGACTACCCATGGTCCAGAATGACCGCCCCACTTTTTACGATTGGCATCATTCTTATCCTCCCTTTGTGTCTTTTTTTTGTTCTGGCATTGCTGTGGGCCAATAGCAGTGAGCGGAGCCTCTCCGAACAACAATTGTTGGGGCAGACAAAAATGATTGCTGCACACCTTACAACCTGGGAGAACTTGCAACGATCAGTCGCAGAATCTCTCGGCGCATCAAGCGACCTACGACAAGCATATCGTTCATACAGTATCCACGAAGGGTCCTCCAAAGAAGATGATCGCATCTTATTGGAACGCCTCCTTGCCCAGGGTGTACAAACACACGAGGGGGTTCGAGCAACAATCATTTCTCTTCAAGGTAAAGAAAGTGGAGTGATTGTGACAAATCCTGAAAATACATTTACCATCCCTCCGTTTCCAAGGCTTTTAGATGCGACAGAACGCACAATTGTCTTAGATGAGTACATGTTGGATGGTGGAAACTTTGTGCTTCTCACACCCCTTCTCGCCACAGGAACAGGAACCCCAGAGGCAGTCATTTTACTTGAAGCACCACTTACCCTTGCGGATATGATCATTTCAGAAGTGCCAAAATTTTCTTTTGCGCTATACACAGCAAAGGGCGAGCGCGCGTGGGGAGACGCATCGACTCCAACACATCTCTCAGATGCAGCACTTTTAGCAGCTCCAAAACAAGAACAGATAGGACTCAAAGAAGATAGGGGTGTTACTGCATTTTATGTTTCACAGAAGGATCATGAATGGATCCTTCGTGGTGCTTATGTTTCGGGTTGGATTCCTCGGAACTTTCCTTTGTGGCTCATTGTTCCTATCCTCTTGATTGCCCTCCTTGTGATGGGGGTTGTCTGGCGCAAGTTCCAAAAACTTTTTACCCCCCTCTTTACGACCATAGACACAATCTCAGATTCAAGCAGTAAAGTAACTGAAGCATTTTCTCAACTGAGATTAAAAGGAACAAAAAGCCTTGATTCAGCTCGCTCATTGAGCGAACATGCACATGAATATGAGGAAAAGAGTTCTGTCCTTTCTGATCTTATCAATGAGCTCACAGCGACAACTGAAAAGATGATTCTCTCTTCACAGGGCATTCGACTTTCTTCAGAAAAGATTGCCACGCTCACAAAAAACGCCAGTACAAAAGGCCAAACTTCACAAGAAAGCCTGGAGAAAATTAAAAAGATGACCGCAGACACGGCAACAATTGCACGAACAACGGCAAACCGATCACGAGAGATCCGCACTATTGTTGACACCATAACCAAAATTGCCGAGCAAACAAACCTCTTGTCGCTCAACGCAGCTATCGAAGCCGCACGTGCCGGAGAAGCTGGGAGAGGATTTAGTGTTGTCGCGGATGAAGTCCGTAAACTCGCTGGTGCATCTGCGCATGCCGCAGAAGAAATTAGAACTCAGGTAGAAAAAATGCTTGTGCAAATGGAAGACACGGTGCTTGCGGCAGAAAGTGGACTACACCACGCTGATCAGAATGCTCAAGTCGTATCTGATGCATTATCAGAGCTCCAAAGTGTCTCTGACGCAACTGCGCATCTGACGACACAAATGGAAGACATTGACACAAAAAACAAGACCCAACTTGAAAAACTGAAGGAAGCTGGAGGGCATACTCGCGCCATGACGACAACAGCAACACACAATACCTTGCTGGTGAATGATCTTGTTCAGTCCCTAAAAAGTGACGCAGCTTCACAACTTGAGATGGTTCAGACAATCGATAGACTTCAGCGACTTCTGACCTCCCTGCGAAGATTTAGCCTGCCGAAGGACGATGCGGTGGTGAAGGCTCCTCGTGGACGGGACGAAATCATCCGCCTTGAGCCTGTTGACTCTAAATAATAAGTGTAGTATAATGTAAGCATGCTCTATAACACTCTAGGAGGTTGAGATGAGCACAGTTTTTTGGATCCTGGTCGCTGTTGTTGTTCTCCTCCTCGTCATCCTGCGAGATGGAAAAGAGGAGAAGAGACTCCCTTATGTGGACAGGTACATCACTGAGGGTAATGACGGGGAGCCCATCACGCTCCGCGAGAAGTACCTGATGGATGGCTCCGAAGCATATCGGAGAAAGCAAGCCGAAGTGAACAACAGGCGTGCAATGGAGAACAACGATGGGTACGGGGACCACTTCCCTGACCCGTGACCTAAAGGGCGTGCTGACAATATGTCGCACGCCCTTATCTTTTTTTATTCGTATCTAAGTGCCTCAATAGGGTTCTTTTTTGAAGCTTTACGTGCGGGATAAAGACCAAAGACAATACCAACAATGAGAGCGATTCCCACGCCAAGGAAAGCTCCAGACCATGGAAATGCGTACTTCCAATCAACTGACAACACTTGAGAAAGAATAAGGGATGCAACATACCCCAGGAACGATGCAATAGCGATCCCAATCACCCCCCCGAGGCCTGTAAGGACCATTGCCTCAATAAGAAACTGAGTGAGGATGTCTTGCGGGGTTGCGCCGACCGCCATTCTGAGTCCAATTTCTTTTGTGCGTTCGGTCACTGACACAAGCATAACATTCATTACCCCGATTCCTCCGACCAGAAGCGAGATCGCAACAACTGAAGAAAGAAATGCGGTGAGTGCAGAGAGGATTGTTGTTATCTGGCTAATCACTCCTTGAGAGGTCTCAATATAAAAATCGTCTTTATCTGTTTCAGAGAGTCTATGCTGCTCACGAAGTGTCGCACGGATATCCTCTACCGATCGAGCAACCTTGTCTGCAGCTGAGACTCTCACCATGACTTCATTGTAATAATCAATCCCCAACAAATATTCTCGTGCGGTTGAATACGGGATCACAACCATCTTGTCGCTATTAAACAGCGTTGATGCCCCCTTTTTTGGAAGAAGCCCAACGACACGAAACGCTTTATCTTTAATACGAATATATTTCCCAATTGGTGAATCGAGTCCAAACAGTTCTGCCTGAACCTCGGGACCAATAATTGCCACAGGAGCAAGGGTGCGGATATCTGCATCAGTAAATATCTCCCCTTCGCTAGGAGCAGTATTCATCATCTGGGTCATGAATTCTGCGTCCCACCCAAGAATCGTGGGTCGATATGTCTCTCCCCCATACGAGACACTCGCAGACACAAACACCACCGGGGCCAAATCTCGAATTTCAGGGACGTTGGACTTACGCAAGAGCGCATCAATATCTCTTTCTTTGAGTGAATCCGCAAAGAGCGTGTTGGCAAAATCACTTGGACCTGAAGGATTCCGTCCAGGACGAACAACAATTGTTTCCGCACCAAGACCTCCTAATTGAGAGAGAATGAGCGCCTGTGCTCCTTCTCCAAGAGCCATAATGAGTATGACCGCCATAATACCGATGACGATTCCCAAAATCGTAAGGAAGGAGCGGGTTTTGTTTGCTCGCAAACCATCGTACGCGGTTTTTGCAGTAAATGTCAGTTTCATAATTCTTTATCCGCAACCACTTCTCCATCCTTTACGCGAATGAGTCTTTTTGCGTGTTTGGCGATGTGCTCATCGTGAGTGATTAATACAACGGTTTTTCCTTGTTGGTGTAGTCGGTCAAAAATCTCCATCACCTGCGCTCCTGAAACAGAATCGAGATTCCCAGTAGGTTCATCCGCAAAGAGAATCTGTGGCGAGGTCACAATTGCACGAGCAATTGCAACTCTTTGCTTTTCTCCTCCAGACAAACGCGTGGGAAGGTAATCAACACGATGAGAGAGACCGACAGCATCCAGCACAGCCCTAGCACGCATCTCCCAATCTCTACTCGGAACGTGTGAATACGAGAGTGGGAGCATCACGTTTTCCATAACACTAATCCTAGGTAAAAGAAAAAATTGTTGAAACACAAATCCAATCGTAGCATTTCTTACTTGCGCAAGCTCTGGGTCTGTATAGTCACCAATATCTTTACCACTTAACTGATAGACACCCTCCGATGGTCGATCAAGTAGGCCCAAAATATGCAGGAGCGTGGACTTTCCAGACCCTGATGGGCCCATGATCGCCACATATTCTCCAGGTTCAATAGCGAAGGTCGCATCACGCAATGCATGCG
>CAZUMX010000038.1:0-10380 GCA_964622275.1 uncultured Candidatus Saccharibacteria bacterium
CCGTATTCTCATATGCCAACGATCAACCAATTGGTCAAACGTAGCCGAAAGATCTATAAGCGGAAATCAAAGTCCGTTGCTTTGGGTCGCGGCATGAACGTACTCAAGAACCGCCCTATCTTCTACCCATCACCATTCAAGCGTGGTGTGTGCACGAAGGTCACTACGACCACACCAAAGAAGCCAAACTCAGCTATCCGAAAGATTGCTCGTGTGCGCCTTACGAACGGACAGGAAGTTACTGCATATATTCCGGGTATGGGTCATAAGCTCCAGGAGCACTCTGTTGTGGTTATTCGCGGTGGTCGTGTAAAGGACGTGTCTCTCCGCTACCAGATCGTTCGTGGACGCCTCGATGCAACTCCAGTGGAAAACCGTATGCAAGGCCGTTCCATCTACGGTGCAAAGCGTCCAGTCAAGAAGTCTGCATAATTTTTTATAAAAACTACCATGCGCCGCCCAGTACGAAATCGCAATATTCCAGGTCCTGATCGCAAGTTCGACTCCAAGAAAGTGTCGATGCTCATCAACTACGTCATGAAAGAGGGAAAGAAGTCTGTTGCAGAACGTGTTGTCTACGATGCGTTCGAAGAGATCAAGAAGATTGCAAAGACTGACGAACCTATTGTCGTGTTCGATACCGCAATGAAGAACACTGGTCCAGTAATGGAAATTCGCTCTCGCCGTGTCGGTGGTGCAAACTATCAAGTCCCTCGCGAAGTTCGTCCACAGCGTCGTGATGCGCTCGCACTCACATGGATCCTTGAAGCCGCCCGCGGAAAGAAAGGAAAGCCAATGGCAACGAAGCTAGCCGAAGAACTCATCCTCGCGTCAAAGAATGAAGGAGAGGCGATCAAGAAGCGTGATAACGTGCATAAGATGGCTGAGGCGAACAAAGCCTTCGCTCACTTCGCCTGGTAAAAGAATTCTGATTTTGGCGCATAACTTTGTCGCCTACACAAAAAACTCTGTCTCAATAGTTGAGTTCATAAAAATATCACCTAGTAGTAGCAACCTACCACTAAGGGATATTTTTATTCCTCGCCTCGGATTTCATCGAAGATCAAAAGGAGTTTGAGCGATGGACTTCGGTAAGTTATTTTTTCTTGTCTTCGCACGCTTCATCAAAAAATGGAAGGAATTTGAACGTTGGGTTTTTGTGATAGACTCGTACGATGTTTGATCCTGCGCTCGTACAAAAATTCTTCGAAGTCATTCTCATCGATCTCGTGATGAGTGGAGACAATGCTATCGTGATTGGTCTTGCGGTTGCTAGTATTCCTCTCGCAAAGAGAAAGAGGGTCGTTGTGTTCGGCATTATTGCAGCGACGGTGTTGCGCATACTTCTTGCGTCTGTCGCAGTCCCACTACTGAAAGTCATCGGGCTTACCTTAGCGGGTGGCCTCCTTCTCGCGTGGGTGTCCTGGGAATTTTTCCGTGAACTCCGAGCTGATGGAGGCGAGGATAAGACGCATGCTGTGAAAGAATCGCCAAAAACTCCAAAAGCCGCTGTACTCCAAATACTCTTCGCAGACATCTCGATGTCACTCGATAACGTGCTCGCAGTCGCTGGGGCCGCACGTGAACATCCACAAGTTCTCGTTTTTGGGCTTGCATTCTCGATCGTTCTGATGGCAGTTGCCTCAACATGGATAGCGAAAATTATCGGACGATACAAAGCCATTGGGTATCTTGGTCTTTTGGTTATTGTGTGGGTTGCGCTCGAGATGATCTGGAGTGGGTGGGGAGAAGTTGCACATCATTTTTCTCTCACTACGCCTTTCTTGCCTTAGGGGTATTTTTCATATATAGTATTGCCACTTAGAGCCACCCTCGGCTTTTTTAGTTTTAGTCATTTTAGCCACTTTTTTACCCACCCATATCTATGGAACGATCTTACCCACTTGAAAAAACCCGCAATTTCGGAATTGTTGCGCACATTGATGCCGGCAAAACCACCACATCAGAGCGCGTGCTCTACTACACTGGCCGAACGCACAAGATCGGTGAGGTTCATGAAGGGGAGACCACCATGGACTGGATGGAACAAGAGCGTGAACGCGGCATCACTATCACCGCAGCTGCGACCACCTGTTTCTGGAACCCCACATACATGGGGGATGAGGATACATCCAAAAAGTGTACGTTCAATCTCATCGATACTCCGGGGCACATCGACTTCACGATTGAAGTGAAGCGATCGCTGCGTGTGCTCGATGGTGCAGTGGTCGTGTTCGATGGAGTGGCAGGAGTGGAGCCACAGAGTGAAACGAACTGGCGCTATGCTGACGAAGGGAAAGTTCCTCGCATCTGTTTCATCAACAAGCTCGATCGTATGGGTGCGTCTTTTGAAAAATCGTTCCAGTCTATTCTGGATCGTCTGACACCAAATGCTGTGCGTATGCAGATTCCTATTGGTGAGGAAGAAAACCACGAAGGTGTTGTCGACCTTCTCACGATGACGTCGTATCGCTTTGAGGGAGATATGGGAAATAAGCTCGTCAAGGGCGAGATCCCAGAGAATCTCAAGGCCGATGCCAAGAAGTATCGTGACGTTCTTGTCGAAAAGATCGTCGCAGAGGATGACAAAGCGATGAATGACTACCTCGAAGGAAAAGAGCCATCCATTGATGAACTCAAGAAAATTCTTCGCAAGGCGGTGATCGAGAACAAGCTCGTTCCAGTCTATACAGGTTCTGCTCTCAAGAATAAAGGCGTTCAGCTCGTCCTTGATGCGGTGATTGATTTCCTTCCATCTCCTCTTGATATTCGCCGTCCACACGCAATTGATACACTCACAGATAAAGATATTGAGCTTGAAGTTTCTGACACTGCGCCTTTTGCTGCTCTTGCATTCAAGCTTCAGGCAGACCCATTCGTTGGACAGCTCACCTTCTTCCGTGTGTACTCAGGATCTATTGAAGCAGGAAGCTATGTCTACAACGCACGCACTCGCAAGAAAGAGCGTGTGGGACGCATCATGCGCCTTCATGCTAATGAGCGCGAAGAAGTGAAGAAGGTCTTTTCAGGAGAAATTGCTGCAATGGTGGGACTCAAAGACACCTTCACCTCTGATACTCTTTGTGACGAGAATCATCCTGTTGAGCTCGATAAGATTGTGATTCCAGAGCCAGTGATCTCGATGCGCGTGGAGCCAAAGACTAAGGCCGACCAGGAGAAGATGGGTATTGCCATCAACCGCCTTGCTCAGGAAGATCCAACATTCCGTGTTTCATCAGACACTGAAACGGGTGAGACCATCATCTGGGGCATGGGAGAGCTCCACCTCGACATCATTGTCGATCGTATGAAGCGTGAGTTCAATGTCGAAGCTGTGACTGGGAAGCCTCAGGTGGCATACCGCGAGACTATTAGCCAGCCTGCAGAAGGTGAGATGAAGTACGCCAAGCAGTCTGGAGGTCGTGGTCAGTACGGTCACGTGGTCCTTCGTGTGAAGCCGATGGATATGTCGGTCGACCCAGCAGATGTACCAAAGAACATTACTCGCGAAGCACACTTCGAGTTCACCAACTCCATCAAGGGAGGTGTCATTCCTCAGGAATTCATCAAGCCAGCAGAGAAGGGAATCCGTGAAGGTCTCGAACGTGGTGTGGTCGCAGGCTTTCCTCTTGTGGATGTCTCTGTTGAGCTCTACGATGGTTCGTACCACGATGTCGACTCTTCTGAAATCGCATTTAAGCTCGCAGGTTCTATGGCCGTCCAGGATGCGTGTAAGAAGGCTAAGCCAGTTCTCCTTGAGCCAGTCATGAAGGTAGAAGTCGTGACCCCAGACAAGTTCATGGGTGACGTCACTGGAAACCTTTCAAGCCGCCGTGGCCAGGTCTCTTCGATGGAGGAGCGTGGAATGAATAAGGTCATCAACGCACTTGTCCCACTCTCAGAAATGTTCGGCTATGTGACGGTGCTCCGTTCGATGACCGAAGGCCGCGCACAATTCACCATGGAATTCGCTGAATACCAGGTCGTCCCGAAGAACGTTGCAGACCAAATTATTGCCGCTGAAGCGAAATAATTTATATCCACAAGATACCAAAACCCCTTCACATCGTGAGGGGGTTTTTAGTTTTCTGTGCGAAGAGTACAATCAAGAAATGGAAGGTGTTCAATCGTTTTCAATTGAGCTTAAAACTCTGTTCGAGGAAGATCAACAAGATCGTAAAATCGGAGTGTGGGAAACTGACCCCTCGAGAGACCAGCACCGACTAGGGAGGGTACTTGAGTTAATGAGCGAAGGGAACATTACCCTTCCTGAAGATTGTTATCGTGCGGCGCTTGTTTTGCAACACGGAAACGCTGTTGAACATTTTATTGCAGCACAACAGCTTGCGCGCAGGGCTTTTGATGAAGGGTATTCTTCAAAAGAAGGAGAACCCGATCCGCTATGGCTTTCAGCTGCCGCAGAAGATCGAGCTTTGGTTGCGCAAGGGCTTCCTCAAAAGTACGGGACACAATATTCAAGATTCGAGGATGGAACATGGAGTTTCTCTACTGACATTGACCCTAATATTTCTGATGAAGAACGTCGCAAAATGCACGTGCCGTCACTCGCTGAAGCGCAAAGGAAACTCCAAGAATATCAGAGGGCAGAAAAAGTGAATTTTTAGCATGAAGTCTGTTTGTCTCCCTTCACAATATGAGGGGATTTTTGGTAGGCTCATTTCTGGGCCGCACATACACAGGAATTATCAATGCTGTATCAGAAAGTTGTTCACGAAGCGAGGCAATTCACTCCACATGAACAGTTCTATGCTTTGCTTCGTCAAGGAAGATATGACAAAGCTCTTGAAATTCGCGAAGATCCAAAGAATCAGATTGGGGAAGATGTTTTTCTTCTCAAATCTGTACAAGAAGCAGGAAAAGAAGCCATCATTCTTGCTTCGCATATCGGCAACGCTGAGGATGCTAAAGTTTTTCAGCAACGATTTTTCTTGCCAGAGACCGTTTTTGATGACAATCAGGTGAGGCATGCACTTTTTTCCAAACTCGATTCATGGAGAGAAATGAGACACCCTTCTGTTTCTCGACTGTTGGAACTTTATTCTTTTCTTCGTGAATGAGAAAACCCCCGGTATACAATGATGTACCGGGGGTTATTTTTTTATATGGTGACGGGGATGAGTGTTTTCGCCTCCATGGTGTACACAATTTTGCTTTTGCAAGAAAACGTCACAGCCCACTCCACAAGGATCAGTGGTCCTCGTCGTAGCGGGGGAGAAGTGATGGTTGCTGCAACCAGAACACTCTCTCCTACAGGGACTCCTCCCTTATATCGAACTGTCTGCTCTCGCAAGAGAATGTTGTCGATGTGATCAGTTAACAGGGTATTTGCCATCGCGACCACAAGCTGTCCATGTGCGATTTTTCCTTGAAATCCAGCTTTTTGTGCGGCCTCATCACTAAAATGGATGGGGTTTCGATCCCCGGTCGCTTCAGCAAAAGCGAGTACAGCTTCTGGGGTGACATGAAAGATTTTGTTAAACCCCAAGCCTTCCCTCAGGTTTTTGAGAATGAGCATTGTGCGAACCTCCGTTGCCTCCAGTCCTCATGTTTACCACAAAATATCTTTGTGTCCACTCTATACTGAAAAATGTGAATAATCCTGTGGGTATGATGTGGAGAAAAAGTGGACAAATAATCCAAAAATTTTTCATGAGTTAATTTACGTTAGTCGCTGGGAGACCCACCTTGAGTATTTCTTGACTCTTCTTTCGTACATGGTAGGATTGTTCCCACGTCGCAGGTTATTGTTTTTGGCTTCATTCCGTGGTGGAAAGAAAATCCAAAACAAACAAATTGAGACGTTCGCTTCGCGAGAGGCGATTTTTAAGGAAAGTGATTCGGCATAGCGCCGGGTCTTCTCTTTTTTGTAGAAGATCTTGAGCTGCTCGAATCCGCCTTTCTTAAGAAATTATTTACCCACAATAATTTTCTACATACAAAACATATGGCAGAAGAATTTAATCGTTCGAAACCGCACGTGAACGTTGGAACCATTGGTCACGTTGACCATGGGAAGACAACCCTCACCGCTGCAATCCTTAACGTTCTCAACCTTGCAGGAAACA
This sequence comes from uncultured Candidatus Saccharibacteria bacterium, assembly GCA_964622275.1. Taxonomy (GTDB): domain Bacteria; phylum Patescibacteriota; class Minisyncoccia; order Phycocordibacterales; family UBA6899; genus CAYPEZ01. The sequence goes on from CAZUMX010000038.1 coordinate 6,087, forward strand.
AGGTGAAGCTCCGCGGAGTTGATGAAATCGACTCAGCGCCAGAAGAGAAGGAGCGTGGAATCACCATCGCTCTCTCTCACAATGAGTATGAGACCGCAAGCCGCCACTACGCACACATCGATGCGCCAGGGCACGCTGACTATATTAAGAACATGATCACCGGTGCAGCACAGATGGACGGTGCCGTCCTCGTGGTCGCAGCAACGGATGGTGTGATGCCACAAACACGTGAGCACATCCTTCTTGCAAAGCAGGTCGGTGTTCCTCGTATCATCGTCTTCCTCAACAAGGTAGACATGGTCGATGACAAGGATCTTGTCGATCTCGTCGAAGAGGAAGTCCGTGAGCTTCTCGGAAAGCAGGGCTTTGATAAAGACTGCCCAGTCATTCGTGGATCAGGTCTCAAGGCCCTCGAAGCCAAGAGTGTTGATGACGAATGGGCAAAGAAGGTTCTCGAGCTCGCAAAGGCAATGGATGAATACATCCCTATGCCAGTCCGCGATGTGTCGAAGCCATTCCTTATGCCAGTCGAAGACATCTTCTCCATTGAAGGTCGTGGCACTGTTGCAACAGGCCGCGTTGAGCGCGGAAAGCTCAAGGTCGGAGATGAGTGTGAAATTGTCGGTCTCAAAGAGACAGCAAAGACCGCAATCACCGGAATCGAAATGTTTAACAAGTCCCTCCAGGAAGCAATGGCAGGTGACAACGCAGGACTCCTTCTCCGTGGAACCAAGAAGGAAGATATTACTCGCGGTCAGGTGCTTGCAGCACCAGGCTCTGTGACGCCACACACTGAATTTGAAGCAGAGCTGCACGTCCTCTCAAAGGAGGATGGTGGTCGCCACACCCCATTCTTCAGTGGATACAAGCCACAGTTCAACATCCGTACGACGGACGTGACTGGCGATGTGACCCTCAAAGAAGGAGTCGAGATGGTGATGCCAGGAGATACGCAGACCTTTAAGGTGAAGCTTATCGCTCCTATCGCTCTTGAAGAGAAGCAGCGCTTTGCTATCCGTGAAGGAGGCAAGACTGTTGGAGCAGGTGTCGTCACCAAGATCGTTAAGTAATATTCCAGATTAGACTGAAAACTCACAATTCTTCATGGCAACGACCCCCCAGAAAGCAAAAGCTCCCGCACTTAAGATGAAGGATGGCATTCAAAAGCTTCGTATTCGTGTGCGCGCGTATGAGTACAAGGTACTCGATATCTCAGTGAAACAAATCATTGATACCGCCATGCGTTACGACGCAAAGGTTCTTGGACCAATTCCTCTGCCAACGCAGATCTCCAAGTACACCGTGAATCGCTCGTCATTCATTTACAAGAACGCACGTGAGCAGTTCGAGATGCGCATCCATAAGCGCCTCATCGACATCATGAACCCAACACCAAAGGTGATTGAGGCTCTCACGAACCTTACTCTTCCTTCCGGCGTCAATATCGACGTCAAAATGGTCTAAACACGTGCTCGCGGCGAAGGTCATTGTCGCCTTCGGAGCAAGGTTAAGTCGTCGTACTAGCGTACGTCTTCCTTAACACATGCCCCTCGGCTTCGCGACCCTCATCCACGATCATTGTGTTTAGATGGTTCATTTGACATACAGTTTTCCTTCGGGACTCCACAATATGGAGTCCTGGGGCTGTATCCATTGAAGAAAAGACACTATGAAATTCATATTAGGAAAGAAGTCATCCATGACGCAGTACTTTGCAGAGGATGGCCGCGCATATGCAGCGACGCTTATTGAAGCGGGCCCAATGACGGTCACTCAGGTAAAGGACGGCGGAAAGGATGGATATCGTGCGATCCAGTTTGGATATGGCACACAGGCAAAGCATCGCATTGCGAAGGCTCAGGCTGGTGCATGGAAAGACCTCGGATCGTTTCGAGTTGTGCGTGAATTGCGCACCGAAAACACCCCAGAAGTGAAGGTAGGAGACAAAGTAGATGTTTCCGTCTTTGCAAAAGGAGATGTGATCACGGTGAGCGGTACCTCCAAAGGAAAAGGATTCCAGGGCGTTGTGAAGCGCCATGGGTTCGGAGGTGGTCGTCGTACCCACGGACAAAAGCACTCTGAGCGTGAACCAGGAGCCATCGGTGGAGCTGGGCGCGCAGGAGGTCGTGTCGCAAAAGGTATGCGCATGGCAGGGCGAATGGGTGGTGACCGCATCACGGTGAAGAATCTCCGTGTGCTTGAAGTCGACACAACCCACAATTTACTTCTCATCTCTGGTGCAGTACCAGGACGTGCGGGGACCCTCCTTGAAATCAAGGGAACCGCAAAATAATCCTCGATGAGTATGGCAACAAAAACACAAAAATCAAAAGCATCGGTTTCTCTTGAGCAACCGATCTATACAACCGAGGGGAAAAAGTCTGGAAACATTACGCTTCCTGAACAAGTCTTCGGAGAGAGTTGGAACGCCGATCTCGTGCATCAGGTTGTGACAGGAATGCAGGCCAATGCACGCACACCAATCGCTCACGTAAAGTTTCGTGGCGAAATCTCCGGCGGTGGAAAAAAGCCTTGGAGACAGAAGGGTACTGGCCGTGCACGTCACGGATCAACCCGATCACCAATCTGGCGCAAGGGAGGTAAGGCTCATGGTCCTCGAAACGAAAAAGACTATAGCCAAAAGATTAACAAGAAGGCCCGCATGAAAGCTCTAGCCGTCGTGCTTTCAAAGAAACTCCGTGATGGAGAAGTCCTCTTTGTGGACACGCTAACATTCAAGGAGCCAAAAGCTAAGGATGCTCGCGCAACCCTTTCATCTCTTGGAAAAATTTCTGGCTATGAAGCACTTGCAACACGTCGCAAGAATGCTGCGTACCTCATGCTTGGTGTTGAGAACAAGAACGCTGTCAAAAGCTTCCAGAATTTCAGCAACATGCTTGTCCGCGGTGCAAAGGATGCAAACCCAGTGGAACTTCTTGGTTATAAATATGTCGTAATTGCTCACCCCGAAGAGGCGGTGAAGACAATTGCTTCTAAGTGGAACTAATATGGCACTCTTTGACGCACTCAAGAAAAAGAAGGATGCCGTAGAAGCTCCAAAGAAGGTCGCAAAAGAGAAAGCAACTCCTAAAGCAGAGAAAAAGTCAGCCGCAAAGAACGAGCAAGTTCCTTCGGCGCCAGTTTCTCAAGGAAGCGCAAATCTTGCGCAGATCATCCGCGAGCCACGCATCACAGAAAAGGCAACCATGCTCTCAGAACGAGGCGCATATGTCTTTGATGTTGATAGCCGGGCAACAAAACCGCTCGTCGCACAGGCCATCAAAGCGAAGTACGGTGTTACCCCAAAGAAAGTACACATGATCGCTATTCCCGCAAAGCGTCAGCAATCACGCACGACGGGAGTGACGCACACTGTCGGTGGAGGTCGAAAGGCAGTGGTGTACCTAAAGAAAGGCGATAAAATCGAATTCGTCTAAAAAGAGTATGTTAAAAAACGTCATATCCATCGTTACGGAGCCTCTCCACGATCCTCGCCATACTGTCAGTATGTCTCCGGTCACGGATTCTCCGTGCCTTGGCTCTGAACGTTTTTAAACAACTCTTCAAACAATATGAAAACATTTGCACCAAGAACAAAATCACTTCGCCACACCGCACTCGTGGAGTATCGCAAGAACCTCACGCGCTCAAAGCCACACAAGCGATTGGTGAGTGGAATGAAGCAGGCTCAAGGCCGCAATGCCTTTGGGCGTATTACATCCAGACACCGCGGAGGCGGGCATAAGCAAAAGTATCGCTTTGTCGACTTTATGTTCGATAAGCGCGATATCCCAGCACGCGTGGAATCTGTGGAATACGATCCAAATCGCTCATCGTTTATCTCCCTCGTGTGTTACAAGGACGGAGAACGACGCTATGTGCTCACGCCAAAGTCTGTGAAAGTGGGCGATACGCTCATTGTGTCAGAAAAGGCACCTGTGACTGCGGGGAACCGCCTTCCACTTCGCAAGATTCCTGTTGGAACATTCGTCTACAATGTAGAGGTCAAGCGTGATGGAGGAGCAAAGCTCGTCCGTTCTGCAGGAAACTATGGTGAACTTATTGCTCACGACGGTGGATACGCATTCATCAAGCTCCCTTCGACAGAAGTTCGCAAGATTTCTGGAGAGGCATGGGGATCGGTTGGTGAAGTATCGAACTCTGAGCACAAACTCGTGAATCTCGGTAAGGCCGGCCGCGCACGATGGCTCGGCAAGCGTCCAAAGGTCCGTGGTACCGCAATGAACCCAGTCGATCACCCATACGGTGGTGGAGAAGGTGTTCAGCCACGTGG
>CAZUMX010000039.1:0-3704 GCA_964622275.1 uncultured Candidatus Saccharibacteria bacterium
GAGACAACAATAGAGTATTCCATTGCACCTTCTTCTTTGAGCTTTTGTACAAGACGAGCGATCTTGGAATCTTTTTGTCCTATCGCAACATAAATACAAATGGGACGCTTCTCTTTAGGTTCATTCTTTTGATTCAAAATGGTATCGATCGCAATGACCGTCTTTCCTGTCTGGCGATCACCGATGATGAGTTCGCGCTGTCCGCGGCCAATAGGAATCATCCCGTCAATGGCCTTAATCCCCGTGTGAAGAGGCGTATCAACGCCCTGGCGCTCAATAACGCCATATGCACGACGCTCTATAGGATTGCGCTGTGTAGCCTTAATCGCTGGACCTCCATCAATAGCTTCGCCAAGAGGATTTACCACACGTCCGATGAGTTCATCTGAAACAGGGATAGAAAGAATGTTCCCTGTCGCTCGCACAATGAATCCCTCACGAATGTGCTCTCCTCCAGAGAGAACCACAGCTTTGACTGAGCCTGATTCGAGATTGAGGACCATACCGACAGGAGCAGTCTTACTTTGCATAAGCTCATCAATACTTTTTCCCTCAGAGATATCGAACACGAGCATTTCACTCATCATGACACTCGGGAGACCCTCGATCTCCGCAATTCCGTCAGCGATCTTCACGACTCGCCCCACAGATTCTGTTGCATGTGTTGGAGCAAATCCTTCGAGTTCTTTCTTGAGTTGTTCAGCGATATTTTGCATAAAGGGAGTCTTGATGAGTAATAATGAGTGAATAAAGATTAGGAAACGGAACGAAGTCTGTCATACAGTTCTAGGAGTCCTCGTTTGTCACTTGTATTAAGTTCTTTTTGAGAAGTGCGAATCACGTATCCTCCAATGAGAGATGGGTCGATCGTTTCTTTGAATGACCAACCGTCTCCTCCTTCTTCTTGTGTGAAGCCTTCGGCTTTTTTTCTTGCGGAGGAAAGATCGTGTTCTGACGCTGCGATGATATGACAGGTCTTTTTTCTCACCATATCTCTCTCGATACGCTCCAGCGCCTTAATTATTCCAGGAAGTAGAGCAAGTTTCCCATTACGCTCTAGGTACGCAGCAAACTCTTTTCCAAGAGTCGCACGTGGCGATTCGTGAAAGAGTGTATAGAGTGCTTTTGCGTATCCCTTCGTGGTCATAGATTATTTTGCGCGTGCACGAAGAATAGATTCAGCTGCTTTGACTGCCAGACGAGCGAGCTCATCCTTGGACTCATTGATGATTTCGTCTTTGCGTCGTGCGCCGAGTTTTTCGCCGTCAGCGATGATTTTTACTGCACGTTCTTCTGCTTCGCGGATTGTGTCAGCACTTTCCCTGCTTGCTCGCAGACGAGTTTCACCGACGATGTCATCTCCTTGCTTTCGTGCCAAAGAAAGAATGCGGTCTTTCTCTTCTCCTATGGCTGCTTTCTCCTGCTTGGCTTCTTCTGCATGACGGAGTCCATCTTCGATTTTTTTGCGACGCTCTTCCATCACTCGAAAAAGTGGTGGATACACATAACGGCGGAAAAGGAAAATCAACAGACCAATGTTGACGATCTGAATGACGAGTAATTTCCAGTTAACTCCGAAAGCGTGAAGAATTGCGTCCATACGTTACGTAATCTGAGGACTTAGGCAAAGCGAAGAATGAAGCCAGCCACAATTGCAATAATTGCCAGTGCTTCAGTCACACCAATACCGATGAACATCGCAGCCATGATCTTTGGCTGTGCGTCTGGATTTCGGCCAATAGCCTCCAGAGCCTTACCAATCATCATACCGAGACCAATACCAGGGCCCAAGATTCCAAGTCCGATAGCGACGGCCATAGAAATAAGTTTTACTCCTTCAAGTTCCATATCAATAGATAATTAATGAATAACGAATAATCAATGACTATGCTCCGTGATAGCAAGCTTCACAAAGAATAGCGTCAAAAGGGTGAAAATAGCCGCCTGCATGAGCCCCACAAAGAGCTCAAACGCGACAAACGGGATAGGAATGAAATACGGGGCAAAAAACATAATAACTGAAATAAGTACAGCGCCTGCAAAAATGTTTCCAAACAGACGGAACGAGAACGATACGAGGCGCATCGTTTCAGATATAAGCTCGAGAAGACCAAGGAAAAATCCCCCGATAGAGTGGAAGTTAATAAACTTCCCAGCATACTTCCAAAACCCAATCGTTGTAGCTCCAACAACTTCAATTAAGACAAAAGAGATGAGGGCAAGAGCGAGTGTCATGTTCAGATCAGTGTGGACCGACCTGAAAAGCGGAGCAGCATGCTCTCCTTCGTGCGAAAGCGTGAGAGCCCCTACCCCCGGAACAAATTCAGAGATGTTGGCAAGAAACACAAAAAGAAAAATCGTCATGAGGACTGGAAAAAGTTTTTTAGCGAGGACTTTTGATTCTAAGGTCTCCTCAACATACTCATAGACGCCGCCAAAGAGCATTTCGAGCATGATTTGGAATTTTCCAGGGACAAGAGCAGTGCGACGCTTCATTGAAATAGCAAATACAGCCAAAATTGCCACAACAACCCAACTTGTCAGCAAAGTATTCGTCAGAGGAACCCCGAAGAAGGTCCCGAGTACCTCAGGCTTAATGGCAACATGAATGCCCTCCATATGGGCCGTACATTAGCATATTTTCACGAAAAAACACTGTTGAAAACTCTGGAATTTATGGTATTGACCAAGTACACGAACAAGAGTACTCTGCATTCCTTGCTCTTTAAAAATCACACAGGACAGTGAATGGAGGGTTGATTGTTACTGAAAGAAAAGAAGCTGTACGCGACAGCACGTGACCGAGCTGTTTACGATGAGCTGGTTGATGCGGGAGTCATTGTCCCCCACCATCCACACAAAGTTGCTGGGAGGCAAATGTGCACTCACTGCGCTGACGGTTTTCGACCACACTACAAGGAATGGATTAAGGATTTGTGTTTCTCTCAAGGAGGAGCTCGATCATTCTTCCATACGTTTTCTGGGAATGGTGATCCTATGCGTTATGCGTATTGCTCACCGCTCTCAGGACCACACTCAGATGCTTGGGGGGCACTCAAGGTTGAAGAGCTTGCTGAAACACTTCGGTGGGCACGAGCACTTGAGGTTTCAGTTGATCAAATGCGTGATGTGCACCACTGGCCTTGCAAGGCAGCACTGGATCGGAATATTTCACTCCTGGAATCTATTGACCTTGTTGTGCGAGGCAAACATCGTATCAAACAACAGATCCCTGATCTTCGAGTTGCGCTTGAACTTTTCATCGATTGGGACGAGAGTCATCATACGGTGAACTTGATCAAGAAAGAGGCGTATATTTCCTATCTTCGAAACACGCCTTCAAGGATATCAATGCACCTCTCGTGGCTCAGTTATCAAGAATCCACAAAAAACCTCCCTGTATTACATACATATCAATTGCCCTATCAAAACTTTGGTTAGTAGCGGCATTTCCACCGTGCGTCGTGTGCATTCTCGACGCACGGTTTTTTATTACCACGACTTTACGGGGGCAATGAGTTTTGGTAAGGTCACCGCATGACACTTCACGCTATTACTGATTGGAAAACCATACGATCGCTTGCTTCAGACAACTGGCGCTCTGGACTCACGGTGGCACTTATCTCTGTTCCACTTTCTATTGCTCTCTCGATTGCCTCAGGTGCAGGGCCACTCCCCGGCCTCATCACAGGAATATGGGCAAC
>CAZUMX010000039.1:3804-10004 GCA_964622275.1 uncultured Candidatus Saccharibacteria bacterium
GGAGACATTGGGCTCTTTTGGGCACACAAAGCTGAGGTAGATCACGGGACGATTGGAGTATTCCTTATTTTTATTGCTCTCATTATTCTCATCAAGCGTTTTGTTCCAAAAATTCCTGCAGTAATTCCGATCTCTATTCTCGGCATTATTTTTGGTTTCGTAGAGAGTCGCTTCATCTCAAGTATTGATGTCATGACACTCGGAGATAAATTTGGTTCATTCTCTGGTGCACTCTATGCCCCTGGACCATGGCAATACATCACGCAAATACTTGCGACGCCCAGTGCGATCATCCCTCTCATAAAGATTTCAGGTGTTGTTGCTCTTATTGCGGTTCTAGAGACGTTGATTACGGCAAAAATTGGGGACAAAATTACCCGCACACAATCCTCCGCACGCCAAGAACTTTTTGGGCTTGCGCTCGCAAATATCGGAAGCGGAGTCATGGGAGGACTTCCCGCAACTGGAGTATTTATCCGCACTGGAGCAAATATAAAGGCAGGAGCAACCCACCGCATGTCGGCAACCATTGCGGGTCTGGCAACAGCAGTGATTGCACTCCTCGTTCTCCCATTCTTTTCATATATTCCTATGGCTGTTATTGCTGCTATTTTGATGAATACAGCGATCGGACTCATTGAGATTCACCAATTTAAAGAATTTTGGACACACGAACGTCTGAGTTTTTTTGTTGCGCTTATTGTTGTTCTTGTGACGGTATTTGAAGACGCTGGGGTTGGTGTGCTTATTGGATCTTTCATTGCTCTTCTTCTTTTTGCTGATCGTATTAGCCACGGGAGGTTTGACCTCATCGTCAATTACACAAATGGCCACAAAGAAGAGTACCGTGGAGAACGCACTCTACACTTACCACACGACAAACAGATTGAGGTCGTGACATATAGTATCGCTGGTTTTTTGGGATACATTGACAATGCGCAACACGCAGCAAACCTCAGACATCTTTCACGCTTACACAACGTTCATGCAGTCATTATTCGCTTACGAGATCTTTTCTCGATTGATATCGAAGGGACTCAAATGTTGGAAGAAGCCATTGCAGAGCTTCGGCGACACAAAAAGCCTGTCTATCTTTCATCTGCCAACGCAGTCATGATCACCCATTTGAAGAAAATGGATGGTATTCGCGCATTAATCGACGATGGATTCCTCTACCCCAAGACGAGCCTAGCACTCGAACATTTCAGACAAAAGACACGTTAGAGATGTCTTATCCTTTCGGACGAAGTGTTGGGAAGAGAATAACTTCACGAATGTTTTCAACATTGAGCAGGAGCATCATCAAGCGATCAATTCCGATCCCCACACCACCTGCAGGAGGCATACCATGCTCAAGAGCTTCTAGGAAATCTTCGTCCATCTGCTGCGCTTCTTTGTCTCCAGCCCCACGGTTTTTTTCTTGTTCTTCAAATCGTGCCCTCTGATCAAGTGGGTCATTGAGTTCTGAAAACGCCTTAACAAGTTCGACTCCACCGACGACAAGTTGAAACGCATCAACAAGACGTGGATTGTCGTCTTTTCGTTTTGCGAGTGGAAGGTACTCAACTGGGTAATCAGTAATAAACACTGGCTGTATCAGTTGTGGTCGAATGTGCCGCTTATAGATCGTATCCATGATTTTCCTCATCGAGTCCACCTTCTCTATCGTTACACCCAGCCTTCCCGCTTCTCGCACCCATCCTTCAAAATCGAGTTTCTCTGGATCTTTTGTCTGAACATATCCACGGAATAGTCCAAATAATGTGACTCGAGCAAAAGGCTTTTCGAGACGAATCACAGCATCCCCGTGAGGGATTTCTTCTTTCCCAAAGACATCTTGAACAAGACGTTTAAAAAGGGACTCCACGAAAGCCATTTGGCTAGCAGCATTTTCATATGCTGCATAAAACTCAAGCATGGTGAACTCAGGATTATGGGTCGTATCAATCCCCTCATTTCGAAAATTTCTACCTATTTCATAGACCTTAGGAAATCCCCCAACGAGCAATCGCTTCAAGTACAGTTCAGGAGCAATACGCATAAAGAGATCCATATCAAGCGCATTGTGATGAGTTTGAAATGGCTCTGCATTTGTTCCCCCTGGAATCATTTGCATCATTGGCGTTTCTACTTCAAGATAACCAGCCTCATCAAGAATCGCACGAATGCGTGAAATAACTTTTGATCTAAGGACAAAGCGCTGTTTTACATCTTCGCTTGAAAGCGTATCAAGATATCGTTTGCGAAAACGCTCTTCAAGATCTTGGAGTCCATGCCATTTATCTGGAAGCGGAAGCAATGCCTTGCCTAAGAGTGACCAATCTGAGACAAGGAGACTCTCGACCCCACGTTCGGTCACAAAAAGTTTCCCACGAGCTTCAATGAAGTCAGCCATATCGACAGTGTCCCGGAAAAGGAGGAAACGTTCTTCGGCAATATCCCCTTTACGAAATACAATCTGAAAGCGCGCAGATCCGTCATCAAGATCAACAAAAGCAATAGCTCCTTGCCCACGGATAGACATCACGCGCCCTTGGAGTACAGCATCCTGACCAAGAAGGTCTTGGAAGCGATGTTTGATGTCTTGAATAGAAGCTTGGGGACGGATACCTATTGGATAGGCAGAAACACCCGAAAGCTTATAGTGTTCGAGTTTTTTAATTCGTTCAGTACGAAGTTCTTCTTTCCCTGCCACGAATGTGAGTGTACCGTGAGATGGAGGATTATTCAATCTCTACGAGCGTACCATGCTGTTCCCCTGTTGGAGTTGAGAAAGAAAATGAATCTCCTTTTCGCTTTCCAACCAGTGATTCACCGAGGGGAGACTTATTTGAAATCTTTCCTTGTGAGACATCGGCTTCTTCACTCCCAACAATTGCGTAGGAGATTTTTTTACCACCACGATCAATGGTAACTTTTGAGCCAATGCCGACAGTGTCCTTTTTTCCTTTGCTTACTATTTGAGCATTCTTCAAAATTTGCTCAAGCTCCATGATGCGCTCTTCAAGACCTGCTTGCTCTTCTCGAGCCGCATGATACTCAGCATTTTCAGAAAGGTCACCAAGCGCCTTTGCCGCTTCAAGTTTCTCAGCGATTTCCTTGCGACGAACGTGCATCAGGTGTTCAAGTTCCTTTTGTAATTCCTGATATTTCTCTTTGCTCACGTACTCTTTTTGTTCTGCCATAGTGGGACCAATATATCGGAAAAAGCACCTCTGGTCAATGGACTCTATAAATAACTCTCTGGGTCAAGATATCCGTTTCTTGGCGACACGGGAATCTTGTATACTGCATTTTTACAGGAAGAGGACGGAAGTGAATCAACACGAACCGCTGCAGAAGCAAACACAGTAAAGTGAAGATGCGGACCTGTGGAATACCCTGTATTTCCACTATACCCAATAGTCTGGCCTGGAACGACCTGCTCGCCCCTTCCGACACGTATAAGTTCTAGATGCCCGTAAAGTGTCGATAACCCGTTGTTGTGTCGAATAAGAACCCACCGTCCATACGATGCACCACGGCACGTAAGATCAGTATCCCCTGTATCAACCACAACCCCACTTGCAGCACTCAGCACCGGAGTCCCGACAGTAGCTCGAAAATCAACGCCGTTATGAGTTCCTGTTGTATAAAGACGTTTTGCAGACTGTGATGATCCAAAGTGTTGCGTAATAAATACAGAAGCAAGCGGCCAGGATAGTGCCTTGGTCCCTACCTTGGGGATACTTTGAGGGTCTAGTTCGTATCGAAGTTGATTTTCATAATCTTCTACTTCGCGAGCAAATTGTTTAATACGTTCTTGTTTCTCGGTGAGGAGTTTCTTGTAATTTGCCTCTTTGTTTTTTGTCTCGTCGAGGAGTGTCGCTTGTTCTTTTCGTTTGGCGTCAGCGATACGTTTTTGATCTTGAATACGGGAGTTCAGATCAAGAAGATCTTTTTTTGCTATTTCGGCTTCTTCCTTTTTGCGTCCCAATTCAGCTTGTAAAATCTTCAGATCGGATATTTGCGTAGATACTTCTTCCTTTAGCCGAGTCAGCTGGTCCGCATCAGTAAACAGTGTTGACATAGACTCATTCGCAAACAGGAGTTCAACGAGTGTTTCTTGAGAAAACTCGTGGAGAAGACGGATCATTTTTCCGACCGCCTCTTTAGATCGATTAATGCGTATTTCTTTGTCTTTCATCTCAATCCCGAGTTCTTCGATTGATAAAGATGTGGTATCAATTTTTCTTTGCGTCAAAGCAATATCAGTACTCAACTTTTTTCTTGTGGCATCAATGGTTTTTACTGCTGTCTGGAGTGTTTTCTTTTCTCCTTGGGCTGTCTCGAGATCACGTTGGTGTTGTTTTACCTCTTCTTCAAGCTGCTGAATTTCTTGTTGCTTCGAGATGATCTGTGTTTTGAGCTCAATTTGGCGGTCTGTTTGAGCAAAAGCGACCCCCACCCCAAAGAGGCTTCCAACCACAGCAAAAGCTCCAATCCTCAAAAAGAGATCAAGGTACTGACGAAAGGAGTTTTTGTGCATTCTCGAGACGACGAATTGATTCATGTTTACCTAGTATATATGCCAAGAAGAAAGGATCTGGTGACTTATCCCGACCAGACAGCGCATACCGCATGGGCCAGAGAACGTTTTTTCTCCCTTTTTCATCAGCATAATTCATCACAAGAGCTTTTATGGCGGTATCAGTCCATTCTTCATGCTTTGACAGAAGCTCAACCACATGTGCGAGATGGATTTTTGTCTCATGCGCATCAAGTGTCTCTTTTGCCAAAAGCCCGACTTGAGAAACTTCATTGAGCGAAAAGAGATAATCAAACTCTCCGTCTTCGGAGAGCTTCAGCACATCGGCACGCTTCACCATACTGTGCTGAAGTACAGTAAACATGTAGGTTAAAAAGGCATCTGTAAGTACCCCATGCTTCTTTTCTAGTGCTGTGGTGAACGGCTGCATATACATCATAAAATTTTCCCGAGACATCTTTTTGATGTATTCCGCATTAAACCAATCAAGCTTTTCAAGATTAAACACCGCAGCTCCTTTTTGGAGTTTTCCAAATGAAAATTCTTTAACGAGCTCTTCTTTGGTAAAAAATTCGCGATCATTCCCAGGGTTCCACCCTAGAAGTGCGAGAAAATTCATCACCGACTCCGGTAAGTACCCCTCATCTCGATATTCTGTAAGAGCACGTGCTCCCTTGCGTTTTGAAAGCTTGGTGCGATCAGGCGAAAGGATGAGAGGTAAATGCACATATTCAGGTCGTGAGTACCCTAAGGCGTCATAGAGAAGGAGTTGGCGCGGAGTATTTGCAATATGATCTTCCCCGCGAATAATATGTGTCACTCCCATTTGCGCATCATCAACAACCACCGCTAGATGGAAAAGTGGTTCCTGTACGTTTTTTGCAATGACGAAGTCCCCGAGATCACTCGTATCAATTGTGATGGGCCCGCGTAACAGATCTGTGAATGTTACCACTGTGCCTGGATTTTTAAAACGAACAATTTCTTTGATTGCACCTGAACCATCTTTTGCTTCTTCTCGTGAGACATATGCCTTTTCCTCTGCTATCAACTTCTCTAGCGCACTCGTGTGTTCATGAAGCCTGTCGCTTTGGCGATAGAGCTCATCGTACTCGATTCCTAGCCATTCGAGGCTTTCGAGAATATTTTCCTCATAGATTTTTTTTGAGCGCTCGCGGTCAGTATCTTCAATCCTCAGAATAAATTTTCCATTTTGTTGACGAGCATACAAGTAGGAGAAAATTGCCGTGCGATAGTTCCCGCTATGGAGCAGTCCTGTAGGACTAGGAGCAAAACGTGTAACAATATTTCGTGTATTATCCATGTGATTTTCCGATGGAAAGTAGGAGCCCGGCGATTTTTTCAGCTGCGTCTGGATGAGCGAATGTTTGGCACCCTGCTCTCATTTTCTCAAGAGTTTCTGGGTGTGCGAAAGAATCGTCAATGAGATGATAAAGAATCTCTGGTTTGAGATTTGCCTCTTCGACAACAACACACGCACCAGTTCTTGCGTAACTGTATGCATTTTCTTTTTGATGATCTTCTCTTGCGATTGGAAGCGGGATCAGTATAGAAGGAATCCCCCACAGAGCAAATTCGAAAATCGAAGATCCAGAACGAGCAATAATAAGTTTTGCTACTGCAGCAGCATTCCGTAATATTTCCTCAGGCA
>CAZUMX010000040.1:0-9720 GCA_964622275.1 uncultured Candidatus Saccharibacteria bacterium
GGCAACAGCAATAACTGCTTTCCGGATTTTCCTAGTCTTGAAGCTCATGGTGACGGTGCGAATGCTTCGCGTGAGCATCCTCGAGATCTTCTCCTTGTCGAATGAATCGTGATTCAATGTACCAGAGGAACGTAAAAATAATTAATGTGATAATGGTCACCGCGATAGCAAGAGAAAACATCCCAAGACCTGCGGCCATCCCAATACCCGCCACCACCCACAATCCTGCGGCGGTAGTGAGGCCAGTCACAACATGACGCTGCACAAAAATTACGCCCGCTCCAAGAAAACCGATGCCGACAAGGATTTGTGAAGCAACCCGAAGTGGATCAAACTGGAAGAGCTGAACGTAACGAAACGCAAACGTCGTTGAAATAAGAGTAAAAAGCGCAGAACCGACCGCAACCAATGCGTACGTGCGCATTCCTGCAGTTTTTCCGATGTGAGACCGTTGGGCACCAACGAATGCGCCGAGCACCATACTCACTACCAGACGCACAACCATCTCCGTCGTTGAGACTGTTAAAGGATCCATATAAAGACCATTATACAAAGGAACCTCCAAAAGTTATACACACCATAGAGAAACTTTCTCGGCACAGATAACAAATCCCTGCGAGAGTGAGAAAAACCTTACGGAGTACAGAGTGCCTGACCTTCTTCAAGAATTTCGTTAATATGTTTTTCTGATACCCCCAACGATTTCAGGAGATCAACACGAGAAAGAATATCTTTACAAAGAACAGCACCTTGATCAAGGAGTGCGCGCTTATGTTCTGGGGCAAGCGTGGTAAGGCACGTGACAGGATGCACGCGTGATCCTTGAATGAGATCCTGGAGTGTGTGGCTTTTTGGATAATTCCATCCTGTCATCATGAGCCCCGCACATTTCCCGTATGCGACAGCATTACTGGTAAAACTCGTGTTTGTAATAAGCCAAGACCGATGGTATCGCTCATCACCTTGAGCCTCTTGCGCAGCGATAATATCTCGCATACGTGCGTCCACATAAAGAGCGACTTTCACATCTGTCTTTGTTCCATTTTGATTGTGGTATTTTGCTTCAATGAGAATTCGCTCCCCTTCCTTTTCAGCAACGACGTCGACTTCGTGCTCCACACACTTTCCTCTCACAATAACCCCAACCTGGGTTTTATACCCTTGGGTTTCCAATATTCGTGCAATAAAACGTTCGAATGGAAAACCACTTGGACCAAGCTCCATAATTGCTCGCTTAAGACTGTATTGCGCTGCTGCGGGACGATATTCTTTTCGCAAAATATTGAAGGCATGAGCATAAATGTCGTCGGTTTTCATCCCTTCACGCAAATCCCCAGAGACATGTCGTAAAATATCTTGAGATAAAGTTTCTGGGGCTCCCGCAGCAAACAAAGAACGAAGAAGTTTTTCTTCATCAAACGGTTCTGTTGTTCCATCTTCTTTAACAATATCAATCATAGTGTAGTTCTTATCAGCGAATATTTGGCATGCTCACATCAGAATCAATCATCGTTCCCGCAGCACTTCCCCATGCGACAGAGCGAATCTTTGACGGTACTTCTTCCCCATTTAATAGGAATGTTACTGGAGTATTTTCGGGAGATTCTATAATCACAAGAAATGGAAAGCGTGTCTTGATTTTTGTACACGTTTTTTCTGTTTCAATCACGTCTTCAACCTGAAATGAAATGATGTTGTGATTATCTTTATATTCTCCTGATTGCTTTACTCGAAAACATGAATGAGGAAGGAGGAACGTTCCGGTGTATTGATGAATCCCATCTTTCCATGCATGAGCCGCTGCAATATTGTTATGTGAACCTAATGATTGCGCTGGAGCATGTGAGGAGGGTAGAAAAATTCCTGTTTGGAACATTGCCAGAGCAAAGAGAACAAAAATTACTGTTAGGATAGCAACACGAACTCCCATAGGTATCTACTCTATCGCTTTTAGCTCAACATCAAAATGCAGCGTTGCATTTGGGGGAATCACACCTGGGAAACCTCCTGCTCCATATCCAAGACTGGGAGGTATTGTCAGGCGTCGTTTTTCTCCAACCTTCATCCCCAAGACCCCAACATCCCACCCTTGGATGACCCTACCTGCTCCAAGTGGAAAGGAGAAGCCAGGCCCAGATTGATTTTGATCGAAGGCTTTCCCGTCATCGAGAGAACCTATGTAATACACAAAGGCAGTTTGGCCGTTGGTTATTTGAACACCAGTTCCTTCTTGTAGGACTTCGATTTTTAGTTCGCTTTTTTGTGGCTGCATAGATGTTGATGCTGATTGAGGATGTTCCTCGTTAGGTGCGGATAGTCCAATAAGAGCAAAGAGGGTTCCACACAAGAGAATGATCGCAGCGATCGACAATATTGTGATGAAACGCGTGCCTGCCATGACAACTAGTATACCGTGAGGTCAAAGTTTTTCCATGGGTACAACACCATCTTTGTTTGTCGTCATATACGACTCTTCAACAACCCCTCCTCCCAAACACTCTTCTGTTCGGTATAACACCATGGACTGGCCTGGGGCAATTGCCTCAACTGGCTTATCTAGCACGAGCTCCCCTGAATCACTCTTCAGATGTACAGAAATATCGTGTTGGTGATATCGAAGCGAGGCAGAGATGTCACCTGTCCTACACTCAGCAGTAAAATCTTTGCCAGAAATGAGGTGGACTTCTCGGAGACGGACTTGGTTCACAAATCGTGTATCAGATTGTTTTGGAGCAACGACGAGCACATTCCGCTCAACATCTTTTCGAACAACAAACAGCGCTTTACTCTCCGTGAACTGAGGCGAGACACGAAATCCGTGACGTTCTCCAAGTGTATACAATACAGTCCCATCATGTGTCCCAATAACCTTTCCAAACTCGTCTTCAACATCACCGGGTGTCACCTGAAGAAATTCACGCAAAAATGTGGCCATATCAACATGCCCAAGGAAACAAATACCTTGGCTATCTTTTTTCATGGCTGTGGGGATGCCAGCGTGATTTGCAATATCACGTACTTCAGACTTTTGGAGGTGCCCGATGGGAAAGAAGGTTTTCTGGAGCACTTGTTGTTTAATCGTCCACAAAAAATATGTTTGATCTTTTTCTTTATCTCGAGCACGCAAGAGTCTTGCCCCCGACGAGGCATGCTCTACTCTCGCATAATGCCCAGTCGCAATAGCGTCGGCGCCCTGCTCCATCGCAAAATCAAAAAAGGCGCCAAACTTTACTTCTCTATTGCAGAGCACATCTGGGTTTGGGGTTTCACCTTTTTTATACGAAGAAACAAAAGCATCGACAACATCTTTTTTATACACATTTGCAAGATCTAGCGTAATCAATGGAATACCCAGATGAGCCGCAACGCGTTCTGCGTCTCTTCTTTCTTCGCGCCATGTGCATGGCAAAAATGGAGCCTCCCAGACCTTCATAAACACACCAACAACATCATGCCCCGCTTTTTTGAGTAGGTATGCCGAAACCGAGGAGTCTACACCCCCCGACATTCCCACATATATTTTTTTTCTATGTTCCTTCATTCAATTCACGTTTGAGAAGCATATTCGCAATCTCGAATGTTGCAACAGCATCAGCAAGAGCGGAATGTGCGTGTGTGTTTATAACACCTGTTCGTTCAGCAAGCTCATTCAGCGTAAAGCGTTTGTACGATGGGTCCCAATATTTTGTACCTATGGCAAGAGATGCCAGGTCAAGTTTATGATAATACACCAGAGCATTGAGAGATTTTCCTATTCGCTCATATGCACGCTCCAAAAAACTCACATCAAAGGTCACATTCTGTGCCACAAGGATGTGCCCTTTAAGCTCTTCTTCAAGGATTGGGGCAGCGTCCTGAAACACCACAGCTCCTTCCCATGCCTTAGGATCATAGTGATTAATCTGAAGTGCTTTTGGGTCTGCATTTTCTATATGTTCTGGACGAATCTTTAAAGCAAGACGTTTTATTTCCCGGAGTGGACATGTCACGTCTCCTGTCTGTTCGGCGCGCACGAGCCCTATCTCAATGATTTCGTGTTTGAGTGGAGAAATTCCTGTCGTTTCAAGGTCAATAAAGACAAAAGGGAGTGTTTTCATGAGGATTGCTTTGCGACAAGATTACGTGCCGATCGATCGATATCACCTGCTCCAGCAAAACACACCGCTTTATATCGATGAATCTCCTGATCCACCATCGATGACACATCACCAAGACTTTTAAAAAAACGGATGGGCTCCATGCGTCCGATATTTGCTTTTTCGACGAGCTCGGAGACGCTAAATGATCCCGCATGCTCACGGCCAGCAACAAAATATATTTCTGTCACACAAAGATGTGAAATATGATGAAAGACATCAATAAATTCTTTTGAAAGTTTTTTTGTTCGGTCAATCTGATGTGGTTGAAAAACAATCAATGTATTTCCTTTCCCAAATTTCTCTTCTGCGGCATTTGCCAGAGCGTGAAGTGCTGTGGGGTGGTGTGCGTAGTCTGAATACACTGGAACCCCTTTGACCTCACCAAGACACTCAAAGCGCCTTCCAATTCCCCGAAATGATGAGATGGCACGTGAAATTGCATCGAAAGAAACATTGTGACAAAGCGCCATTGCCATTGCAGCAAGAATATTCTGCATGTTAAACGCCCCCGAAAGAGGAGAACGTATGGCTCCGAGTTTTTCTCCGCAAAAAATCACATCAGCTGTCATTCCCTCTGCTGAAGTCACAAGATGTTCAACATGGAGATCTCCTTCATGCATCCCAAAAGAGCACGTGTGAGCTTTTGTTTTTGATGGAATGTGTGCGGACCCAGCATCATCTTTGTTCCACACACAGTATCCCGTAGCAGGGAGAGCTCCAACATATGTATAGAAGGCGTCTTGGATGTCTTCTATTCCTTTGTAATAGTCTAGGTGATCGGCTTCGATATTTGTAATGATCGTACTGGAAGGATGAATGTGGAGCATTCCGCGACGATACTCACACCCTTCGACAACAAACGGACCTTCCCCGTTGCGATAATTTTCCTCAAACCCAGGAACTGCAACGCGTGCGCCCACAATGGCCAGTGGGTCTTTCCCCCCCTCTTCAAACATGGAAGTGAGGAGCGCGGTTGTGGTTGATTTTCCATGTGTACCAGACACAGCGATCGTTTGCCGGTTTTTTGCAATATGTCCTAGTGCTTCTGGGTAAGACAATGTTGGGATTTGTAAAGCCCGAGCACGAAGCAATTCAGGGTGATCAGAAGAAAGTGCCGGAGAATACACAACAAGCGATGGAGAAAATTCGTCAATGTGACTTTCGCTATGGCCAGTCTTCATGTGCGCACCATCAATAACAGGCGGCGAAGAAAGATCACACCCACTCACAACCCACCCTTCATGCGCATAGTGCCGCGCAAGAGCAGATACTCCTATTCCAGCGATTCCTAATGCATGAAGATGTGGGCGCATACTCATTTGAGATACTTTGCCTTATTATCCTTATGCTCGTCAAATGTCTTCGCGTAGTGTGTATTTCCGTCTTTATCTGACAAGTAAAAATAATACGGAGAAGCTTCAGGATTAATTGCTGCTCGCATAGCATCAAGACCGGGATTATTAATTGGCCCAGGAGGCAACCCTTTGTGTCTATACGTATTATATGGAGAATCGAGAGAGAGATCGGTCATTGTCAATTCTGCGGACCCTTTTCCTATTAAATACGAAAACGTCGCATCAACCTGGAGATACATCCCTTTTTCAATCCGCTTCCAAAGAATCCCTGACACAAGACGGCGATCCTCTTCAGTGCGAACTTCCCCTTCAAGGATAGACGCCATTGTGACCATGTCCTGTTCGCTTTTTCCTGAACGACGGAGATCCTCTTGGAGCGTTGCGACTTGTGTTATGTATTCTTCGTGAAGCATGTCAACAATATCTTCTGGTTTGGCAGTTGCAAACACGTCATACGTATTTGGAAATAGCGATCCTTCTTTTTCTGCAGCAGATGTTAAGAACTTCTCAGTATCAAATGCGGGTAGTTTCGATTTAAAAATTTCGGCAATTTCTTTGTTTGTGAGTCCTTCAGGGATAGTAATCTTCATCACTGGAATTCGATGGTCTCCTTTTGCAAGCTGTTTTGCGATAGATGGTGCCCATGACCCTTCTGCAAAAAAATATTCCCCAGCAGGAACATGTTCTTGGGAACCATAGACGTGGACAAACACACGTGTCGCAAGAACTGAGCGAATAATTCCTTGTTCTTTGAGATAAGCCAAAAAGAGTCCAAGAGGGGTCCCTTCTTCGTAAGTAACGACAACATTCTTTGTGAGCCCTGTTCCAGGACGAAGCACCAACCATGAAAGCACTCCCATCAATAATCCAAAAAGCACGACCCACTCAAAGATTCCCCGACGAGCTTTCTTCTCTCCTGAGTTAAACCGATCTTTCGGATCACTAATGACGATCACTGGCGGACGTGGTTCTCCAGATATCATATGGGAAGATTTTGTGGTGGCTCAGACTTGCGAGAATCCACACGTGGCAATGTTGGGGTTGCGGCAATAATTTGACCAGGAAGATGAAATACCGTTGCAAGCTCTTCAGTATTAAGGACAAAAGGTTTGTGCTGGTATGGGGGACGAAAATACGATCTCCTCACGTACGCATCAAATATTTCCCACTTTTTTGCGTTCAAACGGATATCTCGAAAATCTTCCCATGGATAGTCGAAGTCCGTGGCTCGAGTCCCTTTGATAGCGTTGAAGTCTCCTGATGCGAATGGAGCAAACATTTGATAAATTCCTCCACACAGTGGCCCGTTAAAACTATCTTTTTTCGCGACTTGGATTGCACGAATTCCCACATCAAACCCACGCTTTGAGATCGAACGTTGGATCGCAGCTATTTCATCTTGATCTTTTTTGGACAGGCCTTTTTCGCCAGCTTTGCTCTGGATTTTTTTAATCAAGTCTTTCCCTTGGCCTTTCCAATCCTGATGTTTAAAAATTCCATCCCATGGCGATCCATGACCTCCTCCCCCATGATCTCCTTCTCCGTGACTTACACCCATAAGACTCTCGATGATTCCGAACACCATTCCAATCAGAGACCCAATGGTTTCAAGTGTAGCGGATAGCACGTTGTGATGGCTGACATGATGTCGCTCGGTTGCAGCTTGTAGCATGATTTGAATCCACACATGACCGCCTCTTCCAACTGAACCCAACAGCTCAACAATTGAAGCAAAGGGGTCGGATCGCTGCTCGTCTTTTGTTTGTGTGTTATCGAGTTTGAAATCGACGTATGTCTTGATCGGATACGCATCTTCCTTCGCGAGTTTGTACTCACACCCCCATAGCGACCATTCCTTCGAGGCTTTCTTGTACGGAACATTGAACACATAGTCCTCAGCTTCCACGACTTCTATAGTGGGGTACTGCGCATAAAGCGTAGAGGTGATCGGGAGGCGAAATTTCTCAGGAGTACGAATAAAAAACTGCACCTTCCCTTCAGTAGAAGTCATTTCGAGTGAAAATTCGGGTAGGACACGTCCTTTCCAAAGCTTATCAAACCACGTCCCCGTCGAAGATTGGTACATTGCCTCATAGACAATTTCCATAGCAACTGGGAGTTTCTCGATAAGTCGCGGGAGCTTGATTTCAAGAAGTTTTGGCTTAAATGTCTTGTCATAATATTCCTCCGCTCGATAGTGGTGCCAAAGATGATATGCCACATATCCAAAAAAAAGCGGGGACCACACAAAAGCAGTGGTAGAAAGAACCTTGTAGGTAATTTGGAGTGGCCCAAGAAGCGGTTCAAATGCTTCAAACATGGGTATAATAATATCTCAAAACACTTCTCTCTGGAATGGGAAAACCCCCGAGATCGGGGGTTTTCATAACATATCGGCAAACTTGGGTATAGTTTTTTACGCAAGCGAGTACTTCCCTGCAGGATCTTTGCGAAAACGCTTTGAGTTTTGAAGATTCACAATGATCGTGTTGGGTTTGACATAGCGTTCGCGAAGGACCTTCTCGATGATCTCTTCTTTAGTGAGCGCTCCATGCTTTTCGAGGATTTTTGCAATGACATCACGAACAACACCTGAGGCATATCCCCACTCACGAAGCGCATAGAGACCGCGGCCAACGAGAACGAAGCGGTCATCCTTAATGAGTTCGTTGTGCGTTGTCGCAATGTGTGCAGTGCGGTTGAAGTGCTTTGCAATTGCCTTTGCGACTTCGGTAAAGTGCATTGGTGATCCATGCTTGCGAAGGACAAGGAAGGCATAATCACGCATTCCGCGTGCAGAAATATTTGGAGAGTCGGCCATCCCCCACTCACCCATTGGGTTTGATGCAATCTGCTTTGAAAGCGCAAGCCAGCGGCGAAGAATTTCTTTGTCGCGATACTCTTCATTAACGTCTTTGAGGTGTTCAAGGAAACGATCGATCATCTTTGACTCCTCGATAAGATCGTCCATTGAGAGGGTGCTATAGAGTTTCTTGATTGCCCCGTGAACCTGCTCAGCAACTTCCTTATCGATATTCCATCGATGGTGGAACTCTTCATCTTCTTTGTGCTTCACAAAGAAATGTCCTAAGACAAGAAAGAAGTGGATGTGGTTTTGAGTGACCACGTCAGTTGAAAGTGCGGCAAGGAAATCACGTTCTGGAACGATACTCCCCATCTCTCGCATAATCTTGCGAAGTTCTTCAAACGCAGCGGTTTCCTCTTCAAATGCTTTTGACTTACGAATTGTTGCTATCGCAAAGTTTTCAATCTGCCTGACACGCTCGCGAGTAATCCCATAGGTATCACCAATCGCCTCGAGGGTCATGCGCTCTCCCTCACCAGCAAGACCAAATCGCTTTGTGATGACGTCTTGAGCACGTTTTGGGAGATCTTGGAGAAGTTTTTTTGCGACAGCTTTTGGCTTAAACGTAAGTGTGGGCATGGGTCGATGAGTTATTCAGTAATGAAATTCTCTACACATTGCCAGGAAAGTGGGTCCATGGCTTTATAAGTACAAACACAGTTCTATCACCCCCTAGACAATGCGTCAAGCCCGTGTCAATACCGTAAACCTTCCCTTATACAATGATGTTCAGGATCTTGCCTTTGACGTAGATGACGCGCTTCGGGTCACTCGTGATCCATTTACTAATAGCATTGTCTGCTCGTGCGAGAGTAAGGACAGCGGTCTCATCACTGTCTGGAGTAATCTCAATGGTGCCGCGGACCTTGCCGCCTACTTGGACAGCGATGGTGACCTTCCCTCCCTCAAGCTGTGCTGGGTCAAATGAAGGCCATGGAGCAGTGTGGATAGAACCTGCTCCTCCGACCATCTCCCAAAGTTCTTGAGTGATGTGTGGGGCAAAAGGTGCCAGAAGCATGAGAATAGTCTTGTACGTCTCGTCGGCAATATTCGGAGACTTTTCACACAGATTGAGCAAAATCATCAATTGCGAAATCGCCGTATTGAACCCCATAGATTCAATATCTTCTGAAACCTTTTTAATTGTCGCATGGAACGCACGTGTGATTTCTTCACTCTCCTTGGTACTACTTTGCGTTTTGGTACGCAAGCGCCATACTCGCTCGAGGAATCTGCGTGGACCGATAATATTTTCTTCACTCCATGCAATAGCCTGGTCGAATGGCCCCATGAACATCTCGTACACACGCAATGTATCTGCTCCATAACGTTCTACAATCATATCCGGATTCACCACGTT
>CAZUMX010000041.1:0-2398 GCA_964622275.1 uncultured Candidatus Saccharibacteria bacterium
TGTTCACCATTCATCTCAATCTTAAACCGCCCATCTTGTGGTAGGCGTTTTTCATCAAGCTTCAAATTCGAAAGCACCTTAATGCGTGCAGTGATTCCTGGAGCAGTGTCTTTTGGAAGCACCATAGCGTCGTGTAGAAGACCATCAATACGGTATCGCACGAGAAGCTGATTTTCCATTGGCTCGATATGAATATCTGATGCTGATTGAATGATGGCGTGATTGAGAAGCGTGTCGACAATGCGTACGACAGGGAGATCTTCTGCCATTTTTTTCAGATCACCAGCTGACACATCGGCTTCCTCTCCTTCTTTAAGCATTTTCATTTGCCCTGCTTCTTTTTGGATGATGTCACCAAATTCCGCTTTGAGCGACTTTTGATACTGAAGCAAAACTCCTTTGATGGATGCTTGGTCGGTGAGACGTGGGAGAATCTTGAGACCAACTTTCTTCTTAATAAAATTAATCGCCTCAAGATCCCCAATATCGAGCATGGCGACTTCTAGTCCCCCTTCTGACTTTCTGAATGCGACGACATTGTGTCGACGAGCAATAGGTTCTGGCACAAGGGAAAGGCTGCCGAAATCAATGTTCTGTCCTTTAAGATCAACGAAGGGGACTCCAAGGACGTGCGCCTGAATACGTCGCAAATCATCTTGCGAAAATTTTCCTTGCTTTACAAGCACATCACCAACCCCACCGAGTCCTTCTTCTTCGGCCTCTTTTTCTGCAGCTTCTACCTCCGCCCGAGAAGCAAGCCCCGAATCAATGATGAATTTCTTTAATTTATTATCTTGGACGAGCATGATTTCAAACTTCCTCTATTATATATGACATTTCCATAATGCGGACAAAGATTCTCCACCTTGCCAATCGGTGTGCATTCTGTATACTCCTCTGTCTGCGTACACTCTTGTGCGTCGCTTGCTCCTTGCTGCACGTACATTCGACTGTGCGCAAATCCTCCTCACTCAAGTCCGCTTGGGTGAGGAGTTTTCTTACAAAAAAAAGCACAGTCGTGTGACTGTGCTGTAAGCTACGATTTAGTGTCGAGTGGTAGCCGCACTCCGTGTTGAGTCTTAGAGACTCATGGTCGGGCGATGGTCACCCAACCGGTCCCATCGATCACTGTCTGGACTACGGTCGTAGTCGTCCAGCGAGGGAAGAACCATACGGTAGTTCTCGCCGAAGTGATAACTCTCGGCTGCCGCACGGTGCTCAGCCTTCTTCTTGCGGCTCCTCTTTCGTGCCTCGAGCTCGTCGGCGTTAAGACGCTTTGTCATTATTTTCTCCTAGCAAGCGTTTTCCCTACGGATTCACGATCGACCGATCACGAATCCGATAAAGTGCTCAAGCGATTGGTTCGCTTGAGCAGTTGCGACTATTCTGTTGCCAGGTGGTCGCCTCACCCCTTTGCTCTACTTGAACATGATCTTGATTCCGTAGAGGATGATCAAGATCATGGCCACTGGGGCGAGCACCTGGTTGAAGAACCAGGTGAGAAACGGAGGGTGGACCATCCCCACGAAGTAGGCGGTGACCAACCCGGTCCCGGCAACTCGCCACGGGGTGGAAATCAAGGATTTCCAGGGGCTCGCCTTGTTTTGACGATTTTGGCGATTAGCCATTTTGAGGGACTCCTTCGGGAAGAAACACTCTCCCCTTCTGTGCGACATTATACATGATTTTGTCTTATTGTCAAGTATACGAGGGGGGGCTAGGTATAGTAGTATGATGCCATTACCCGGTATCCATAAAGGATAGCGGTTTATTTTGTCCCTATATTGTTTATTCATTATTTTTATCCATTGAGTTCCCCACTATGTTAGATATTAAAGCCATGAAGTCCGCCCTCGAACAGCTCGAAGCAGAGCGCGGAATTTCTAAAGAAAAGATTTTTGAGGCCATTGAAGCAGCTCTCGCAGCCGCATACAAAAAAGATTTCGGAAAGAAAGATCAGATGATTCGCGCCAAGCTCGACATGAACTCTGGTGCAGTCGAGTTCGAGCAGGTAAAAAAAGTTGTCGATGAAACCCGCGTGCGATTTGTCGAAGAAGGCGAAGAGGATGTTCCAGTAGAACCCCAAGAAGGAGAAACCCCCGACGAACGCGTACGTTTCAATCCAGAACGACATATATTGATTAGCGATGCAAAGCTTCTCAAAAAAAATGTTGAACTCGATGAAGAGATTTCTTTCCCTCTTGATACACAAGATGACTTCGGTCGCATCGCCGCCCAGACCGCAAAACAGGTCGTCATCCAGAAAATCCGCGAGGCAGAGCGCTCAAGTGTTCTTGATGAGTTTGGGAAGCGTGGAAAAGAGATCGTGACTGGAATCGTCCAGCGCATCGAGCGTGCAACGATTTTCGTAGACCTTGGACGCGCAATCGGCATCATC
>CAZUMX010000041.1:2408-9235 GCA_964622275.1 uncultured Candidatus Saccharibacteria bacterium
ACCAGGTTCCTGGGGAACGCTTCCGCCAAGGTGAGCGTATTCGTTCATATCTCTATCTTGTTGAAGAAACTCCATCGGGTGTCATTCTTCGCTTGTCTCGCTCGCATCCTGATTTCATTCGTGCACTCTTTGCCATGGAAGCGCCAGAAGTCGCAAGTGGCGTCGTAGAACTCAAATCGATTGCGCGTGAGGCAGGCAGCCGCACGAAGATTGCTGTGGCATCGAGCGATCCACACGTCGACCCCGTAGGAAGCTGCGTCGGCCAACGTGGAGTACGTGTCGCAACCGTTATCTCAGAACTTGGTGGAGAAAAAATTGACGTCGTCGAGTGGGAACCAGATCCAGCGAAATTCATCGCTGATGCTCTCTCTCCTGCAAAAGTGCAGAAAGTTGATATCAACGAAGAAGAAAAACGTGCAACTGTTGACGTGCTCCCGGAACAACTTTCACTTGCCATCGGTCGCGGAGGACAAAATGCTCGCCTTGCTGTGAAGCTCACAGGATATCGCATCGATATTCGATCATCAGAGCCAGCAGCAACAGAAGAAGCAGGTGAAGCAGAAGGTGGAGAACTCATTGGTGACGAAATGGGAACAGAAACCGAACACATGGAATCCTCAACCGGCGGCACAGCAGAAGATGAAATCAAAGCAGCCGACAAAGAAGCAAATGAGGAATAACAATAATCATCGATAACACATACGTCTATGAATATTTTGAAAGATGTTGCTCCAGGAACCGCAGAAGAAATGAACGTCATTATCGAGATTCCTATGGGATCACGCGTGAAGTATGAGCTCGACAAAGAGACCGGTCTCATCAAGTTTGACCGTGTGCTCTATTCTCCAATGCACTACCCCGCAAACTACGGTTTTGTCCCCCAGACATTGTGGGACGACGGTGACCCGCTTGATGTCCTCGTGCTTGGATATGAAGCACTTGTTCCAGGATGCCTTGTTGAGGCCCGCCCCATTGGCGTCCTTGATATGATCGATGGTGGGGACGGAGATGCCAAGGTTCTTGCGGTGCCCACATCTGACCCTCGGTATAAGGAAGTGAAGGATCTCGGTGATGTCGAACCCCACATCCTTGAAGAGATTAAGCACTTCTTTAAGGTATATAAGGATCTCCAAAAGAAGAAGGTCGAGGTTGGCGAATGGCGAAGCGCAGCCGAAGCCAAAAAGGATTTCGCAAAATCCATCGAACTGTATAAAAAGAAGTAACTAAAACCCCTTTCTTTCACGAAAGGGGTTTTGTTATACTCATGCTATATGCCAAGACTCGAAGGTCCTGCGGGATCAGATGGTGCAGATCTCAGTACGACAGACGTATCTCCACATTCAATGCCTGCAATATCAGGAATGGGTATCGATACTCCAGGGATCCTTCGCGGAACTTTTGTTAACCACCAAGGAGAGCAGAAAGAAAAGTTGGTTGATAGTTTTTTTACCGTTCCAGTGAGCGAATTACGCACAGGACTACAAGATGGAGATTGGGGCACAATCACAGATGAACACGTCGAAAAAGCAGCAAGATACTATCTCTCGTTGGGCCATTCGCACAACATGGGTCAATACAAAAACCTCGCAGAACCACTCTTCCCCATCTATCAACAAGATCCAAAGAAATGGAGTGCGGTGTCATCAGTAATTCAACAAGGAAATACACGTCAAGAAGCGACTGGCGAACGCAGAAAGTTTTATGAAAATCGTCCACACGGTGCATTTGCTGATATCGCCGAGGTTCTCCCTATGATTGCAAACAGGTTTCAGATATTTGGTCGAGGCGCCGAAGTACAGATAAGCCAAACCGCCAAAGAAGAAGACCGCGCCGGAGGATTTTCTGATTTCATTGTCAGTATTAACATTGCTGATGCATTACGCAATGCTGATGCAATGCGAGGACATCCCATCAGACGATATACTGATGCTTTGCGACCACAAACCAAACATTTTGTTTTTGATGTCACGTCAAAGACAAACGCTGAGGATAAATTTCGAGATAGAGCAAACGCACTAAAGCGTAGCGGTGGAAAATTCTCGGATATCTTGTTTTATTGGAGGAGAAAAAAAGACACGTCGGGACCGCCACGACTTTCTGAGCTTGGAATTTCAGGACCACCCAAACTCATTCTCAAAACAGATCCTCAAATGCTTTTAGCGTTTCTGAATGAAACCCAGCCTGATATTGTCCAAAACGGAAGTGCGATGAGCGTTCGCGACCTTCAGCATTTCAAAGACACATATTCTGAATTTTTCTTAGGCTCTCCGGAACGCCCAGGAGCCACAAGAAGGCTTCTCCAAGACACATCATTCCTCATTGAACAAACACTTGGTCAGTATGAGGAGTCGGGATATATGAGGTCGCTCAATACTGAACAGATTATTGCTGATTTGAAAAACACGCAAGATCCTCTTGAGTACCATAAAAAGCTCATGCGTCTCAAACTCACGACCCCTGACCCTCAAAGAGAAGAGACGCTCAAAAAACTTGCTGAGCTTAAGCTGTCTCTTCATTTTCTTATTGAAAATGCTGAAATTGCAAGCGATCAACAAAAAAACAAACCCGTACACTAATGTGTACGGGTCTTGGTGTTTTGCTGTCTCATGAGGCGTTGCTGCCTCATTTCCTCAAGAAGAGCCATCATCTCTGTTGGCTCTGGAAACAGTGGCCTTCTTGGCCTTCTTGACCTTCTTGACCTTCGAGATAACTTGGCCTTCTTGGCCATAATAAGCTCCTTTTTTTATTGTACCCTGACCCATCTTATATTATAACACAGAATAACTACTTACACAACACTGCATAAAACATCCTCGCCTCTCCTCTTTCTGCTATAATCCACCCCAGGACTGCGAACATCTCCGCATCCGTGTGCCCCTCCCCCACAACTTAATCGTTTACACCCAAGAAACTCTTCACACTATGAAGACATTTACACGTTGGTTTCTCCTTGTTGCGCTTCTCATTGGAGCGCCTGCTTTTGCGCTTGCAGAAGAAACAGAAGGAACCGCAGATATTAGCGTCACGAGTGAATCAGTTACCACTGGAGACACTGGGACTTCAGGAACAGGACAAAAGCCTCCTCGACCCACAGGACTCAATGGGCTGCCTCCAGGCCAGCCTGTCATAAAGAACATGATGGAAAAACGTCCAGCAAGTGGAGTCGCCAGCGGGACCCCAAAACTTCCTCCACAGGGAATGAAGGATGCCATGAAAATACGCATGGAAAATGGTACGAGCGGAAAGCCGATTCCTCCAGGAATAAAAGATCGCATGATGAATGCGTCTGGAACACGCCCTATGATGGGAATGGGCTCAGGAACAAGACCAATGATGGGTTCTGCAACACCCAAGATGCTCGAGCGCATGAAGATGCTCAAGGATGGAAAAATGGATCGAGAAATGGAAGCAGCGAAGAGTTTTATCAAAATGGCAGGAGAGCGCATGAATAATGCGATCGATCGCCTAGGGAAGATCGAGGAACGCCTAAAGCAAGCTGTAGCAAAATTCAAAGAAAAAGGAATCGATACTTCAGACGTGGATGCTCTACTTGTCACGGCACAATCAAAGATTGCTCTCGCAAAGAGCGCAGTGGCAGAAGCTATTGCGGCAGTTGAGGCAGCGAAGCCATCAAACACCGGAACGAGCACGGGCCAAATGACCGACACAACACGCCAAACAGTGAAAGAAGCCATGGAGAAAGCGAAGAATGCAATTATGGATGCACACAAAGCTCTTGTGGATGCTATTAGCGCACTGAAAGCAAAGGGAGGTGTGGGGAGCGGAGGTTCACAAAACCCAGGAAATAGCACAACAACACCTTAATTATTATATTGTCACAATGCTATGAATCCAGAAAATACAAATCAGCCAACAGGAACCGTACCACCAGCGCAGCCAACTCTTCAGCCAGCTCCTGAAAAGAAGGGAGTCGCAGGTATCATTCTTCTCGTTGTCATTATTATTGCCCTACTCGCAGGTGGATACTACCTCATGCAGAACATGAAGGCTCCATCGACAATGCCTGAGAATGTTGGATCAGCTTCGCCAACAGCTCCTGAGTCCGTCACGAGCAATAACGATGTTGACCCCAACACAGTTCAGGGAACAAGTGTATCCGTTTCAGATATCGAAGCAGATTTGAATGCAACCGACCTCGACAGTATGGTCGCAGATCTCAACGCCATATAGAGACAATCGCATACCTTGGTTCAAAAAAACGGAGCCATCTCGCTCCGTTTTTTTGCGCACCATTTTTAGAGGAGAGTTGCAAGCTTTACCCCCCTTGAGTAATATGACGCGATATGTCAGCAACACACAACGCAACACTCAAGTCACTTCCCAAAAGCATGGTCGAAATTACTGTATCGCTTCCAGTTGAAGCGTGGGAAAAACATCGCGCTCAGGCAGTCAAAGAACTCAATGAAGATGTACGTCTCGATGGATTCCGACAAGGCAAGATCCCTGAATCAGTGCTTGTTCAACGCATCGGAGAACATGCACTTTTAGAATCTATGGCGGAAATCGCGGTCTCCCATGCGTATGCTGAGATTGCAAAAGAAAAGAAGATCCATCCTGTAGGGAGACCAAAGGTTGAACTCACAAAAATCGCAAAAGGGAATCCTCTTGAATTTCGCTTGACTACCGCAGTACTTCCCACCGTCATACTCCCTGACTATAAAGCAATCGCAAAGAAATATTCGTCTCTTGAAGACACAGAGGTTACAGATAAAGAAGTTGACGAGACAGTCACACGTATTCTCGAAATGCGCGCACACGAGGGACATGATCATGAAAAAGATCCTGAACACAAAGAATCAGCTCCTCTGCCAGAACTTACAGACGAGTATGCAAAGACACTTGGAAAATTTGAGAACGTTGCTGACTTCAAAGCGAAGCTCAGAACCCAAATTGGAGAAGAAAAACGTGCAAAGGCAAAAGACAAGCGAAGAAATGAGATCCTTGAAGCTGTCGCAGCAAAAACCACACTCGAGCTTCCAGATGTCGTTATCGATGGAGAAGTATCTCGGATGATTGATCAGTTTAAAGGAGATATCGCACAAGTTGGCGGGACATGGGAAGGATATCTTGAACACGCAAAAAAAACCGAAGAAGAGCTTCGAAAGGAGTGGCGTCCTGATGGAGAAAAGCGTGCCAAAACCCAGCTCATCCTTGATGCTATTGGCGAAAGTGAAAACATTACCCCCTCGAAAGAAGACATCGAGGTGCATGTTGCGGGGCTAAAGAGAGCGTACCCCGAGACAGATGTGGAACAGCTAAAAAACTATGTTGTTTACACAGAAACAAATCGTCTTGTTGTTGAGTTTCTAGAGAAGTGCGCAGAAGCCTAGCTTGCAATCTTTACAACTTCCCTATTTACTAGTGATGAACGATTCATCATTAATTTTTGATCATTATGACTATTCTTATTCCTACCGTTCTCGAAAAAAGTCAGTTCGGTGAGCGCGCTTACGATATTTATTCTCGTCTTCTCAAAGAGCGTATTATTTTTCTGGGTGAGCCTATCGATGACAACATGGCAAACATCATCATCGCACAGCTCCTCTTCCTTGAATCCGAAGATCCAAAGAAAGATATTAAGCTCTACATTCATTCCCCTGGAGGATCCGTATCTGCTGCTCTTGCGATTCTCGACACCATGAATCACATTAAGCCAGATGTCTCAACAATATGTGTAGGCATCGCAGCATCTGCCGCCGCTGTTCTCTTGTCCTCTGGGACCAAGGGGAAGCGCTTTATTCTTCCAAATGCTGAAGTCATGATCCATCAAGTGATGGGTGGCGCAGAGGGCCAAGCATCGGACATTGCAATCACTGCGAAGCATATTCTTCGCATCAAAGAGAATCTCAATAAGATTCTTGCGAAGAATACAGGAAAGAACGTCGAGCAGATCGAAAAAGATTCAGACCGCGACAACTACATGACCGCCGATGAGGCAAAGAAGTATGGCCTGGTGGATGAAATCCTGAAACCAAAAACAAGATAACATAAATCATAAAAAGAAACTCCCGCCATAGGCGGGAGTTTGTTTAATGTAGTTTGGCCAAGAAATACTCAGGCTTTTTTTCAGTCCAGGAAACAGTCTCCTGGTACTTCTCGAGAGAGATGGTGTCTCCATCTCTAAGGAGTGAGCACCGTCTGAGCACCGTGGAATCCTGGGTTCCGATGAATGCCCGGACGATAGTCTCTTCTTTCAAAACCGCCGTGACAACAAAGGAGCATGCGACGATCTCACTTCTCGTTGTCCGAGCGTTTCCCGATGCTCCAGCAGCTGCCCCTAAAGGTCCGGCAAGAAGTCCTCCAATGAGTGCTCCTCCAGCAGGATCCCCACGAGTGACTGCGGCAGAACTGACTCGAACATCAGAGACTGTACCCTTGAAATGCATGGTCTCAGCTTCGATTCTCTCCTGGTAACTCTGACACCCAGGTATCATGTAAAGGCACACGATGCCGAGTAAGACCAAAAAGCAGGCGAAGGCCCACATATCCGCAAATGGTTCCGTGCGCTCTCGTTCCCTCCTGCCACGCTGTGCGGCACGAACGATCTTTATGACCTCTAAGTAGGAGTCACGAAAGTCTTTCTTCTGGTCATTCACTTTTATTTCCTCTAAAAAACTCGTTTCTAGGATAGAAAATACGTTATTTTGACTTCTCTGTCAATTTGCACAACAGAGCTCTTACTATGCATTCGACACTCATCTTCGCTTTCTGATAAGATGAGTCTATCGGTAGAGAAATTCCCACACAGCAGCCGATTTTCACTGTTGATTTTTATTTATTATTTTGTGTTCCCTTTTCAAAGAATG
>CAZUMX010000042.1:0-8506 GCA_964622275.1 uncultured Candidatus Saccharibacteria bacterium
GTTTATTAAGGTTCTCTAGGCGCGAATGGAAACCGTGCCGATAGCGTATTGGTACAAGAGAGCCTGACTGTAAGACGTGAGTGTCGCGCAGGCGCGAAAGCGGAACAAAGTGATCCGACGCTACGCATTAGATGCGGGCGAAGCTCATCTGATAAAAGTTACTCTGGGGATAACAGGCTAGTTCCGTCCAAGAGTTCATATCGACGACGGAGTTCGGCACCTCGATGTCGGCTCAACTTATCCTGGAGCTGGAGAAGGTTCCAAGGGTTTGGCTGTTCGCCAATTAAAAAGTTACGTGAGCTGGGTTCAGACCGTTCAGGATGGAAAACCATTCTGTTCTGGACAGTCTGAACCCCTTCGAGAAGTGTTATCAAGAATTGAAACAGATAAAAATGAAATGAAAGGTCATTTCGTCTATGAAAAATGATAGAACCCCCGCTCATAACGGGGTAAACCAACCATAATCACGGCGGCCATATTGAGTGATCAGTATGTGCACCGACTGACTTATATCGGTAGAACCTGACTTTCTTAACAGGGAAGAGGTCATACCGAGGGAATGGAGCCTAAAGCACAACAGTGCTCGGCCAAGCCCGTAGAGACTACACGTCAGTCATCTGAGTATCTCAGATGAAGATATAGTCCAACACTGATAGGAATATCAGAAAATGTGCGTGAGACAGGTTGGTCTCCTATCTCCTGCAGGCGTTGATTGTTGAGGGGATTTGCTCCTAGTACGAGAGGACCGGAGTGAACTGACCGCTGGTCTACCTGCTCTTTCACCAGAAGGAACGCAGGGTAGCTACGTCGGGAAGGGATAACTTCTGAAAGCATCTAAGAAGGAAGCCCACCCTAAGATAAGCAATCGTTGAGACCCCAGAGAGATGATCTGGTTGATAGGCGTTAGGTGTACGCGCAGTAATGCGTTGAGCCGAGACGTACTAATTGGTCGATTCTGTCGGGAACTCAGTGAATGAAAGTAGTAATGCACTACTGTTGTTTGCTCGATGATCACATGATTTCAATTTTGTTGTGCGCATAGATCGTGGTGGCCTCAAGTGTTGGTCCCACCCCTTCTCATTCCGAACAGGGTCGTGAAACGGCACTCTATCGATGGTACTTCGGGTAACCGCGGGAGAGTAGATCGCTGCCACGTTCTCTGCGCATAACAAATTGAAATTAAGTATGTTGCACCGGTGGGACCGTAGCTCAGCGGTAGAGCAACAAGTTTACAATTTGTCGGTCGGAGGTTCAATTCCTCCCGGTCCCACCAATTTAGTTCCTGAAGAATCATACCGGAGGAAGCACGTCTTCCTCTTTTCTTTTTTACGGGGCGTAGCTCAGTCAGGTAGAGCGCTATGTCATCACATGGAGGTCGGTGGTTCGAATCCACCCGCCCCGAAACCGCTTAATAAAAGCGGTTTTGTTTTGGGCGTAAAGCCCCTTGAGGGGCTTTGGTGGTGGATTCGAAACCTTCTCCCATGTGTCCTGTGATTCCTATCACGAGGACACGGGAAAGGTGTACTGGGTTCTGTAAGAACCGAATCCACCCGCCCCGAAACCGCTTTACACAAGCGGTTTTGTTTTGGGCGAAAAGCCGTTTTGTGGGCAAGCAATGTCATACAGAGCCTGCTATAATGTCCATCATGTGGGCATTAAAGCGTCGTCTGAACATTGTTTTGTTGATCCTTGCAACAGTGTTATGTTTTGGGATTATTCCGTACTACCTCTCTCACCGAGAGGTTCCTACATGTTTTGACGGAAAACAAAATCAGAACGAAGAAGGAATTGACTGTGGTGGTGGTTGCGCGCTCGTCTGTAAAGGTAAAGCAAAAGACCTTAAGGTGTTATGGACAAAAATTGATGAAATTCGCCCAGGGGTGTCCGAAGTTGCTTTTGCTATTGAAAATGCGAATGTCATTGTTGGAGCAAAAAATATTCCATACACAGTGACTCTCTATGGAAATCGTGGTGAGCAGCTTGAAGAGCGTCATGGGACAACATTTGCTGGTCCAAATGAAGCATTCCTTATATACGAAGGAAATATAAAAACAAAAGATGGCCAGGTTCTTGAGTCTGCGGAGCTCTCATTTGGTGAGTTTGCTTGGGTAACAATGAGTAAACAAGATAATCTTTTTACTGTTGAGGATAAAAAATTAGAGTTTGTCGATACGCGCCCAAAACTTTCAGCTGTTGTTCATAGCGAAAGCCCTTTTCTTCAAGAGCATGTTGAAGTTGATGCGATTATTTCAGATGATGTGGGGGAGGTTATTGGATATGGAAAAACATATATTGAATCCCTGCCACCTCACGAAACCAGAGGCGTCACCTTCTCTTGGACAAAGCCTTTTACATATCAAGCATCACTTGAATCCTGTGATGTTCCCGTTGACGCAATGCTTGTCTTTGATCGCTCTGGATCCATGCAAAGTGATGGGAAAAACCCACCAGAGCCATTAACAACCGCAAAAAACGCTGCTGCAGCTTTTGTTCAAAAGTTTCGCTCTCAGGACCAAGTTGGTGTCGTTTCTTTTGCTACAAGTCCAACTATCCCCATTGATCGAGTGCTTACCAACGATAAACTCAAAGTGCGTACTTCTGTCGATGAGATTGTCATTGGGGCCAACGGAACACAGTATACAAATATCGGAGATGCATTAAAGCAGGCATATCTTGAACTTGAGTCCCGAAGAAGAAATCCTAATGCGACGCCCGCCGTGATCTTGTTGACCGACGGAGACCCCACATATCCCGAACACCCAGAAGATAAGAATTACCCACTATTCTATGCACAGCAAGAAGCAAAGAAACTTCGAGACAAAGGAATAACCCTCTATACAATTGGGCTCGGAGGAGATGTAAAAGGGGAATATCTTTCCGAGCTCGCTGGTGATGCTCAACGTTATTTCTCTGCAGCATCAGCAAGCGATCTTTCTGGTATTTATACTAAGATTAGCTCTGTGCTCTGTAAAAAAGCTCCGTCAGTGATTGAGGTGCTTCCTCGTGTGAACTCGAAATGACTCTGGGTAAACGTATTGATTGGGTCCTTTTTCTTTCGACACTACCACTTGTGGGAGCCGGGTTAGTAACGTTGTATCCATTTGCAAGTGGGGGTCAATTTTTTACACGTCAGCTCATTTGGGTATGTGTGGGGATCTGTGTGATGTTTCTCGTATCTCGCGTTGACGTGCGAGTGCTTAAGAAGACACAAACAATTCTTGCGATCTACCTTGGTCTTATTGGACTGCTCCTCCTGTTGTTTCTTCTTGGCGCTGTGTTTAAGGGAGCACAAAGCTGGTTTAATCTTGGGCTTTTTGCTTTTCAACCCGCAGATCCAATGAAGCTTGCACTTATTCTCGTGCTAGCAAAGTATTTTTCGAGAAGACATATTGAAATCGCTCGCCCTAAACATGTGCTTATTTCTGGCGCCTATGCGCTTTTGCCATTTTTTCTTGTTCTTATTCAACCTGACTTTGGGTCAGCGGTCATTATTGCCGCAGTGTGGCTCGGGATGTCTTTAGCTTCTGGGATATCAAAAAAGCACCTTTTTAGTATATTAGGAATAGCTGTTTTTGGGTTTGCGTGTTTGTGGCTCCTTGTTTTTCAGCCGTACCAAAAAGCTCGCATCTTAACATTCCTTGATCCTCTCGCTGATCTCCAAGGCGCAGGGTATAACGCATATCAATCTGCTGTTGCTGTAGGTAGTGGGGAAATTTGGGGAAAGGGGATAGGGTATGGAACCCAATCACGTCTTCGATATCTTCCAGAATATCAAACAGATTTTGTTTTTGCAGCGTTTGCTGAAGAGTGGGGGTATGTCGGGGTGCTCCTCCTTTTTGTGCTTTTTGGATTGGTGTTTTGGAGAATATTCATGAACGCAGTCCAAGCGCAGGGAAATTTTGAAATGCTTTTTATGTTAGGATTTGCGACCCTTCTCATGACCCACACATTTCTTCATGTTGGAATCAATGTTGGTCTTCTTCCTGTAACTGGGCTTACATTACCGTTTCTGTCGTATGGAGGATCTCATGTTCTCACGACGTATCTAGGTCTAGGCATTATTATGGGGATGAGAGCAAACTCACGCCCTGCGCATCGCGACAGCATGGGTCACGAATTTTTTGGCGTCAACTAGAATGTGTGTTATATAAGGCAAAGGTACTTGCCCACATTGCTGAAAAAGAATATCGCTCCATGATGTCATGTTGGAAAGCAACGCCCATTACTTTTCTCCTATGCTCGTCACCAATAAGCATATCGAGCGCTCGACTGACCTCTTGAGGGTTTCTTGGGTGGATGAGCACGCCTGTTTCCATATCACGAATTGCTTCTGGAATTCCCCCAACAGCACTTGCAATAGTAGGAACTCCAGCATATCCAGCCTCAAGGATTGCGTAAGGGAACCCTTCTTTTCGTGAGGGGAATAGAAAAATATCGAATGCTTGCATGTACACGCTTGCCTCGGGGATAAATCCAAGCAAGTGCACACGTTCTCCAAGACCATGACTCTCAACTTGTTTGATAATTTCTATATGTCTTTCTCCGGTTCCAAGAATGACAAGATGGACGTTTGAGTGCTTGTTTGCAATATCAGCAAAACCATGAACTGCCACATCAACACCCTTATTGAGATGTAGTTCAGCTATCATTCCAATCCAGAGACCATCGTTGGGTATTGGAGCGCCCCTGTTGATTTGCGAGAGCATATTCCGTGCCTCATCTTTTGGATAACATGAATATGTATTTATGGCATTATGAATGACAAGAATTTTTCTTTTCATGAACGGAAGGTGTATCATTTCCTGTTTTGTTCGTTCAGATACAGCAATCGTGATGTGAGTAGAAAGCACAGTCCACCAATGTAGCAGGGTAATGAGTGCTTTTTGCCAGTCGGGACGATCCTCAGTAGAAGCCCATCCATGAGCGGTAAATATGATTCGCGGAATCCTTACAAGACGTGCGGCTAGTGCCCCGATAAAACCAATTTTTGAGCTATTGAGATGCACAACATTAGGACGGGTATTCCAAAAAAAACGTACAAGTGTAACAAATGCGTGTATATCTCCGCCAAGGGAGACGTCTCTTCCAAGGCCTTGGATCTGAAGTGTAGGAATTCCTTTTTTTTCAAGGAGTTCACTGAGAAGACCGCCTTCTCCGTATGCTACCGTGACAGCATGCCCGTCTTTTTGTGCTGCGCATGCAAGATCATATACATATCGTTGAGCGCCACCAAAATTGGCTTTTGTAATAACATAAAAAATGGACTTTTGTTGTGGTGTCACAAGGCTTCATTGTAACATTTTTCAGGTCCAAGAGGTTGTTAATGGTGTCATTGCACGGAGCCATGAAACCCGTATGATGTCGTTATGAGAGCCCATCGTCGCCGTGACCTCGTCCTTCTTCTCCTTGGAGACATAGCCGGGATGGCATTGTCTCTTTGGGCAGCAATTGCAGTACGAAACCTCGCACTACCAACACAAGAAGCTTTGTCGCTCCATCTACTGCCATTTGGGCTACTTTTTTTTGCTTCCATTTTAGTGTTTTATATTTCTGGGCTATATGAGCCACACACTGTTGTTTTAAAGGGAAAAGTCCCCACGCTCCTTCTTAATGCAACATTGTTTAATGCTTTGATTGGTCTAAGTTTCTTTTATTTTTTCCCTTTTGTTGGGATTGCACCAAAAATTACTCTACTGTTCTATCTTATTTTTCAGTTTCTGTGTCTTTTTGCTTGGAGATTGTATGGGGGTGTCGCCCTAG
This sequence comes from uncultured Candidatus Saccharibacteria bacterium, assembly GCA_964622275.1. GTDB lineage: Bacteria > Patescibacteriota > Minisyncoccia > Phycocordibacterales > UBA6899 > CAYPEZ01. The sequence goes on from CAZUMX010000042.1 coordinate 5,761, forward strand.
GATTCCGACGGCGAGAGCCAGCAATACTGATCGGTGGGGGAGAAGATTTTCAACCGCTTGTTGACGCAGTTCAAGCAGCAAGTTTCTATGGATTTGAATTTATTAAAACATGGAATCTTGACCACGCAGTTGATCTCGATGTTGATCGAGATATCACCCCGCTTCTTCGGAGGACACGCATAGCAGCGATAGCTTTAGATCTTGCGCATCCGGGTATTGAGCGGCTCCTCCCAAAACTTCAATCCTATCAATTTGAGGGAGTTCATTTTATCGACCAATCACGTATGTATGAAGATTTGTTTGACCGCGTTTCGCTTTCGTTGATTGGGTATGCGTGGATTCTCGAGCATACATCTTCTCGAGCGCATTTTGGGTATGATCTTATAAAAAGGATGCTTGATGTTGTTCTTGCACTCATCCTCCTTATTCCTTCTCTGATGATATATCCCATTGTCGCTCTTGCGATTCTTTTGACAGATGGACGCCCCATTTTTTTTCTTCAGGAACGCGTTGGGGAACAAAACCGCCTCTTTACTGTTATGAAGTTTCGTACAATGAGGCAAGCAAGAGAACGCACGGCAGCGCATGTCACTCCAATAGGACGTTTGTTGAGGGCAACACGCATTGATGAGCTTCCTCAGCTTTGGAATGTGCTTATTGGAGATCTCTCGCTCATTGGCCCACGCCCCGAACTTCCAGAACTTGTGCGTTATTATAATGCTCGTATTCCATACTATAGCGTTCGTCATCTTGTGAAGCCGGGGCTCTCTGGGTGGGCACAAGTACACCACGACAAGCATCCTCACCACGATGCGGATATCATCGAGACCAAGAACAAACTATCTTATGATCTCTACTATCTTAAACACCGCAATGTGATGCTCGATATTCGCATTGCTCTTAAGACAATCCGAACGTTACTTTCGCGAACAGGGGTCTAGTGTTTCATCTTTTATCAGAACGATGTATACTCCCTCGGTATGGGTGTCATTGTTGACGGGAAGTCCCTTGCTCAGCGACTAGCAGAGACATTAAAAAAAACAACTGATAGCTTTTCTAGACCGCTCAATCTCTCTATTTTTGTTGCTGGAAGTGACCCATCCTCACTCTCTTTTATTCAAAAGAAAATCCAGCGTGCCAAAGAAACAGGTATTACTGTCTATCTTCATGAGCTAGTCGCGGGAGATGGTGAACAATTTCTTGAAAAGGGAATACTTCGAGATGCAAAAGACAAAGATATTGACGGTATTATTGTTCAACTCCCTCTTCCAGAAGGATGGAACAGAGATCGCCTCCTTAACCTGATCCCAAAAGAAAAAGACGTTGACGTTTTAACGCGAGCGTCAATGGCAGATTTTCGTGATGGGAAACTCCCTATTTTGCCGCCGGTAGCTGGAGCAATTCAGGCCATATTTGAAGAGTACAATGTCTCTCTTGAAGGGAAAGATGTGTTGGTTGTTGGGCGTGGGAGGCTGGTTGGACAGCCTGTATCACTATGGCTTCGACACAACGATGCGCACGTCACAATGGTTGGAGATGAAGTTACAGATCTCCGATCCTTAACAAGGGAAGCAGATATCATCATCTCTGGGGCGGGTTCTCCACGATTGATTACGAAAGACATGATTACAGAAAAAACAATCATCATTGATGCGGGTGCAAGTGAAGATGGGGGGATTATTGTGGGCGATGTTGCTACAGATTGCAGAGAAGTTGCCGCACTTATTTCGCTCGTTCCTGGGGGAGTTGGTCCGCTAACGATTGTTTCCTTGCTGAAAAATTTATATATTCTAGGGAAATTAAGAACTACATAAAAAACAGGTTACGCATCATTTTTGTTATACTATTGAACATGGAGTTGAATATTTCTATTTTTCAGTGGCTTCATGGTTTCGCGCATCAGAGTGCGCTTGTTGATGCAATTATTCGTTTCTGTACAGATCCATTAGGGATTTTGCTTGTTGTTTGTGTGGCTTGGTACTTACTTCAGCACCACACACACATGCATGGTGCGTGGGAGGTGGTGGTGTTTCTTGGACTTGCGTTCTTTTCTTCAATCATTGCGTACGGAATGAAAGAATTTTTTCCAACCATTCGACCTTTTGAATATTTTCCTCTCACTCCACTTGTCTCAGTAAACGGTGCCGCTTTCCCTTCGATGCACACAGCGTTTTATGTTGCACTTGGATCTGCTATGGCTGTTGCACATCCTCGATCAGGAAGTGCTGCTATTGTGCTTGGTGTTGTTGTTGGTGTTGCACGAGTAATTGCGGGTATTCATTGGCCATTTGATATTCTTTTCGGTGCTTTGCTTGGTGGTGCGGTTGGCTGGGGAGGAGCGAAACTCTGTTATCAATGGATGTGTCGAATTCTCAAAGTGTGCATTGTTTAAAAGAGATGTTTTTTGCACCCTCCTCTTTTTGGTCGAGGACAGATTTCATGGCTTAGAATCGTGGGGTGCATATTTTTTCGGGCTTTGCAATTAAAGTTACCCACAGACTGTGAAAAACATTGAAAAATAAGCACATAATCTTTGTACAATATGTGTACACCGGTTTGCAATTGTGTCCCAACCCAATTTCTCATTTGCACGCGGTGGTAGTGGATGAAAAATTTGTTCCCACGACAAGTTCGTCAAGGAAAATTTCTTGCACGGGTGGTTCTCGTGTTTGGGATTTTTTGCGCCCTCCTCACCACCCCCGCATTCGCCCAGTCAGCAAACCCACAGGTGAACTATCAAGGCAAG
>CAZUMX010000043.1:0-8391 GCA_964622275.1 uncultured Candidatus Saccharibacteria bacterium
ACATTGTCGGGATTTGAGATGTTAAACTCTATGACACCACCATCTTCGCGACTTTTTGGGCTATTTGTTCAAAATAGCCCTATAAATCTTGATAAAACGTGTAGTTTGCTCGTCTATTAAGCCCACAAATGCCCTTTTCTGGCCTTAATAGGCGAGCAAGCCTTGGTATGTAATTTTCAAGCTACGATCCTAACAAGGAGTATACCAAGCGCTTAGTATATATCAAGCAACGGCAGGGTCCTTTTTTCCCCACCTTACTTTTGCGGCTTTTCGACCAATTTCCTGGAAGTATTTCTTACCATACTTCTTCTTGGTTTTCTGGCCACCTTTCTTTCCGAGCTCTTGGGCTGCCTTGTTCTTCACTCCTCAATTATAGCAAGCGCCTTTTATTTCACAAATGTTATTTTCCTCTAAATTTGCGATATCTTTGCTCCGCCTGTTTCCCATACATCATGGTATAGACCATTGAGCTTTCAATGCAGGAGTGTCCGAGAATATTTGTCACATCGGAGTTGGATCCGCCCTTTTCGATAATGCTTCGGCCCATGTAGTGTCTCATTGAGTGTGCGTTCATCGGACGCTCAAGGCCTGCTTTGTTCGAATAGCCCCTGAGCATCTCGCATACGCCGCTTGGCTTAAAGCGGTATCCTCTAGTTTTGTTGCAGCCAGAGTTATGAATGGAGATAAAGAGGGCGTTAGGATCGCGAAGAGCATTTCCCCTTTTGAACCGTTCCCTTCTCTCGATCCATTTTTGTATCGCCTCGCTCGTTTCCTTTGTCCAGAATATTTCTCTGAGCGGCCTGCGCGTCTTTGCTTTCTCCGTTTTGATCAAGGCTTTATTGTTCACAAGATCCAGGTCGTCCATGTCTAGCGCGAGGATCTCTCCGTTTCGCGCCCCGGTATCCCAGAGTAGTCTTACTATCGCTTCATTGCGAATATTTCTTGGATCATCATTTTTTGGAATGACTGAGAGAAGTTTCTTGTATTCGTCCGGTGTTGCAACCCTCGGAATCTTGTATTGTTTCTGGGGTATCGGAATAAGGTTTTCGTTGAGAACCCTGTATCCACGAAGATTGCAGAATTCGAAGAATTTCTTGAGCGCCATGCACTTTGATATAAAACTGTTATGCGCCCAGCCGATCTCTCTCATCAAGTTCAAATACAGCATAACGTCGTTTAAGGTGATCTCCTCTATATGAGGATTTCTCAAAAACAAGCAGAAAAGCCGCAGGTCTTTGTCATTGCCCGATGTGGTAGTTCTATTTATTTTGAACTGTCGCCAGTTCGTGAATTCATCTATTACATCTTTGAAAAGCATAGGTTTTCAACCAAAAAGCCCACTCGATGCTAGTCAAAGTGGACTTTTGGTTGACCTAAGCTTTTTAATATAATTAATCAGCTTATGTCAGATCCCAAGCTTGGGATACATACCCTTTCGGGCATGCACCTTTATCTTACTATCCCTGTGCGTATTAGCAAGATAAAGCTTGGGAAAGTCCATTGCTAGCATCCAGCCGTTGCCGGCAGGATCCCTTTCGGGACAATGTTCTTGATATTCGGTTGTCACTACATCCTAGTGTAGTGATTAGCTATTGTCAAGAAGGATAATCTATTGGATAGTAATATAAGGTATTAAATCTTCAAAACGTCAAGCAAAATAAGGATATTTTAGAAATAAACAAAAAGATCGCACCACCCTTTTAAAGTGATGCGATCGGCTTTGAGCGAAATAACGCCTAGTCTGAGAGGGTTTTTCGCACTTGCTGTAGGAATTCGACGATCTTAGCCTCTTTTGCCGGAATTTGGCCGTGATCGGCCACGATTACTGGCATTGAAACCCTGGGATTGTCTCCCAGAAGCTCCCCTGCCGTGCTTTCTGGACCGATTCGGCTGAACAATTCGATGCCGAAGTCGAGAAATACCCGCGACAGCTCACGAGCTTCTGATTCAGACATGCTCATCCATTTTTCCGTCAAACCGAACGGTGCGACGTATGGATAGGCGCAGCTGAAGCCATCCACCGTTCTTACCGGCATGAAGCTGTGAGTTGAGTGTTCACCGACGACACGTCCGCAGCCAGGCATGAACGGGATTAGGTCCCGGTCGGCTATCCATTCGATGAGGTGATCGTACAAATGAATAACGGCGAGCTCGCCCCCGAACTCCTGTTCGATGGATGCTTTGGACCTAGTATCAGTGAACCCGATAATGGTGGAGACAACTGATATGTCACGCTTTTCAAGCTCTCTCAGAATGAAACGACAGGTATCTCCCCTGAACGCTCCTTCTTTTGCCAGAACGACATGACGGCCGGCGATCTTCCGGACCAGTTCGTCGAACTGCTTGTCCAGATAATCAAACCCGGGACGCGGACCGTAGCCGAGCATTTTTCCGTCTCTGTCGAAGAGTCGGTTGATGCTCAGGTTCAGACCCTCGTCTTGAAGGTTCAGAGCTGCCATCTCTGAGCAAGTTACAAGAACCGCACGTTTGCTGTCGCGGACAATACGGTCGTTCACCTGTTCCCAGATTTCTGACCTGAGCCTGTCCTTATCGATCGGGACGACTGTAACCCCGGGGAATGCCTTGACCACTCTTTCGAGAAGGCTTTGGCGTAGCCTGACAAAGATTGGGTCATCTCGTTCTGGAACCTGTAGCCCCTTTGATCGGAACGATTGAAGACTGCCAGCTACGTCAAAGGTCACCACACAGGTTCCCTGACGAGCCGGCGCATGTGCTGACTGCATAGGAACCTCCTTCCGTTTGTGGTTTATATTTCTCTAACGCAAAATGAACTCTGTCCGAGTTCATTCTATATTGTTATTGCTGAGCTTACTAGTTTATTTTTCCTCACCCTTCAGTCGGTCGATCATCATCTTATATCCGCCGCAACCTTCTTTAAGCCAACGATTGATCTTTGTTATCGTTACTGGAGACTCACCTGATTCTTCCTGGATCTGAGAGAACGGGACGCCGGCGTCGAGCTTCTTGGCGACTTCCCAGCGCATGGCGAATTCGCGTAGATCGCGCTCACTCATGAGATCACGGAAAAAAGCTTTGAGTTCGTCCTCGTTTTTTATTGAAAGAAAGGCCTTAAGTAGATCAGGAGATTTTTGCTCGATTTCTTTCCAAATTCCATTTTTTTCTTCATCTGTCATTTTAACTATTATAGCAATAAACTGTGCAAAATTAAAATGTGGTGCCCTCGGCAGGACTTGAACCCGCACCTTCCTCATTAGAACAGAGGCATCCTATCCATTGGACCACGAGGGCGTGGTGCCGTTGAAAGGAATTGAACCTTTATCTCGCCCGTTTCAGAGGCATGCTCTCCCATTGAGCTACAACGGCAATAGAAAAGCCGCCTAGAATAACCGCAGGAGAGCGGTTTTCATTGGCGGCTAATTAAATCTAAAGCGTTGCATTGTATTTTTATGCTAACACCATTAAGAGTTTAAATCAATTGTTTATTGCCAGCATATCTCTGGCTTCTCGCCGATTTTCTCTTTCAAATAATCTTCCGCTTGCGTCCAGCTTCCTATGCCGTCAATCAACTTTAACTCGAGTGCCTTCTCGCCAAGTATTGATGAACCATCGGCAATAGCTTTCACTTTATCTTCTTGCAAGCCTCGATTCTGAGATACATCTTTTACAAAGTTTTTATGAACAATTTCAAGGTCATGCATAAACATATTCCTTTCGTCTTGCGTCAGTGGCTTGTTGGGATCACCGGCGTCTTTATATTTTCCTGTTGATAGTTGGATATACTTGCTGCTAGTACTAATATTTTCTGTATATGACATTGTTACTCCAATACTACCCACATCGGAATTCTTAGAAGCAAATATTTTATCAGCTCCGGTAGCGGCCCAATAAGCGGCAGAAGTGCCAGTCTGGCGTATGACGGCCGCAGATGGCTTACCGAGCGACTTGAGTGCATTCGCTATTTCCTCGCCTGCAACAGGCAACCCTCCAGCAGAATCGATCTCAATAAGTACCCCTTTGATCCTGTCGTCATCCTTTGCTGAATTAATAGCGCCAACTATTGATTCACTTGAGGTTACGTCTTTATCTGAGAGCATATCATCATTATTCGATTCCGGGATGTACGTCAATAATGTGCCATGAAGATTTATACCCAGGACCGAACATGAATAGTCCTGTTTATCAGCAAGAGAATTCCCGGTAGGAGTTGTATGTTGGAAGAAGAAATCATAGGCGGCGTAACTTACAAAACTTAGAGCAATAAAAAGCAGACATGCGCCCGCGAATAATAATGACCTTTTTGTATATTTTTTCAGAGATACCATTTTATTGATATTGATTAGTAATAAACATTATTGCGAGCAAAATTGATGACAAAAGCTCAGCAGCACCACTAGAGACCATGCCATCTTCTTCTCTGAGAATTATCGAAAACTTTCCCTCTTTAGGAATTTTTATTGCACCACCAATTTTGTTACCACCGATTTGTCCTAGATCTCGCAGCAGTTCTTTAAGAGAATCAGTATCATTTTGATCAAGCATCTTTCTCGATTTATCAATCTTCTCTTTGTACATGTGCAATGCATTTAGTACACCATCCTTCTCTGGACCAAGTGATTCATCATGTTCGTCGATGAATGAATATAGCTTATCCAACGCAACAGACATTTGTTCTGTCTTTCTTTCATTATCAAACGGTGTTCTGCATTTAAGGCAATAGCCGCGCAATCCAAAAAAGGGAGCATGTTCACCACAGTGTTGGCAAATCATGTCTGTTGTATGGTCTTTACCTTTTGATTCAATCTCTTTCAGGCCGATATAAGGATCGTCATATTGAGTTCCATACGGGATAAATTCTATAGACTCCTTAAAACATTTTGATGCCTGGTCTTGATCCTTTGTCTCAGCAAATGCTGATCCGACATTGTTGACAATAATAGAGTATAAAAGATCAGATTTTAGTGCTTCATAAAATGTACTAAAATAGGCCGGTAAAAAATACCTCGTATCTCCAACATCTTTGAAAGCCAGACCTGCCACAGGATTCTCTTTCATCATTCGTGTCGCATCTTCCCCAGATGGGAATAACGCGCTCTTTATTCCATCTCTTGCACAGTTTTTTGTGGCAATCTGTGAAGCTACTTGCATCCAAGTTTCAGATTTTGTTGATGTATATCTATCGTTATGTTCTCTTACGGGACTACTTTTTATGTCGTCGTAGATGTTCTGGAAGAGAGCCTCGATTCCTTGATTGTATGCTTGTATCGCGGAATCAAAGTCGCCGGCCTTTTTATATGTGAGCCCGAGACTGTTGTAAGCTTCCACGAAACGTGGATCTATAGCCACAGCTTCACGCAAGGCTTTAATTGCAGCATTGTATTGGCCAGAACGTTGAAGAGATATGCCTTCTTCGTAAGCATCGGCGGCCTTATTATTTATTTGTTTATTGGAATAGTATTTCATTTGATTATGCAGTTTCTTGAATCTGTGCCACTGATTTTTTGCGACGAAACATACCGAAGAATCGACCAATAAGAGCTATGAGGAAGAAACCGTTAAGCCAGAATAGAACGGCAGTTGGTGCTTCGTAGATACCTTGAAATTGAGCATATAACAGATTGGTGACCATAAAGCCTAGAAAATATACCCATGCCGATGGCCTATATAGATTCTCCTTCTGCTCACCACTTAATTTTTTCTTTATTGATTTCCATTTAATACCAGCAATCAAAGCTAAGACCAGAAATATAAATCCGCCCAGATCTGATATCAAATTACCTGCTCCATAAGCACTAAAGTGATAGAACGGCATAGCTACAACCTGGAAGGATAGCGCTCCTAAGAGAAACATATGAGGAGAATATCCCAGAAAATCATCCGGTGTAGACTTCCATGCATTTTCTGGAAGAGCCATCTTAGAAAATCCATACCAAAACGCCGCAATTAGGAAAAATGCCAAGACTGCAACAAAGGCTGCAAATCCGGATTGTATCCATACAACAAATGGGGCGGATATAATCGCAAGAGGAGCAAGTCCAAAGAAAAAGATTGCGACAAAACTGATGAAAAATCCGGTTACTGATGCCCATATTAAAAAGCTAGCGATAAAGATCCAAATGGATAAAATACTCTGAGCGGTTACGAAGCCGACCATTGCTAGAATTGCTGCGGGTACGAAAAAATATCTCTTGCCTGCCGGCTCCCCTTTTGATTCGTGGAAGTGTTCGATTAGGAGTGATATCGAGTAGATTGCCGGTGCGAACAATTGGACCATAAAAGGCGCAAATATCATCAATGCCACTATAAGTCCAATTCCATAAAGAATATATTTCAGGACTGGTGCACCCATCAATGCAAAAAGAACAAGTACAATAATCAGTGCGACCCACCAATACTTCTTTAGGAAACTCATTACCTTTTGTCTCGCATTTGTCGAACTATAATTTTCGTGTTCCATATTATTTTTTTAAATGAAGTAAATAATCAATGTTCATTGCAAGCAAAACAGATATCCAGTCCTGCTTTGTTTTGGCATCGCCGTCCGACCCACCGATGCGTCCTGCATCCCCATTCTTAATCTCCACACCAACACCCTGATTTCTTGCAAGAATATAGTGAGTTTTGTGGAGTAGCTCATATATGTATTCGACTAGATCTTCTTCCGGCATCTCATCCTTCTCGACGGCTCTTGTTATTGTGTAGACCAGGACAAATATAAGCTCCTCGAGGCTTTCTTCGTCTTCTCCATCGTCGTCTAGAAAGGACTCACAAAATTCTAGTATTTGTTTTGTGGCCACTATGAGCTTTTGCGTCTCTGAGAATTGCGTTCCACACTCCTCACATCTGTCATGGATGAAAGCAATTCTCTTTCCGCAGTTGAGACATTCCGATTTAGTCAGTGTCAGTCTGCGCTTATCTCTTTCATCAAGAACTTCTTTTTGCGCCATATCATCAGCAATAGCAAAAAGCATGTGGTATGTTGGATGTGATTGCCAGTCTCCGGTCACCCTATCGATAATCTCGCGCAGATTGTGTATTGAAAGTTCCAAATCCTTGCCAGCTTTCACTAGAGAAGATGCATAAAGTTGATCTCCTATGCTCATACTTTCGCTTGATAGGGCCTGTGCGATCACAACCTCTCGCCTTGTTTTTGGGAAACGCCCGCAGAATATGCATGGTGTCGACGAGAAATTTATTAGCTTTCCGCAGAACTGGCACACATATATTATTGTGAAGTGAGGTTTGTTTTTGAGAAGACCCAGTTCCTGGAGACCACGTGTTGCTAGATCAGATTTGGTTATGATCTTCTCTACTGAATATTCTGGAATTTTTTGTAGTTTATTATCCTTGTTCATGGAGTTTTGAAAGTTCTATCACTTTGTTTCTGGCAAAATCTGCGGTCGGAAACTCTTGAGCCGCCTTTTTGTACTGCTCGATCGCTTCCTCAATTCGTCCCTGATATTCCAGGAACTGCCCTTTGCGAACCATCGGCATTTCGTCATTACGTTCAATTTCTATCGCCTTATTGATGTATTCGTATGCCTCGTTAAATTTACCCATGAAATATAAGCACTGGGCGATATCATCAAGTGTCGCGCCATTGTCAGGACCAAGTTCGAATGATTGCTTATAATCTGCCAGAGCCGCATCATATTTTTTCATCTTCATGTACGAATCTCCTCTAAATTTCCAAAGGAAAAAATGTTGCTTTTCTTCATCAACACATCGACTTAAAATATCAACTGATTTTTCGTAGCATCCTTTTTCATAGAGACATCTGCCGTAATAACAAAGTGTTAGAAAATGATTGGGATCGGTATCGAGTATTTCCTTTGCTATGGCCATACATCCATCTATGTCCTTTGATTCGTATTTACTCTTTAGATTGTTAAAAAGAGATTCAATCTTAGGCCACAGACTCAGGTCACGAAGACCACGTTTTACAAGCCTTGAGTCTTCGCTCAATTTTTCTAGTGAATAATATGGTGATTTTATTGGTTTATTGTCCATATTTTTTCTTCAACTCAGCTAACTGGTTCTGCTTGCTAGCTATTTCAGAAAGGACCTTGTCTGCAAGTTCCCGAAGCAGATCACGTTTTTGATTGGTAGCAGTAGCAATATTCTCTCTCAGAATGTACCACTCGGATTTTTTAAGCAAAATGTACTGCTGATTTGCTTTCATCACGGCATTTTCAAGTTTAGACAGTTTTTGTTTCAGCATTTCTATTGTGCGTACAGTCATGTCTTCACTGAATCGTTTTTCATCAATTGCTCTCAAGGCCTCAAGGTCGTTATTGGCATACGCCTCGTTTACCTTTTTCATGATCACATCATCACCACCATTCAGATCTGGATGGAATTTGTGCGCCAGCTTTCTATAAAGTCTTTTTATCTCCTCTTGTTCATATTCTG
>CAZUMX010000044.1:0-8219 GCA_964622275.1 uncultured Candidatus Saccharibacteria bacterium
TGCGAGATGGTGGGTGGTTTTATTTCAAAACGTTTCTGAAGGATGAGGATCAGCACGCGGAAAGACTCTTGCGCGAGCATGGAACAGATGAAGTCAATACGTATCTTCACCCACGAATGGGCGTCGAAGAGCATGTATGGACAGAAGAAGAAATCGGCGAGTTTTGGGGGAGCGTGCTCACGATTCACAAAATTGATAAATCACACAAGCACATCCTTCATGGAAAAGCATTTAAGCGCCGCACCGTGAGCGTGTATATGCAAAAAATGTAGTGATTGAAAAAGAGGTCATCCTGTATTATGATGGCCAAGTTCGAAAAGTACAATAAGCAAAAAAGTATTGTTTTCATTGAAGGCGTGTGGTCAAAAGTAGGACAACATCTTTTGCCCATTCATGCCAATGTAGCTCAGTTGGTAGAGCATCTCCATGGTAAGGAGAAGGTCACCGGTTCGATTCCGGTCATTGGCTCCATAATCAGCCTCTGTGTTTGATCACTAGAGACTGGCTATGCCACCTTAGCTCAGTTGGTAGAGCATCGCATTCGTAACGCGAAGCTCCCCAGTCCGATCCTCGGAGGTGGCTCAAAATACTGTATACTGCCCAAATGGCAGCAAAAGAAGAAATAGAAAAAAAAATTGCAGCGATTGAACTCTCAATGGGTGAGGCTGATTTTTGGGCCGATAAGACCCGGGCACAGACGATTCTCAAAGAATATCAAGATCTTAAGGCAGAGCTTGAAGGAGGTGGGAAGTATGATCGTGCGAATGCCATCATTACTATTTTCTCTGGGGCAGGCGGAGATGACGCTGAAGACTTTTCTGCAATGCTCTTTCGCATGTATCAAAAATTCTGTGATCGAAAAGGGTGGGGGTTCCTGCGGCTTCATGAGAACGAAAACGATCACGGAGGATTTCGTAACGTCACATTTGAAGTGGAAGGGAAGGGAAGCTACGGAGTCTTAAAGCACGAATCAGGGGTCCATCGCTTGGTGCGCACGTCTCCTTTTAATGCAAAGGGCCTTCGTCACACATCATTTTCTCTCGTTGAGGTCGTTCCAAAATTTCCAAAAGGTGAAGTTGCAGATTTGCCACCAAACGAACTTGACATTGATTTCGCTCGGTCTGGGGGTGCGGGCGGTCAAAATGTGAATAAGCGCGAAACAGCAGTGCGCATCACACACATTCCGACGGGTCTTGCGGTCCATATTTCTAACGAACGAAGCCAGCAACAGAACAAGGAAAAAGCCCTCGAGATTCTTCGTGGTAAAGTTGCGCAATTTCGTGATGCGAAGACCGAAGAAGAAAGACAGAAGTTTTTTATTTCAAAAACGACGCAAGCCGCATGGGGCAATCAAATTCGCTCGTATGTGCTTCATCCGTACAAAATGGTGAAGGATCACCGTACTGATGCCGAGACGAGTGACACTGACGCAGTCCTCAATAATGGTGACCTGGACATCTTTATTGAGGCGGCACGTGGTTTAGGTTAGAATGGAGGGAATCATATGATTGTCTTTGATAGAGTTACGAAGCACTATTCGGACCAGTTTGCTGTCCGTAACGTTTCTTTCCAGGTCATGCCTGGGGAGTTTCTTTCTATTGTGGGGCACTCTGGTGCAGGAAAGACGACTCTCCTTAAGCTTCTCCTTATTGAAGAATTTCCCACAGAAGGGACGGTGCTTTTCGAAAAGGTGAATATTCATGAAATTGCCCTCCGTCATATGCCTGATTATCGCCGTCGTGTAGGGATGGTGTTTCAGGACTTTCGCCTCCTCCCAAATAAAACTGCCTATGAGAACGTGGCGTTCGCCATGGAAGCCGCAGGGAAGACAGACCAAGAGATCGCATCGGATGTCCCACAGGTCCTCGAACTTGTCGATCTCAAGAGTAAGCTCTACCACTTTCCACACGAACTTTCTGGTGGCGAGAAACAGCGTGTCGCAATCGCTCGAGCTATTGTGAATCAGCCTGATGTTATTGTTGCGGATGAGCCAACAGGGAATCTCGATCCAGTTTCTACATATGACGTTATTCAGATTTTGAAAAAGATTAATGATATGGGGACAACAGTGCTTCTCACAACACACAACAAAGGAGTTATTGATTCGCTCAAGAAGCGTGTGATTACCATGGCAGCTGGTGAGATTGTTCGCGATGACCCGCAGGGGAAATATGTCTTATAGCTATGTTCACGAATATTCGTCGCATTATTAAATCCGGGTTCATTAATTTTTGGCGTAACGCTGTTGTTTCTTTGTCATCCATCTTTGTGATGACTGTCGCACTCTTTTTTATTGGGTCCATCGTGCTCTTGTCTGTCTTCTTAAACTCTGCCCTTCAGTCAATTAAGGATAAGGTTGATGTGAATGTATACATGACGACCGAAGCACCAGAAGCACAGATCCTTGCGCTTAAAAAAGATCTCGAAGCCCTTCCGCAGGTTTCTGGAATCGAATACATCTCTCGAGATCAAGCCATTGAAGACTTTAACAAGAGGCACGAGAACGACTATCTTATGAAACAAGCGCTCGAGGAACTTGGCGAGAATCCACTTGGAGCAACTCTCAATATTAAGGCAAAAGATACTTCACAATACGATTCTATTAATAAATATCTCACTGAGGATAAAACATATTCAAGTATTATCTTTAGTGTGAACTACAATAAAAATCGTATTGTTATCGATCGTCTTACAGAACTCACACAATCAGTTCAAAAAATTGGATTTGCAATTATGATCGCCCTAATTGTGATTGCTGTGGTGATTACATTCAACACAATTCGTCTCGCCATCTTTGTTTCTCGAGAAGAGATTGCTGTCATGCGACTTGTTGGGGCATACAACAGTTTCGTTCGTGGTCCTTTTGTCGTTGAAGGAATGATGTATGGCGTTGTCGGAGCGATCATTGCAACAGCGCTGTTTTACCCGATTACTTCTTGGCTGAAGAGTGCAACTGGTGACTTTTACGGAGGAATTGATTTATTCCTGTATTATATTGGAAACCTCAGTCAAATTTTTGGCCTTTTGCTTGGATCAGGCGTGCTTCTGGGGATGATTTCTTCATATCTTGCTGTGCGTAAATATCTCAAAGTATAAATAGACGTCTTTTAGGCCACATGACGACGCCTCCCGTCAATCGCTGTGGATAGGGTTTTTCCTGTACACTATTTTCTATGGCTTCGGTGAGACCCCCGAAAGTGCGCCCTAACACCAGAGTGGCCCGGGCACGGAAATATGTTTTTGTTGTAGGCGGCGTGATGAGCGGTGTTGGAAAGGGGGTCACCGCTTCTTCTATTGCAATGCTTTTTGAGGGGCACGGATACTCTGTGACTTCTATCAAAATCGATCCTTATATCAACGTCGACGCAGGTACCATGAACCCCACCGAACACGGTGAGGTTTTTGTTTTGTCTGATGGAGATGAAACCGACCAAGATATGGGAAACTATGAGAGATTTTTGAACACTGACCTCACGCGGGCGAATTATATGACGACAGGGCGGGTCTATCAGTCTGTTATCGAAAAGGAACGCAATCTCAAGTACAAGGGGAAATGTGTTCAAGTCGTCCCACACATCCCCATGGAGATCATTGAGAGAATCGAAATCGCTGCTGAAAAAGCAGGTGCGGATATTACGGTTATAGAGATCGGTGGAACGGTAGGAGAATATGAAAATATCCTCTTTATCGAAAGTGCACGCATGATGGCGCTGCAGCATCCAGGCGATGTGAGATTCGTTATGGTCTCATATCTTCCAGTTCCAGGAAAAATTGGCGAGATGAAGACTAAACCCACGCAACACGCTGTTCGTGCGCTCAATTCTACTGGTGTGCAACCTGATTTCATTATCGCTCGCAGTTCTGAGCCTATTGATCAGGTGCGCCGGGAAAAACTTGGGCTCTACTGTAACGTCAGGCACGATCACGTGATCTCTGCTCCAGATGTCGACAGCATCTATGATATTCCAATGAATTTTGAAAAACAGCATCTCGGGAAACTCCTTCTTGAGTCGTTGTCACTCTCTGCAAAAAAGAACCCCAACCTATCAGCGTGGAAACGATTTGTCGCACGGACAAAAAACAGTGGAGCGACAGTAAATATCGCTGTGGTGGGAAAGTATTTCCATACAGGATCTTTTGTGCTCTCTGATTCGTACATTTCGGTCATCGAAGCACTCAAATATTCTGCATGGCACATGGGGGTAAAAGCAAAACTCACGTGGCTCTCAGCTGAGGAATACGAACATAATCCCAACAAACTCAAAGAACTCTCTCGTTATGACGGAATTCTTATTCCTGGAGGATTTGGAAGTCGAGGGATTGAAGGAAAACTTAAGGCGATTGAATACTCGCGAATACACAAGATTCCATACTTTGGTCTTTGTTATGGAATGCAATTATTGACAGTAGAGTATGCACGCAATGTCTTGAAACTTAAAGGAGCAAATACTGTTGAAGTAAACGAGAAGACCCCATTCCCAATCATTGACATCATGCCTGATCAGAAGAAAAAACTTGCGCGGGGTGATTATGGTGGATCAATGCGGCTCGGGAGTTACACCGCAAAGCTTGAGAAGGGGAGTATCGCTCGTCATGCGTATGGAAAAGAACATGTTGTAGAGCGTCATCGTCATCGTTATGAGGTGAACCCAACCTATGTAGGGGCGCTTCGAAAAGCGGGACTCGTTTTTTCAGGGACCTCTCCGGATGGGTCGCTGATGGAAATCGCTGAACTTCCGCAATCCAAACACCCCTTCTTTCTCGGAACACAATTCCATCCTGAGTTTCTCGCTCGCCCACTTCGCCCTCATCCACTGTTTACTGCTTTTATCAAAGCGGCAAAAACTCGTCATGGATAAGCACGCTCTTGAGGCGCTTCTTGCACAAGCTCCAACAACAGCACCACTCCCGGTTGTGTTTGTGGGTCATGGATCACCACTCAATGGAATTCAGGATACACCGTACGCACGTGGGTGGGAGAAGATCGGGGAGGTTATTCCCAGACCACATGCCATACTTGTCATCTCTGCGCATTGGCTGACAGAAGGAACGGGGATCGATATCTCGGAGCGTCCAACCACACTGTATGATTTTTATGGATTTCCCGAAGAATTATATTCGCTCAAGTATGAAGCTCCAGGATCTCCTCACTACGCACGTCTGACTAAGAGGGTGCTTACCCCACAAAATATAGAAGAAGAAATCTACGGCCTCGACCACGGAGCATGGATTGTGCTCAGGCGCATGTATCCAAAAGCAGATATCCCTGTCTATCAACTTAGTATTGATTTTTCAAAGCCAGCACGATTCCACTACAACCTTGGGCAAGCACTTGCTCCACTTCGTGAACGAGGAGTGTTGGTGTTGGGGAGTGGGAATATTGTTCACAACCTTCGGGCAATAAACTGGAAACCCGATGCTCCACCATTCGAATGGGCAACGCAGTTTGATACATACGTGAAACATGCAGTAGAACACCGTGATCATGAGGCGATCATCGAGTATTCACAAGCTGGACCCACGGCAACTCTCTCAGTTCCTACACCAGACCATTATGTTCCGCTCCTCTACGCTCTTGGTGCGGCAGGAGAAAGCGCCCCATCATTTCCTATTGAAGGCATCGAACATGGCAGTATTTCTATGCGGTCAATTCTTTGGAGAGAACGGACACCCTGAGTGAGGTGTATGGTTGACAAAAAATAATTATACTTTAAAATATTTTTTAGAGTATTTTGTTGTGAGGGTCCATGAAAACGCATGTGTTCGGACTTTTCTGTTTGTTGTTGGGCCTATATCTTCTCCTTTTGCGAGATAAACAAACTAAGGAACCGATTGTAATCTTGCAAGGAGTCGCGTCGTTTTATGGAAAAAACGATGGATTCCACGGGAAGTGCATGGCTAACGGCATGCATTTTGATAAGGAAACAATGACTGCGGCGCACAAGTTTCTCCCACTTGGCTCAAGAGTACGAGTGACACACCTTAACAGATCTGTCGAAGTGGAGATCACAGATCGAGGCCCTTTCAAAAAGGGGAGAACTATTGATTTGTCTGAGAAAGCCGCACGTGATCTCGGGATGATCCGAAAAGGGATAGCTCAAGTAACCATTGAGGTTCTTGAGGTTCCCGAGGTCTCAGAGACGTACTTCCACGCAAATCCAGCGTGCCAAAAATAAAGGAGAAGTCTTGTATAGAGTTTTCTACGCTAGGGGGTAATACCCCTAGCGTTTTCTTTTGGAGTGGACTCGGAACCCCATTTATCGTCCTGTGCAAAACCTGTAACCTACCGTGATATGCTCCATATTCTCAAGCTATACCCCAAACGGGTGTTTGTGAAAGTCTTATTATTACCTTTATTTTTGAAGCTTATTTTAGAGAATGCTATGAAAAAGACCTTATCAGCCATCCTTCTTGCATTGTTTCTCGTGGGTTCAACCCCTTCGTTCGCCTTTGCGACGAGCGGCAGTGCGACGTCCTCAGACATTGCGTCCCTCCTTTCTCAAATTTCTGCCCTCATGCGCCAAATTGAAGAATTGAAAGCCCAGGCAAAGTCGATCCGTGGAGAGGTAAAAAATATCTCTAAAGAAAACAAGAACCATGACGATGATCGTGATGACGATCATGGCCGTAAGGAGAAGAGAACAGTCCTTATTCCATGCCCTGATAACGGTGGAACATATACGGCAAAATGGAATATCTTTAATGGCAAAGGAAAGCACAAGGGTGAATATAAAAAGTACACAAGATATTGCCGCAATGGACAGACTGGGACATCCACAGATACCACCGCACCATCCATTTCGTCTATCGCTGTTTCGAACATCACATCTTCAAGTGCGACCATTACATGGACAACTGATGAGAATGCAAACACCGTCGTTGCTTATGGAACTACGACAAACTATGGGGCAACATCCACAAACCTCTCGTTTGTAAAAACCCATTCGATCACGTTGACTGGTCTTTCTGCGAATACTCTCTATAACTTCCAGGTGCGTTCAGCAGATTTTGCGGGGAACCTCGTCGTGTCATCTAACGCATCCTTCACAACAAACACTCAAGCCGATGTGATTGCTCCAGTGATTTCGTCTGTCGCTGTCTCAAATATTACTGCAAGCGGTGCCACGATTACTTGGACGACAAATGAAGCCGCAGATTCACAGGTTGTCTATGGGACAACGAGCGCCTATGGATCGACCACGACTCTTGATACAACCCTTGTGACAAATCACAGTGTGGTGCTCACCGGTCTCTCGTCATCAACGCTCTACCACATTGCAGTTCGCTCGAAGGATGCTGCCACAAATCTTGCTGTGTCCTCAGACGTAGCATTCACGACAAGTGCACCGGCTGATACGACCGCTCCAGCAATTTCTGGTATTTCTGCAACAGTTGGGTCCACAACCGCAACAATCAATTGGGCAACGAACGAAAATTCGACAACAAAGGTGTATTACAGCACAACAACGCCTCTCGTCTTCGGGTCAGCACTTATTGTTTCGAACGGATCGCTCGTCACAAGTCACAGTGCTCCACTTGTATCACTCTCAGCATCAACCACGTACTACTATGTTGTTGAGTCTGCAGATGCTTTGAACAATATCTCGACCTCAAGTCAGCAGTCCTTCACCACAGGCAACTAGCTTATTCACACTTGAGGTATAGCCCAAAAACCGCTTCTCCACAGAGGAGCGGTTTTTTGCTTGTGTGGAAGTGGGGGAGTGTGCGATAGTATGCTCATTAATCCCACACTGCTCTTTTATGCGACCCATGCGTGTTATGTTTTGTGCGATGTTCCTGTTCCTCCTGCCGAGTCTTGGGACAGCTCAAATGCTTCCTATCGATCCTGATGGAGACACTGTCCCGAGCGCTGTATGCACACCTCAGCCGCCTATGTGCTCGCCACTGCCTGATGTCTGCATACCAGGGCCTGAAGTGTGCACGGGAGAGGGCGAGACCCTTGTCTGTGTCCCTGGCCCAGAAATCTGTACCCCTGTTCCAGAAGTTTGCACTCCAATGCCAGACCAGTGTGTACCACTTCTTCCTCCAACTGGAGACAATTGCCCGGATATTTCTAACGTAGATCAAATGGACACAGACGCTGATAGTGTGGGTAATGTCTGTGACGAAACACCGAACGGAGAATCTCTCCTTCGGGTTGTTGTTTCTGTGCAAAATGATAATGGAGGAATCAAAATCCCAAGCGAGGTTACTGTCCA
>CAZUMX010000045.1:0-8029 GCA_964622275.1 uncultured Candidatus Saccharibacteria bacterium
GGTGTCACAATAATTTTTGCTCTAAAAAAGACTGTCAGTGACAATGCGACATACGCAAGCACACACACTACCGCAAGTGCTGGCAGAGCGTGACGACGAATAAGCTGAAAAAACCCTTTCGAGTCTGTTTCTACAGAGAGCGGAGCGCGTTCTTTTGGTTTCCGATCAAGGAATGAAGTATTTCGCACTTCATCTCTTGTAGGAATGCGTGAAATAAATGGCGGCGGCTCAGCAATGGCACGCGTCTCTTCTCGAGTCTCTCTGTCAAAAAGTTCATGATGAATACGTGGTGCAGGTGCTGTTTGGGGCTCTTCTGGCTGAGAGTCTAGAGGTGGGTAAGCACGCATCACCTTCGGGGGTGGCGTCTCTTCTGGTCGATCTGGTGGAATAATGTCTTCAATGAGCCGAATCATAGATGTAGTGGTGGTTTATGTTCTCCGAGAGATTTCTTTGCATATATAGCCGGGAGAGCAATGAAAGGATCGCGAAAGGCCGGCTCCGGAATAGCAACATGCTCTAGGAACATAGTACTCCCTAAAAACTTAACTGTGAATTCCCCCTCTTGAATAGTGAAGGTTGAAAACCGAGCTTCAAGGATACGTTCTTTGTACCAAGGGGCGATATCCTCATCGCTAGTATAGAACACAAGAGGAGGAATTGGAAAATCTTCAGCAAACTTCGATAGCCCATCCTCAAAAAACGAAAGCCATTCTTTCTTTGCGCCATCAATTAATTCACCAACTTTCCCCGCATGATCACTTGAAATCGCATCAGCAAGAAAAAGAGCAAGATCGCTTTGCGCAACTTCGGATGGAGCTTTTTTCCCATGCATGATCGCTCGGATAAGCATATGCTTTCCAATAGGAAACGAGAGGGATTCTGTCAGTACCCCTTCTTTCACCAGAGAGACGTCGGTGAGCTCTCCTGAAATATCCAAAAAGAGAAACGACGGCTCGAGCGGATAGAGGTCTCGGATCGTATTGTAAACAATGTATGAAAATGAATTGAGATGCACTCGACGAGTATTCCAGGATTTTTCAATCGCTTCTTGGATCGAGGTAAAAATCTTTGGGGGAATCATTGAAAGATACAGCGCAATGCGAAGCTCATCTGCTTTCTGGCCGTAGGGGTTCTTTGTCTCATATCCATTCAGACGCATCTGGATATTTTTTGCCTCCATGATTTCAGGAAGAGCATCGTCAACTCGAGAAGATGAGAAAAGTTTCGAACTCCGAAACGCAGCAACCTCACGCTGAATAAGCTCCTCGACAAGTTTTTCAGTCACGACAAATGGGGTTTTATCCGGGGCATGCCGAACAAGTCTTGTCTGGGAGGCATACCATGGCGACGCAAGTACACAAAATGCATGATCAATGGCGACCTCACCTCCAGCTTTTTTCATAGCAGTAAACACATTTTGGAGCGTGTCTTGCATGGACATGAAAAACCGTTGGAAATTGAGTTCCTTTTGAAACGGAATATCGATGCGAGTCGTGAATACCACCTGAGGAAGTTTCCCTTCTTCAAGAAGAACAAACGCACCCCCAACGGAGGCGCTTCCGATGTCAAAGACAGCGATAAAATTCTGTCCTTCCTTCTTTTTGCCAAACAACCCTGTCACCTGAACAGTATATCAGGAACTACGAAGGTTCTCATGTGGAGAATGTCCCCTTACGATCTAAGAGTAGAGACATTCCCATCCTCATCAATCACAACGAGTCGTGATGGTTTCCCATGCTTTTGTCCACCTTCAAGATAAAAATTTGCGCTATCGCCAAAATATTCTTTTGCTTCTGCGATAGTTTCTGCTGGAGGGAGTCCTTCTGGGTTCGCACTAGGGGCTACGAGGGGACCTGTTGCCGCAAGAAATTCGAGGAGTTCATCATTATCTGGGAGACGAAAAGCGATGGTCCCCTGTCCACGGGAAAGATACTCGAATGTCTCGTCGATTGTTGGCAGGATGATAGACACAGGGCCTGGCCAAAATTCTTCAAGTCGAATGCGTAATGCGTCACTCACCACCACACCAAATCGCTCAAGGTCATCAATAGAAGAAATGAGCACAATCAGCGGCTTTTCAGGAGAGCGTTTTTTTATCTCATAGATCTTTTCTACAGTCTCAGGAATGAGTGCAGACCCAACAAGTCCATAGAGAGTGTCCGTCGGCAGAACACCAACTGCTCCTGTATGAATTTGGTCAACAACATCGTCAGCGTCCATATTTAGATAAGGACTGCCTTAATGCGTCTGACCCCTTGCGAACACGCTTCTTCTTTTTGAATCTTGAACGTACCAAGCTCGCTTGTATTTTTTACATGAGGGCCGCCACAGAATTCGAGGGAGAATTTATCAGAGCCCTCACCAATCTGATAGACACGCACCTTATCTCCATATTTCTCCTCAAAGAGTCCGATCGCTCCAAGTTTCTCTGCCTCTTCAAACGGAAGATCTCGGAATGTCACAGGAAGTGCTTTTGTGATCTGCTCATTCACGATATTCTCCACTTTTTTCTTTTCTTCGTCGGTCATCTTTGCTCCATGCGCAAAATCAAAACGCAGACGCTCAGGGGTAATGTTGGAGCCCTTCTGGAGTGCAGTCGGACCCAACACTGTGCGAAGTGCCTGGTGAAGCAAGTGTGTAGCAGTATGATATTTCACACTCATCTCTGAATGATCAGCAAGGCCACCTTTAAACTTTTGTTCGCTCCCTTGTCGAGAAATGTGCTGGTGTTTCAACATCTCTTCCTCATACCCCTTCTCATCGACACCAAGACCACGTTCTTTTGCTAATTCTTTTGTGATTTCAAATGGAAATCCGTGCGTTTGATACAGATCGAACGCTTCTTTCCCCGTGATCTCATCGCCAGTACGTTTTTCAAATTGCTTGAGACCTTCTGAAAGTGTCCTTTTAAACTTTTCAATCTCCGCAAAGATGGTTTCCATGATATGTTTTTCTTTTTCCTCGAGCGCCGGATAGTGGCCACTGTAGCGGTTGGTCACTATACACACGAGCCCTTTGACTTGTGCGTGTGTCAGGTCTTTGCCTTTCACATTCAAAACCAAACGACGAATAAGGCGACGGAGAATGTAGCCCTGATCAGTATTTGATGGAAGCACACCATCCGCAATAAGAAAAACACTGGTGCGCAGGTGATCCGCAATAATACGTGCCCCTCGAGAAGATTCGGAGACACTACGCGCGGCAAGGACAACAGAGTTCAATAGATCCGTTTCAAAAATATTGTTCTTTCCTTGAACCACCATCGTGACACGCTCGAGTCCACTTCCAGTATCAACGTTTTTATTCTTGAGCTTTCCTATGACTTTTCCGTCCTTCTTTTCATACTCCATGAAGACATCATTCCAAATTTCAACAACCTCCTGCCTATCATCAGCGGCCATGTATGCTTCTTTGGTCATCCCATCGGTCAGCTTCCCTGTCACATCATAAAACATTTCGGTGTCAGGACCGCACGGACCAGAATCGCCCGCGCTCCACCAATTGGGCTCCTTGCCGCTTGGAGTTGTTGTCATGAAATAAATACGCTCTCCCTTTATCCCTTCTTTTTCAAAGAGCGATTTCCAAATTCCATATGCCTCATCATCTCTTGGTGCGTCCTGATTGCCCCCAAACACGGTAATGTAGAGCCGTCTTGGATCGAGTCCAAGGCCCTCTTCTTTTGAAGTGAGAAATTCATAACTCCACTCGATTGCTTCCTTCTTAAAATAATCCCCAAGTGACCAGTTCCCAAGCATTTCAAAAAACGTCGCATGGGTGTTGTCGCCTATTTCATCAATATCAACTGTACGCACGCATTTTTGGCTATCCGCCAGACGCTTTGACCCTGAGGGGTGCGTCTCACCAAGAAGATACGGTACCAAAGGCTGCATCCCCGCAGTATTAAAGAGGACAGATGGGTCATTTTCTGGAACGAGCGATGCCGAGGGGATAATCTTGTGCCCTCGTTTTTCAAAAAAATGCAAAAAGCGGGTTCGAATTTCGTTACCTGAAAGCATGATAAGGATGATACCCGAGGATTTCACTTGGAGCAAACAAAACGACCCGCATGAGCGAGTCGTTTGATAGATGGAGGTCTTTGGGATTTTCCTGGTGGAGGAGGCCCCACATCATCAAGGAGTGAGTAGAGAAAACGGAGATGCTCTCCAAAGTCATGATACGTGGGATGTGTTGTCAAAAAGTCTTCCCAAGCATCAATACAACGAAACACAAGGGTCCTTCCTTGAGTCGAGAGGCCAATGGACACTCCTGGATTTGCTACTCTCCACGCAGTAAGCACATCATCTGCGTCACAAAAGGCAAGCGTCGCACGTAGTGCCCTCTTGGCCTCTTGATATCCTTCTCTTTGCCAAAAGAAGAACGTGACCATAAAGAGCACCATACATATGTTCAGCCAAAGCATATACCCTCCAAGAACATGCCTGTTCTATATCCTAGAGGACAGTCTTCAGAGAATCAAGAGTTATCGCAAAAGCCCAAAGACCACTGCCATTGCGAAGAGGCTTACATACGCACAGCCGGCATCAATTGCCCAAAGTCCAAGATGTTTTTTATCAAACAGTGCTTGAGAAAATGTAAACGGAAGGACAAATCCTCCCCACAAAATTGTTGCCAAAAGAAGCGTCCCACTTACCTCAGTAATTCCCATAAGCCCAATCATCATCCAAAATATCCACGAAGTGAGGAGGAGTGCGAGGAACCCTCCCACATAACTTTTCCCCATGGATTTCTGATATTGTTTAGCCTCTTCTTTACTCCCAAACTCAAGTCGTTTCCACTTCGCCCATTGTTTCCCAAATCCGAATGGTGAATACCACACGAGACCAGCAATCATGGCCACCACTGCAGCAAACACAATACTTCCAACATGTGCAAAAGTCATACTGTGTTAGTTTGGATCAACACGAGAGCCAATCTCGCGTTTTGGTGCGTCGGCAATATGGTCAATGTTGACGACTTGGATAGAAAGACCGTGCTCTTTCGCAAGAGCTAGTGCCGCCTGATCCGCAAAGCGGAGATTTTGTGCTAAGGCTTCTCCCGCAGAAATATGCGGAATGAGCGTTGCCCGTGGGTCTTTGTCAGGATCGGCCGTATAAATACCATCTACGCCATTTTTGGCCATAATCAATAAATCTGCATGAATCTCAAGTGCGCGCTGTACCGCCGTAGAATCAGTGGTGAAGTATGGAGCCCCAAGTCCAGATGCAAAGATGACCACACGGCCTTTTTCCATATGACGAATCGCACGCTTTGGCATATACCCCTCGCAAATTTGTGGCATTGCAACAGCGGACGATACACGAGTTGTTACTCCTTGGGTTTCAAAGTAATCTCGGAGGACAAGAGCGTTTTGAACCGTCGCTAGCATTCCGATATAGTCTGCGGTTCCTCGTTCGATAGATAGTTCCTTAATGAGCTCTGCCCCACGGAAAAGATTTCCTCCCCCGACCACAAGAGCAATCTGGTGTCCATGGGACTGGAGTGTCTTGATATGGCTGACAATGGCGGTAAGTGTCTCCTGGTTGTAATGTTCCGGATCACCACGCAATGCTTCACCGGAAAGCTTAATGACGAGCCTCATGCGGCAATCATAACAAAACTGGATGTAAATTTCTAACGCTGAAACGTCAAAATGTGGAAAGACCAGTGGTCTCCATGACCCACGCAAGTACAGACTTCCAAGAAGCTCTATCTCGATAGACTTCTACTGAGACAGAAGTCTCTCCTTTTGTGTTATTCCAAAGGCGATCAAAATATGCTGAGGCATCAGCAATGGGCTTCATGGGGACAGCAGAATCGATCTTCACAGCAGATTCGAGGTTATACCCATTAAGATTTCTCCTCGTATAGTTTGCACTACCAACAATAAGTGTGAGGCCACCTTCTTTTGCGGCAATAAGGAGTTTCCCATGACATTGTTCGCCATGAGTATTACACCATTTGATTGAGAGATTTGATGTATTTTTAGAAAGAAGACGTTCAACGGTCTGGCGGTTAGGAATTCCATACTTATTCTTTCCAAATGCCGTCGCATTAGGATCTAGTAGGATTCGCACTTGTACCCCTCGCGCCACGGCACGTTCAATCGCCTGAATAACGGTCTTATCTGAAAGATAAAACATCGCTATATCTAAACGATCAGTATGCTCACGAAGGTTATTGATGGTTTCGATCACTGCTTTCTCAATATGTTTCTGGGTCACATATGTCGCCGTTCCGGAAACAGGCGTGACAGTATCCGGAGTAGAAGATGGTGAAGAAAATGGAGGGAGGCCAGCAAAATGAAAGAGAGCTCTTTCAGAAGAAAGAACAGCTTCACCAAATTCGGTGCTGCGAATTTCTAATGCGGTATTCCAATTATAACTTGAAGCGGTGTGTGGATTGAGTGAACCAATGATCGTCGTATAACTTTTTTTTCCTTTTGAAAGTGTATCAACAACAAGAATTTTTCGATGATTTGCTTTAAAGTTCAGTAAGCTTGCATATGTGCGTAATGTGACTTTTTCACCTTCAGTATCAAGTGGATTCGGTAACCACCCATACTGCGTACTATTCCCAAACCACTGAAAGAGCATGCGGTAGATTGTGCTCCACAATAGATTAGAATCGCGAAGCTTCTCAAGAGGAGTTTCGTAGACAAGAACTCCGCCCTGTTCCATCTCATCAAGATCAATATTCTTCACTCCGCCGTACCCTTGGTTGATGGGGTCTGTAAGAAAAATGACCTGTGTCGAAGATGACAGTGATTTCTTCCCAACAAGAGCACTCCGAAGGACATTTGTTTGATCACGAAATACTGTTGAATCCTTTCCGTGGAACTCATTGAACAAGAACATATCTGCGTAGATAAACGAATGTGCTCCCTTTAATACTTCGAGAATACGCGGGAAAATATTTTCTTCGACTCGCACAGCACCACTTTCTCCTTGATACGTCGTATCAGCAAGAAAACTCACCATCTGTGCGTTTATAGGAATAGCGACTGGGGATTCATCAAGTTCGAGGGGAGCAGGACGAACTAACAAAAAAGAAAATACGCCAACATAAATGACGAGAAACGCCCGAAACACTTTTCCCAAAAAGTACGCCATAGTGTCCTACCCTATTAAGTATACAGAGGAGAGCACGCTAGAGCGAGAGTCCTTTGAGATAAGCTGAAAATGCTGGCCCAATATCCTCACGCTCAAGGGCATATGAGATCATTGCACGCAAATAATTGAGCGGGTCTCCTGTCGTGAGCCATTGCCCGTCTTCAACAGGAACGACACGAAACTGATTCCCTTTTCCGACATAACTCTTAATCGCATCGGTAATCCATAACTCATTGCTCTTTCCAAGGGGGGTCGAGCGAAGCTCTGAAACAATTTCTGGAGTGAGAATCATTCGACCAAATTGTGCAAGACGAGAAGGTGTTTCGGCACGCTTAGGCTTTTCAACAACATCGAGCATATCTTGGGTTCCCGGAATTAATTTTACGATACCGTATTTTTCTACTTGGTCGAGTGGGACTTCTTGGACTCCAATCACTGGAGCCCCATGCTCTTCGTAATCACGGATAAGACGTTTTGTGAATGGAACTTTTGTTTGCACAAGATCATCTCCCCATGCAAAGACGAACGGCTCATCTTGAACAATACTTGCTGCTGACAACACAGGGGTCCCATTTCCATATGGACCTTTTTGTCTTACATAAATAAAGTTTGCCATCATTGAGAGCTCTCGGATTTGTTCTGCAACGTGTTTCTTCCCTGACTTCGTCAGTGATTCTTCAAGCTCGAGAGAGCGATCAAAGTGGTCTTCAAGAGCTTTCTTGTCCCATTTGGTTACAAGAATGATATCTGTGATACCTGAAAGAACCATTTCCTCGACAACGTATTGAATAATTGGCTTATCGACGATAGGAAGCATTTCTTTGGGTAACGCTTTTGTTGCGGGAAGAAAACGCGTACCGCTTCCGGCAACAGCAATAACTGCTTTCCGGATTTTCCTAGTCTTGAAGCTCATGGTGACG
>CAZUMX010000046.1:0-7131 GCA_964622275.1 uncultured Candidatus Saccharibacteria bacterium
CGGTCACGGATAATATCCTCGCCGTCGCTTGGATATTTCCTCGACCCCGACTCACTCGATTCCCTGTAGGGTCTACAAAAACACAATTGGCAGGCGCTCCGCCTGCCTCATTATTTTTGTGACCCTACAGGG
This sequence comes from uncultured Candidatus Saccharibacteria bacterium, assembly GCA_964622275.1. Taxonomy (GTDB): domain Bacteria; phylum Patescibacteriota; class Minisyncoccia; order Phycocordibacterales; family UBA6899; genus CAYPEZ01. Next base: position 133 of record CAZUMX010000046.1, read on the forward strand.
AATCGAACCCTGGTTCCAAGCTTGAAAAGCTTGTGTCCTAACCGTTAGACGATAGGGCCAGTGGAAAGGAGAGTAACACGAAATATGTTGAAAATCAAGCAAATATAAGCTAGTATGCGTGGGTCCGCGATTGTCTGGAGATGTGGCTGAGCGGTTGAAGGCACCGCACTCGAAATGCGGCATACGGGTAACCGTATCAGAGGTTCGAATCCTCTCATCTCCGCATAAATATAAAATTGACGAAACACAAGGAAGCGTTAGTCTATACTCTGACTTGTTCTCTCGACACATAACATACACAGGGTGCACTCCATGAGAAAATCCAGACCATATGTCGTTTCTCACCATGAAGAACTTGAGAAACTCATTTTAGAGTACATTGGATTCAATCATGCATATTCCATGAACGAACTTTTCAACCGATTTTGTATTCGATCTGCTGGTGTCCGTGTTGTATACACCAAAGACGAGCTCGACCAAGTACTTTCGCGTCTCATAGAGGACGAAAAGCTGACCGATACTGGAAACGGGTGGTTCGTACGCCCTAGACCCACCACCCAAGAAATGACTGAAGAAGATCTTGTGTATCGTTCGTCCTAATGAACGAAAGCCAAGAGGGCCGAATGTATACACTCGGCCCTCTTTTTTCTATTATTGAAAAAACATACAAAATAAGGTAGCATTGCTTCTTGTTGGGCGGTTAGCTCAGTTGGTAGAGCGCCACTTTGACGTAGTGGATGTCAGAGGTTCGAATCCTCTACCGCCCACAAACCTACACAAACAACCTGCACTGCTGCAGGTTGTTTGTGCGCTTGTGGGAGTCGGAGCGATATTTCGTCAACAGCCGAAAGAGACGAGACCGGGCCGGGAACATCTTTTTGTGACTAATAAAAAGATGATTGCTGGCCACAAAGACATGTGGAGAGTCGGAATCATATTTGAAAAACCATGAGCCGAGATTACGGAACCTCCTGAGCGACAGCGAGGAAATTATCTGTGTCCAAATCCTCTACCGCAAGATTTCCGTCAAGAAATTTACTTGGAACCACACGCTTCATTCCATCTTACTCAGCAAGTCTTGCATCCGAACATTGAATCCTTTAGTGTTACAGATGGTTCCTCCACAAGAGAGCATGTCCATGATTCACAACCTCGCATCTGCCGTCATGCCGCTCGGGCTCTTTGCTGGCTGTGCCTATTTTGGTCTATCAATTGTTGAAAATTCTCGACGACTCAGAGAAGTACTACTTTCAGGATCAAGTACTGGGCGAAAGATTCGAACCTCTTTCGAAGTCAGAATGGGCCATCTCGCTTGCGCATCAGCTATCGGGTATCTCATCGGATACATCGTCGCAAGAAAGACCAACAACCCATCAGCTGAAGTCCTTCTTATTCCCGTACTATTCTTCGCGGTCTCCGGATACAGACACTTCAGCCGTGCTCAATTTGGCACATGAATACAGGTTCAAATGCAATATCGCTCACAAGAAATTGTGGGCGATTTATTTGAAAATAGGGAAGTGGGGAGTAATAGAGTTTCAGTCGCACACACAATCAATGCTCTAGGAGTTACACGCATACGTGCGGAGCCTCAGACAATCACATCTTCCAACATACTCAACGAACGAGGAATCATACCGTAGGCGGGTTGTACGACATACGGTGTCATACAACCTGATGCTCATTTTCGACACTTCAGGCTACGCCTTTGTGTCGTAAAAGATATATTGTGCGACGTACTCTCCCTCTAGAGAGGATGCACACTGAGCCGGAATTTTTCGTTCCGGAATACATGCATATATACTTTTCAGAATCATGCATTCTTGCTCAGTACTCACACCTCCCCCCATTCTGAAAGCGCCGTTCGGAGTATAATGTGTTTGGTTTCATTTATTCATTTCTCTTTTATGTTTTTTATGAATACTCTTGATACGTTCGTTAATCAGTACGGTAATCGCATCGGCCGAGTGCTCGTCGGTCTGTTGTTTCTTATTAGCGGTGTCTTTTCACTCCTTGGCTTCCAAAACTTCGCTCAGTACACCGCAACCGTGCTCCCGATGGCAAAACTTATGGCCATTCTTGCTATCGTGACAAAAATCGGTGGCGGCCTCGGACTCATTCTTGGAATTCGCGTACGCCTTGCATCATACGCACTCATTGTCTTTACACTCCTTGCGACCATATTCTTTCACCTCAAGGGCGCATTTGCTGGTGATCAAATGCAGATTATTAACACGTTAAAAAATATCGCAATTATCGGTGGACTATTCTTAACAGCTCGTAATGCAGCCCCAACTCAAACAACACAAGTTTCATAGTTGTCAATATCATGTTCACAGTAAAAAACTCCTACTGAAAGGAGTTTTTTACTATTCAAATCTTGTCGGGCTAGGCGGAATCGAACCGCCACCTTATCCACCCCATGGACATATACTACCACTATACTATAGCCCGATTATTTGCCATTTTTTATATACTCGTGACCTTATCTTTCTTACAGAAACTGTACACCTTTTGGACTTTTTATATCGCTTCGCTCATAAAAATTCTCAAAAGGTCTTGCGCAAGCATGCCCATCAGATGGGACCCTTACTGCTCGCTCACCCCATGGACATATACTACCACTATACTATAGCCCGATTATTTTTCGCACGCTGGGAGCATATCATAGCTAGCACTTTACTCACAATGAATTTCTCTTAGTCAAAGTTTTTACTGACTTAACCCCGGGCAATTCCCTGCCGGAGCAAATCCTGCTGCTCGAGCTTCTTCTTCGGTTTGAAAATACAGTTTATTCTCGTCTTTCATTGTTTGTGCTCCAGGGCAATCCGTTCGGTGGTATTTTGTCCCTTTTTTGGATGCGACAAACTTCCCTGTTAAAGTTTGTAGTGAATTCGTAGGGCCCGGTTCTTGCTGAAGAGTATTCGTGGCCAAAATACTGTTTGGAAGGGTGCGTACGCCTTGCGAAAAGACCTTGACCTCTCCTCCCTGCCCCTCGACTGGGCCACTAACTAGGCCAAGCATATAAGCTGCAAATCCAACCCCTAATAGCAGGAAAACATGAAGTGTGGTTGAAATACCCCCTTCATAAAAGCCTAAAATCCCCTTGATTTTCTGGGCCATATCTGGTAGACTCCTCATCAATCCCATTATAGGGACGACTTCAAATATGGCAACCAAAAAGGCCGCAGGTACAGCCAAGAACCTGCGCGATTCAAATCCAAAATATCTCGGCACCAAGGTCCATGACGGACAACGCGCACAAATCGGATCAATTATCGTCCGTCAGCGTGGCTCAAAGATCCTCCCTGGAAAGAATGTTCGCATGGGTCGCGATCACACGCTCTATGCAGTGAAAGATGGTGTGGTAAAGTTCGCTGTGACCCGAAAAACTTCATTCAATAACCGTGTTGTTCGCAAGAACATCGTTCACGTCGTCGTGTAATTTTTTCATCAACTCGACTAAACAAAAGCACCGATTTCCCGGTGCTTTTGTTTTACTGATGATTGGTAGCAAGTACTTATTCTTTGGAGACTGAGACAACCGCATCCACGGTTTGCCCATGAGCAGAAATGGTGATTTTTGTTTCTCCAACTGACTTAATAGGCTTCTCGAGATCAACCATGTCTTGCGTGACTTCTGCGTTCAATGCCTCACTTGCTTTTTCCGCAATCATGGCTCGATCAATCCCAGCGAAAAGATGTCCTTCTTCGTTTGCCTTTGCTGCAAACGAAAGAACAATTCCTTTCCCTCCCTTAAGTGCTGCGGAGAGAATCTCTTTTGCCTTTGTCTCAGCTTGAGACTTCAGACGCTGGAGTTCGGCAACACGCTTAGCGGACTTCTCTGTTACTGCTTCTGCGAGATTACGTGCAAGAAGGAAGTTGCGAGCGTACCCTGGGGCGACGTCGACAATATCGTATTTTCGGCCTACTTTGGCCACGTTTTCGGTCAATATGACTTTCATAGCGTTATTCCGAGTAGTATACGGAAAAATGATGTTTTTGCAAGCTATATGGGCTGACGCTTATACTTGGCAAAATTCTTAAGAACCTCGACTGCCTTGTCGGTCTGAGGGTCCATCCCCTTTTCAACATCTTCCTTGGTAATTTCAACAAGAACATCGGGTTCAATTCCGCCAGTTCCACCCTTCCCAGACAAGTGCTTCCCGCTCGGAAGTACCCATCGTGCGACAGTGAGCTTGAGAACAGTGTCATCAGCAATCGTCACAAGTTTTTGGACTGAACCTTTCCCGAAGGTCTTTTTCCCAACAAGGACAGCAACACCGTGCTCTTGGAGAGCCCCAGAGAAAATCTCTGCGGCTGAAGCGGTCCCTTCATCAACAAGAATGGCCACCTTGAGATTTGAGTTAAAAATGTTATATCCACGCGAACGGAAGACTTGTCCATCGCCTGTCCGAGTCTCTTCTCTCACAACCACCTTACCACTTGGAAGGAACCAGCTCGCCATATCCTGAGCAATCTCGAGATATCCTCCAGGATTTCCTCGCATATCAATCAAGAGCTTATCTTTTCCGCTTTGAACAAACTCCCGAAGCGCATTTCTAAAGAGCTCGGCCCCGGTCTCTGGGAAACTATACACTCGAATCACAAACACTCCGTCGCTACGTGACTCGGTATCAATAGTGGGAACTTGAATAACATCACGAACAACAGTCACGACACGTGGTGTCTCCTCTCCCTTTCGAATGAACGTTAATGTCACTTTTGTTCCTATCTCTCCGCGAATAAGGTAAATGGCTTTATCGACAGACATTTCTGTGGTCGTCGCGTCATCAATCTTCAAGAGAACATCTCCCTTCAAAATACCCGCTTTTTCTGCAGGAGAACCCTTGAGTGGAGCAATAACGGTAATAAGCCCTTCTCGCATGCCAACCTGCATCCCCACTCCACCAAAGTTTCCCTTCACATCATCTTGGAAAATTTTTGCTTCTTTGGGAGGCATAAAGAATGTATACGGATCACCAAGAGACCCAGCGAGACCTTGAATTGCTCCCCATACACGCTCTTGATTTGTTGCAACACTAGGATCAACGTATTCATCTTTTATAGCATTCCACGCTTTCCAAAACTCAGAAAAATCAGCAACGTCGTCTGCGCTAACGGTATTTACTCCATCTCGACCAAGCCCACAAGGAACTCTCTCCCCTTTTTGGTCATAACAAATATCTGGAGACGAGGTTGATGTTTGAACAAGATCTGCAGGAGCCCCACCAAGCAGATTTTCGAGTCCAAGCACTTTACTAAATGGAGACTGGGACATCGAACCCACCCATACACCAAGCAAAAAAATTCCAATAACTCCAATGGCTGCAACAAGAAGCCCCCACTGGGATGTACGGTGTTCATTCATACGATTCAGGAATTATCCCCGATTCAAGGGAAGAGGTCAAAGGACAACCTCTCTATAAAAAATGGTAGGATAAACACATGGCAATCCACCTCAAAAACACACGGACAGGAAAAGTCGAAGAATTCACCCCGATCACACCTCATACCATAGGGATGTATCACTGCGGTCCTACCGTTTATGATTTTGCACACATTGGGAACTTGCGGGCTTATGTCTTTGCGGATGTCCTTCGCAGGATGTTTGAAGCAAGTGATTACACTGTGACGCAGATCATCAATATTACCGATGTTGGGCATCTCGTTTCTGATGGAGATGAAGGAGAAGACAAGATGGAAAAAGGAGCAAAGCGTGAAGGAAAAACCGTTGAAGATATTATTACTCTTTATACCAATGCATTTCTTGCGGACCTCGATGCGCTGAATATTTTGCGACCGCATATGATGCCTCGTGCGACACAGCACATTCATGAGCAAATCGCGATGATCGAGACACTTGAAAAAAAGGGTCACACCTACCAAACCAGTGATGGGATCTATTTTGATGCATCGACATTTCCCCGCTATGCAGAGTTCGCCCACCTCGATCTCTCAGGACTCAAGGGCGGCGCACGCATCGGCGAGAACAATGAAAAGCGCAACCCTTATGACTTCGCGCTTTGGAAATTTTCAGGAAACGAAAAACGCCTTCAGGAATGGGACTCGCCATGGGGACGAGGGTTTCCGGGATGGCATATTGAGTGTTCCGCCATGAGCCAGAAGTATCTTGGAGAGCAATTTGATATCCATACCGGCGGCATCGATCACATCCCTGTACATCACACCAATGAGATAGCGCAATCAGAGTGCACCACAGGCAAGCACCCATTTGTGAACTACTGGATGCATTCTGGCTTTATGACTGTGGAGAGCGAAAAAATGTCGAAGTCGCTTGGGAATACCTATCGTCTTTCGGATCTCAAAGCAAAAGGCATCTCTCCTGCAGCACTCAGATATTGGTTCCTCACTGCAAAATATGATTCACAGATTAACTTTACCTGGGATGTACTTGTAGAAGCTCAGGAAAAAATATGGAGCTACTCATATTTTATGGTTTTTGATGATACAAAAAACACCGCCCCAAATGAAGAAATTATTGAAAAAGCAAAGAAATTTCTCCAAGACGACCTTCATACCCCTTCGATTATCGCACTTATCGACAGTATTGGAGCGCGTGATGTAAAAACGCTGGAGAGGCTTTTGAATCTCCTTGGAATTGACCTCACGGAACATAAAAAAATATTACTGGAGATACCCTCTGAGATCACTGTCCTTGCGAAAGAACGTGATGCGGCACGAAAAATGAAGGATTGGAAAAAATCAGATGAGCTGAGAGATAAAATCTATAATAAAGGCTTTAGGGTTCAGGATTTACCTGAAGGAACTAGAATAACTAAACATTCTCTTTTATAGTCCCCATCTTCCCCACAGGTATTACCCAGGAAGAAGATTTTGAACCTGCTCTCTCCCCTGCTACAATGGCTCCACCATGGCAGCTCGCAATGGCATTCGGATCCCACCACAGCACATCGACGCAGAGAAGGCGCTTCTTGGCTCTATCATGCTGCGCTCAGAAGTGCTCTACAACATTAC
>CAZUMX010000047.1:0-6809 GCA_964622275.1 uncultured Candidatus Saccharibacteria bacterium
TGATACACCATATTTTGCCCAAAACTGGCTCGCATCAGCGCAAGCAGGAGACAATAACTATGCGACATCAACACTTTCTGAAGCATCAAGTGGCAACGAGCTCAATAGTTTCCTTGCATACGATGTGACGACGTCGACGATTCCATACGGAGGACTCCAGCCAGGCCAACAAAATGACCCCATCAGTGTTGAGACGATCATTCGTGCGCTTGGGAACGTTGGCCTCGACCACACACTCTATGGCGCCGCCATGTGTCCGACATATCCAACATGTCTCGGTGCAGCAACAAATACTATTCCCGTGAACGAGCAACGTTACGCAACCTCAAGTGTCCCTTATGCATCTGGTACAGCACTTCTCTCGTCACCTGGTGTTGAGTTGGAAATCAACGTATTAAAATCAACAGCAACATCTTCTCCTGCCCAGGGAACAACAACATGGGGTATTAGAGTCCCAGCTGCAATTACTCTGGCAGGAAGCTACTACGGTCAAAATACCTTGATTGGTATTACTGGGGAATCTGCAAATTGGTAAATACAGATCACCTTAGGTTTTTCTCTTTGTATGTATAAGACCTCCGTGCGGAGGTCTTATTGTTTTGAGTGTGACAGGATGTTGCGCTAAACCCAATATTTATCCCCTGAATATTCCCATATTCATAGGGACAAAATAATCATGCGTGATATGCTTAAAGGGTTCATGAAAAGAGCCGTTCCCATCAAACGGTTTGTTGTTTTGGCTATAACGACCCTCATAGCGTTTCTTTCACTTGCGAGCACTGCGCAAGCTGGATTTGGTATTACTCCTCCATACGTTCGCAATAATGTATTGCGCCCAGGCGCAGAATTCACACAGGAGGTGATCATTGTCCGTTCTGACCCAATTGAAGATCTTAACGCAGAGATCACGATCAATGTTCCTGGTATTGAACAATGGTTCACAATCGACAAAGGATTGCAGTTCGTCCTTCCTAAAGGAGAAAAAACAGTCAAAATGAATGTGACTGTTCGAGTTCCTGAAGAGGCATCGCTAGGACCACGCGTCGGGAATATTCGTATTCGAACCTATGGAAACGATCTTCCTGCGAGCGGAGTCTCACTCGCATTAGGTGCTCAAATTGACGTCTCTATTGATGTCGTAGAAGAAATTTACGATATGACCGTTCAACGCGTCGAACTTCCTGACACCGAAGAAGGGAGAAAGAAATGGTGGCTCGATTTTCCAGGGAAATTGCGATTTGTGATGTATGTCGAGAATACAGGAAACGTTCCTGCGGCTCCGACAGATGTTGTGTTTGATATCTATGACACTGCTGGCGTGCGTTTGATAGAAAGCACAAAGAATAATGCAAAACTCAAAAAGATTCTCCCATTTAATACTGAAAAACTTACTGCCGAAGCGCCTATAACGCTTAGTCCAGGGGCGTATCGTGTGAAGTATAAGATTTATAAACAAGCAGATCTCTTGGCGCAGACAGGAGAGCTCGCTTTGTCGATTCTCCCCAAAGGGACCATTCCAGGATACAAACCTTATGGATTCATGGGTCTGTCACGTGTGGATCAGCTCACAATTGTTGTTCCCGCCGTCATTCTCACCCTCATCCTTCTGTGGCTTCTCCTACGAAGAAAGAAACCCTCTTCACGCAAAAGAAGAGACGATGACTATGATGACCGAGAGAGAGACGATCCTCCTCCAAGAGTAGAGCCTCGACGGCGTGCGGGGGCATCAGGTGTCGTTGATCTTTCACGGAGACGATAACTATGCGTAGTCTTGGAATACCTCTCTCTTCTCAACAAATATCGCGAGGGGCACTTGCGCTATCTGTTCTGTTGCTCTGGCCGATATTATCCAGTGCTGATGTTGCGACAACCACGCTCCGTATTTCAATCTGTGGGAACGGTATTGTCGACGGAACAGAAATCTGCGACCTCCCACCAAATACTGGGGGATATTCCACATCAACTCTTGGTCGAACGTGCGAAGCGGGGTGTGAAGCATATGGTGAATATTGCGGTGATTCCATCCTTCAACCGGTATTTGGAGAGTCTTGCGATGATGGGAACAATACTCCCGGTGATCTCTGTGATGCGGTGTGTCACCAAGAAACCCCTCCTGGGTCTGGTGGAACTCCTCCACCGCCACCAAGCGGAGGTGGAGGAGGGGGAGGAGGGCAGTTTTCTGGAATTATTCCAGTAAGAGCTGATACGCGTGTTGTTCTCGAAGGGAAAGCGTACCCATCCACGGATGTAAACATTCTAAAAGATGGTCAGGTTATTGGAGTTGCGCGAGCAGATTCAAGCGCAAACTTTCGTTATGAAAGTAATACACTTACACCTGGGCCTGCAACGTTTGGTCTTTGGGCACGTGATAGCAGGGGGGTAAAATCAATTACCTTTAATACAACATTTCAAGTTATTCAAAATGCTCTGACAACTGTATCTGGTGTGCTTCTTCCTCCGACAATTGATGCGTTGCAAAAAAAGGTGAAACAAGGCGAGCCGATCACATTTCTTGGGGAAGCAGTTCCGCTGTCTCAAGTGGCAGCGTACGTGAACGCTTCTGAAGACGCCATAGGGTTTACTACAGCATCTTCGGGACAGTGGTCTATCGCTGCGGATACAAGTGGATTGCAAAACGAATCCTTTCATAGTGCTAAAGCGCTTTTTGCTATCCCTGGCGGGAGTATTCAAGAAAAGAGTGGGTATAGCTCATCGCTCTCGTTTTACGTCGGAGAAGCAGACGTCGGGGATATTGTTTCTGCTGACTTGAACAAAGATGGGAAACTGAACCTTGTTGATTTCTCGATCCTCCTCTTTCATTGGGGGTCGGACGATATATTAAGTGACCTAAATCAAGATGGAAAGATCAATCTCACAGATTTTTCAATTCTCTTATTTAACTGGACTGGGTAAGGGTATTTTGCGGGAAGGAATACTGCATAACTTGCTTTTTTGGGGCTCTCTTCATGCTACGATAAGTGCATGAAGCTATTTGGAGCTCGCTTTTTTCTGTGGACTATCATCATACTTTTTTTGGTCACCTTGCCGGTTGATGGCCAGGCAGCAACGCTTTATCTTGATCCGGATGGTGGGGAATATCATCCCGGGGACACCTTTGTTGTTGATGTACGCCTCGATCCAAATGGGGATTGCGTTAATGTGGTTTCGGCGGACATCACCTACCCAAAAGAATATTTGCGGGCGTCAGCATTCAGTCAGGGTGAGTCCATTCTCACCTTGTGGACCGAAGCGCCAAAAATTGTCTCTGAGGAAGGGCGTATTACATTTATGGGAGGAGTTCCGGGGGGATTTTGTGGACGCATTCCTGGTGATCCCGGATATGCAAATATTGTTGGGAAAATTATCTTTTCTGTTCCTGCCAATGCTCCATTTGGGGTTACTCCACCTGTCGACTTTCTTTCTTCAACACAAGTCTTACTTGCAGATGGTCGTGGAACACCAGCGCCTTTGATGACACGACGAGCAGTCTTTACGCTTGCGTCGAGTACAGGGGCATCTATTAATGAGTGGCTTGATGAAATTCGAGAAGATGATGTTCCTCCCGAACCCTTTTCCATCGATTTGCACCGAGATCCAAATACAGCTGCTGGAAAATATTTTATTGTGTTCCAGACAACAGATAAGCAGAGTGGTGTTGCCAAGTACGAACTCATAGAGCGAGATCGCGATCGACCACAGTATGTGCGAGGAGAAAGATCGCCAGCGGTGTGGAGACCTGTCGAAAGTCCGTATGTTCTCGAAGACCAAACCCTCAATAGCACCATTGTTGTTCGTGCTATTGATCACGCAGGAAAGGTTCGCGAAGAATCTCTTCTGCCGACACCAAACAAAGTCGCAAAAACCCCCTCATATAATGTGCTTCTGTGGTTAGTGGTTGCTTTTGTGGGGGCAATTGCGGCGACGATCTTTCTGAGAAGAAAACATCCGCATGCTCCCTAAGACACTATGGTTTTTTTTCGACATCTCCTTCTTGCTACTCTCTCTCTTGTTTTTGTAGTGCCATACACGGTGCATGCTGCCCAGGCATCTCTTTCTCTTTCTCCAAAAGATGGGACATATACATTAGGGAATACATTTTCTGTTGGAGTGATTCTCGATACGGGAGGCGTATCGGTGAATGCAGTCGAAGGAAAGATTCGATATCCCACAGAAGACCTTGCGATTGTTGGTGTCTCGACTGAAGGAAGCCCTGTTACTTCGTGGACAACATACCCAGATACCACAAGCGAAAGAGGTCTCGTGTCATTTGGTGGGATAAACCCTGAGGGAATCAAAGAAAAAGGGAAACAGTTATTTTCCATCACTTTTCGTGTGGTAAGGAGCGGTGAAACCCGTGTTCGAATCGCAAGCGGCGCAGCTATTCTCTCTGAAGGGGGAGCGGGAACGAATATTTTGACGGATCTTCGTGGAAGCACATACATACTTTCGAATAATGACGTGCGCACAGAAGCATTAAGAAATGGTCCATCAATCCTCCGCTCTAGCTCGCACCCTGACGAAGCTGCTTGGTACGGGAGCGCGGATGTATTGTTTGAGTGGGCAAGGACACCAGAAACAGATCAAATTCGTTTTTCGGTTGATCAAAATTCAGAAGGGGCACCTACCTCTGTACTAGAAGGTGCCATCGAAAGCAAGGCAGTCCCTCTTTCGTCTGGGGTATGGTACGGACATCTTGCCGTACACGATCGATCGGGATGGGGTCCAGTTGGTCACCTTCGAGTGCAAATTGACACTGAAAAACCTGATACATTAACGGTGATAGAGCGACCAAGGGTTTCGCAAGACGAACCGAGTATTGAATTAAGTATTGATGCAAAAGATGCTCGGTCTGGAATTTCCCATTATGAAATTGGGTTAGATGGAGGTGAAAAAACCCGTTGGGAGGATGATGGTAATCATATCTATGCTTTAGGTGTTGTCCCTCCGGGGAAACATATTGTTGAAGTTCGAGCATTTGATCGAGCTGGAAATTCGATTGTAGAAACAGTTGTTGTGGAAGTTCAGGGTCTGCCACTTCCCACGATAGAGCCGACTCCATCCTCACTCTTAGTTGGTGGAGATATTGATTTTGAGGGGACTGTTGGTGATGGACAGTCTGTGCGTGTTGCTATCGGATTTGATGGCGGAGAGTCAAAAACAGAAGATGTCGCTTCAGGTCCTGGAGGAAAATTTATTCACACATTTGTTTTTCCTCAAGTTGGCACGTACCGCATGAAAGCACAGGCAGTAGACAAGCGCGGGGCAACAAGTGAGTGGACACCAGAAGTACTCATTCGTGTAGAAGCCCGATCATTTCTCGGAGCAGTTGGAGCAGTTGGAGGCGGTGGTGTTATTCCTTCACTTCTTTTTCTGGTCACAGGGCTCTTCATTGGCATGTGGTATGGAGGAAGAAAACTGACATTTGCTCAGGCTACAGTTCCTGTTTCTTCAAAACACATAATCTCAAAAACCCTTATTCCTCTTCGTTTTTTGAGCGAAGTAGGCATGCTGGGATGGCAAAAAGGTAAGAGACTATTTTCTCGATCATTACCAAAGAGTTCTACGACAGAAGACACCCAGGAAGCCTCTCGTCGACCAGAATCGGTACGTCCTCGCACTGATTCACTGAACCCCACCACTGTCTCACTCAAACAGCGATCAACGCCGCAGCCACACCAACCAACGATTCTCGGGCGAGAGCGATAAGTATGAAAATCAAACCTCACCACCTTCCATTTGCTCTTAGCGCTCCAATTATTTTTGTTCTTCTTCTCAATCAAAGTGGTGTTTCGACATCGACGGTAAATTCTGTTGCACTCTCTTCTTCGCATACAAAATTTGCTGAGGTTGGAGAGACCCTTGATTTTTCTATTGATGTGCAAAGTCTCATCCCTATGAACGCAATTGGTGTCTCACTTTCTTATCCACGTGATCTTATTTCGATAACAGATATTAATGAAGAAAAAAGTGTCGTTGATCTTTGGGTTGAGAAACCTACCTACTCAAATGACACGGGGGTCATGAAACTTTCAGGAGGCCTCACTGGTGTTCTTGGGTTTGTTGGGCGTGGTCATGTTGCGACCGTGCATTTTGAAGCGCACCATCCTGGGAAAGCCGCTGTCACGATTACTGATGCAGTACTTCTTGCTCGAGATGGGAAAGGGACAAATATTCTTGAAGCAAAAGAAAACATCGTGTTTGTTGTTCGAGAAAAAGGGGACCCGTCTCCTGACCTCAATAACGATGGGGCAATCACGTTTGCTGATGTAACAATCCTCTACTTCGCATCTCTGCGCCCATTTCAAGAAAAATTTGATTTTACAAAAGACGGAAAGGTGAGTTTTTCGGACGTGCTTTATCTCGGTTCCCTCACTCGGCAATAATTTTTTTTCCAACCAAATTTTTTTGTCTGAATCAAGAAAAATTGTGGATAACTTTTTGCGAAAATCGCAAAAAATTTTAGACAATTTTGAAAAAATGTTTCTTTGTTATTTTTTCGAAAAATATGGCTTAACCACGTCATCAGTTTTCCACAGAATCTGACAAATAGTAAGGTTTTAAGCCATTTTCGTTGATACAATAAGTGCACATCAGTTTCTCGTGTCGCTCGTGGTGGAGGGAGCGAGACTCAGGTGGGAACATTCATGCATAGAAAGACCCTGGAGTTTTTCCGTTTTTCTTTTGGCACCAGCACAAAGCGTGCGTTGGTGTTTGCTGTTTTTTCTACACTCGCCGCACTTCTCCTTGCCCTCCACACCACCCCCGCATTCGCCCAGTCAGCAAACCCACAGGTGAACTATCAAGGCAAG
>CAZUMX010000048.1:0-4297 GCA_964622275.1 uncultured Candidatus Saccharibacteria bacterium
TACCCATCTATCGTGCGACCCGTGAACGCAAGAAATCAAACAAACTCTGTGCTGCCAGAGCATTTCCTGCAACATTAAAATGGTCATCTTTCTGATAATACATGCGCTCGCCTCCTTGCTCGAGGCTTAATCGAATATCCTTTTCGAGGTCGACATAAGGTATGCCAAGCGTATCAAAACAACTCCGTATTTCCCTCGAAGGCTTAGACATATCCCATGTTTGCTCCTTCATGGTGGGAAAAGTTTGGAGATAGCTATCCCAATCCGCTGAAAAGATTTGCTCTTTTGCGGGAACAATATATGCGAAAAAAGTTGCCCCATCGTTTTCAACAGATTTTTTTAATTTTCCAATTGTTTGGCACACTTCTGGAAAAATTGTTTTAAAGGTTGTGTCGTTGCTAGCGTTAAAAACATCAAAATAAAATGGATACCCACTGTCATAGTGATGCGGATCCCGTGAACTCAATGACAATCTCACCAAAACATCTTTGATAGCTTTTATTTTTTCAATATGCCGAATAACAAACCGAGGTCCTTCAAAATTGTTGGAGAAGAATTCGCGAATACGTCCATAGGAGTGCTGTTTTTCAGTTGTTGTCGATGTGGGGTTTGCCTTGAGCAAAAGGTCATCCGAATAATCATTGCGATTATAGAACTGATACACCACAACATCAGGCGTATATGGACGAATGTAGTGTTCATAGATGAGCGACTCGTGTGTAGGACCTGCCCCACCGATACCGAAGTTATAGACCTCATATTGTGTTGATGATCCTGCATTCAATTTTTCTTGAAGAAGCGTGACGTATGATTTCTCAATATCAACAGAAAATCCTTCAGTAAACGAATCTCCGAGCATGGCAATTCGCGTGACTCCACTCTTTTTTTCTTTTACAAAATCATCCCCCACAAACCCCTGAGCGTTTGTGCGGATGTGCGAAGTGTACTCTGGTTGAACTCTCTCAGTATCTACAGACGGACGATGAATAGTGCGAATATACGGATCAGCAACAAAGAGACGTGGTTCTTGCGGGTAAAGGACTCGCACAAGAATTTCGAGGCAAAAAAAGGCAATAATACAGCCAAAGAGAATCGCGAGAATATTCTTCGCGAGACTCAGACAACGTGTCTTCCAAGAAATGCCGACTTCTTGTGTGGGATTCATAGAAGTGGAGGCAGTATATCACAGAGGATTATTCACCATAAGAAGCCCATCGTTTCCACACCGACCGCATCATCACCCATTGCGAATACAAGCGATAGATTTCGTATCGAAACGGGACCAGCTCTCTCGAGGGAAACCGAAGTCGAAGATAGAGCATTTTGAGGATACTTTTTACTGCTGTGACAATAGGGACAATTACCCCTTTTGTCATTGCGCCAAACAATGTGGGTTGCCATCCCTCAACAAGGAGCGGAAGACGATGATCAACCTTTTGTTTATAGACAGCAAAATCGAGTTGAATATCGAGAGGGACGAGCCAAGGACCCTCAATCTTTCCAGGCGGATATTTCTCTTTATCCCAAGCCACTCTTTCATGCACCTTCTTTATAAACCGGGCGCCAATGTGGGTTGAGAAAAAACGAGGCTGATAATACGGGAGTGCGGTCCGGTATCTCACCGAGAGATCGGGCGACGTGAGCATATACCGAACTTGGTACACCTTCTGTGTTCCAGTGTTTATGACAGAGGACACTTCATCAACAAATTCCTGTGAGACGACTTCGTCAGAATCAAGATAGAAGAACCAATCTTCTTGTGCAGCATCGAGGAGACGGTTTCGTTCTAAAGAAAAGTCGGTGATGGGCTTACCCTTTTGCGACTGTTCAATAATACGTGCGCCATATTGCTGTGCGATTTGAAGAGTCTTGTCGACTGATCCTCCATCTGCAATCACAATATCTCGAAAGTGCTTCACGGATTCTAGGCACCGAGAAAGCGTCTGTTCAGAGTTCAGTGTCAGAATACCAATAGTGACTGGAATCTTCTCTGTCATACGTGCACCCATCTTTGCAAAAATCTTTTAAAAAGGAAAGCGAATTCGACACCTGGAGTTGTCCGGTATGCAAAAAGCCTCATCGACATTGTTCGATCAATCTGGACTCTCGGAAGCGCAAACACATCCCTTCTTTTTCCCACAACTCCATCAGTAATACCAAATGCCGCTTGGATACCAAGCTCTTTTAAGTGTGGTAACACCCGAACATCACGAACGCCATATGCGTAAGCGTAGTACTGAGGAGGCTTCCCTGTTTCTTTTGTCATAATATCGCTCGACATATTAAGCTCTTGGTGAAGCGCAGGAGGATCAGTAACAATTTCTGAAATATGACGGTGGTCGTGCCCATGAAGTCCTAATGTCATAAGACCAGCTGCTGACATTTCTCGAAGTTGATCCCATGAAGGACGTGGGAGATGCCCAAGTGCTGGGAGTGGAGCAAGATGAGTTGTAAGAAATACTGTAAATGGAATACGATATTTCTGGAGAATAGGGAAAGCTTCTTTATATGTATCAAGGTATCCATCATCGATAGTCACAGCAATCGCATGCCGTGGAAGTTTCTTTTCACCTCGATAATGCGCGAAGATATCATCAAGAGGAACAAGGATTTTTTTTCTTTTTAGATATTCCATCTGCGATCGAAAGACGCTTGGTGGTACAGAAAGTTTTCCTCCTTCTGTGTTTATTGCGTGATACATAAGTACGACAGGGCCCCCACTCCAGCCAAAAAAAGCAGCGGCACGGGCAGCGCACATCATCAACCAAAAATACACTGTCTTTAATGATGCCTTCATAGTGATTGAATACGTGATGCAATCTCCGAAAGCGATACCGCTGGGTATTCGAGGACCGTTACTGTTGGAGGGAGTGCCGCAAGAGCGAGTGATTCGTTCTCGGTAGCATATGTTTCCCACAACTCTTCTCGTGCAATACGGCCTCGATCTTTTTGGCGCAAAAGGCGAATATCTTTGGGAGCAGTAACATGAATCACAACATCAGGATGCGGGAGCGTAGCGACAATGTCTTCCATCTCTTTTGGGAAAAGAACCCTCGATGGGTACGAGAGAGTATTCTGTAGGGGGCCTTCATCAAGGATTCCTCCTGAAGTCTGCGCTTTTTGAAAACGCGCATAGCGATCAATACATCCATTCAAAAAAAGGCTTCTTCGGTTCTCAAGCACATAGTGAAAAAAATTTTCTAAGCTCTTGATTGCTTCCCTGGGATGCACAAGAAAAAAATATTTCCAATAAAAAAGTCTTTTCCAAAGCGGGAGACGGACAACAGGAAGATCGAGCACTTCCGTAAGTGCGTGTGCGAGAGTGGTCTTCCCTGCTCCCGGGAGCCCAAAGAGTTCAATAACCATACGCATGACGATATTTTATACCTTCTGAAGATGGATGAGGTAGGACTCGCTTATTGATGCGGTCAGAGGATTCCAAGGAAAACGCCGCGCAATCCTGGTCGCAAGAAGATTCAAGATAGCTGAACGAAAGAATGGGACGACAACAAAAACGGGATGAACAGAGACGGTTTGTAGAGAACACTCCTGGGCAAGAAGAGAAAAATCCCTTGGAGTAATCTGCCCTTCATGGAAAGCTCCTGCCTTTTTGCCAAGCATTCTCATCCGTGTGTAGTGCGGATGTTTTGTGATAAGAAACGCATGCCCCCCAGAGCGAAGCGCTTCGGCAATATTTTTTAGAGCAGGTCTTTTGTCGGGGAAATATTCAATTGCGCGAGAAGAGAAAAACACATCATATGTTTTCTGGGGACGCCAAAGGAGAAAATCTGATTCCGTGAATGTTATGTGTTCGCCTTCTCCAAGATTTTTCTTTGCTGAGGCGAGCATCTCCCGAGAAATGTCGACAAGATGGAGTTGTGCCCCAGTGATCTTTTCACGAATGACTTTTGTCCAAGTACCAGGTCCAGGACCGAGTTCAAGATATTCGTGCACTGACACAAGATAGGGAAACAAAAAAGACTCAATCGCCTCTTTTGTAAGCGTGAAGCCAGCTTTTGCAACAGGAGAAGACGCCCAGCGGCCTTCCTCGTATTTCGTACGATCTTCGCTATTATATTTTTTTTGTACTTCCTGAGTATTAAGTGTCTCCATAGATAATATCGATTATTTTTTCTTCAATACAAAAAAGTGATGGTACTGATTTTCAAATGGAACAAATTCCTTTGTGATTAAAAAATATTTCTCTATGTCTTTACGAATGCGACGTTGAGCATATCCCCTCTTCCCTATTTCCCAATAATGCTCACCGTTCCAGATATGACGGCGCGGCCATGGG
>CAZUMX010000048.1:4307-6331 GCA_964622275.1 uncultured Candidatus Saccharibacteria bacterium
CGAGGAAAAGGCATCTTCCACGACAGACGGATTCTTGGAAGAAACGGGAGCTTGAGCAGAAACTGCACAGGAGGACCAAAGTGTGGAAGCGAGATAATTGCATGTTCACGTGTGACTCGAGCAAGCTCAGAAAGCGCTTGGGCGCATCGATCAAAAGGAAGGTGCTCAAGAACCTCAAAAGCCACGACGCAGTCGACAGATTCCTCTGGAAGAGGGATATTCTCAACACTACCAAGAATGTCAGGATGGAGGTCTTCGGCGACATCAAGTGATTGGTACACGATGGTTGTCTGCTGCTTGAGATATGAACGAAAAACACCATCTCCACCACCGACTTCAAGTATACTTTTTGGTTTCAGTGCTAATACCTCACGAATTTGATAATAGTAGCTCGCCCAGCGATCAATGCCGACGTATCGATCAAAACGGTAATGTGATACATCAACTTGTTTTTCAGATGAATTCATAGCAAGAAAGGACCTAGATATTATACAACGCAAGAATCTTTGGGATGAGCTTCGAGAGACTGTGCTCTTTCACAACAAGAGCTCGGAGGCTTTTTCCGAGTATCGTTCGCTCTTCTTTTGACCGAGCAAGTGCCATATGAAGTTTTTGTGAGAGGGCTTCACTATTTCCTCCCTCAACCATGAGTGTTGTCGCATGGACGCCAAGAGCGGTACGAAGTCCTTCGTTTGAGGTAATAATGGGAATTCCTACTGCCATCGCCTCGAGCACAGCCTTATCAAGACTTCCTGTAAATGAGCAATTGACGAAAACATCAGCTTTTTGAAGATACGAAAGGATCCCGGTGTGCGGAACAGAGCCGATAAAATGCACAATCCCAGAAAGACCTAGTGACGCAACGTGTTCCTGAAGTTCTTTTTGGTACGCCTCATCTTCGGCGGTGAGAGGGGTGCCAAGAAGAAGAACTTCAATAGATGTATGAACTTTTTCTAAACCAGCAACAGCAGAAAGGAGTGTATGGAGCCCTTTTACTCGAGCAATCCTCCCTGTAGTGACAATGCGAAACGTACTATCCGAGGGTTTAATCTCTGGGGCAAAATAGTCAGTATCAATACCATGTCCAAGCACGTGAACTTTTTTTGATTTCAGCCGGTAGCTTTCTGGAGAGGCAGTGACCACAGCATCAACAAGTTTTTCGCCAATACGATGGATCAATGTCATTGACTTATGAACATGCCAGAGAGTCACTGGAATATGCTTGAGTTTCCAATAGAAACCTCCGAGAAGCAAATACTCCGAATTCATATGCACAAACACGGCATCATATTCTCCTTTTAATTGCCATAATCTCCGATAAAAACGCAGAACGTATAGAATGGTATTCCCACCTCGCTCCTTCCCTAACGAATGTACGCGGACATTCTCAGGGAGATGATGCTCTCCTTCGCGCAAGCAAAGTACCTCAACCTTCTCTACATGCTTGCTAAATTCTTCAACCCAACGATGAAAGAACCCTAGATTAGGGTCACGCAGATCAACAACTTGGGTCACAATAAGGAGTCGCATGGCAGGTAGCGTAGCATTCTTTTCTCCCTATGAGGAGGAGGAGGGGTATGTTATGATTCCCCACGATCATACAACCACTCGGGCAGATGATTTGTTACAGAGTACGAAACCATTGAACATACCAATTTATGGAAACAATAAAAGACTACAATGGGCGTGATTACAGAACTGTTTGGCAACACCCGAGGGCAAAATTTGAAGATGAAATCGAAACAGGCGTGACGAAACGCCTCCTTTCTCAAGACAGCGGCTGGTTTATTGATATTGGAGGAGGATACGGGAGGCTCTACCCCGTACTTAAGAAAGAAGGTCGGAACATTGTGTTTGCCGATTTCGCCATGAATCTCCTTGAAATTGCTGAAAAAGACATTGGAGACAATCCCGACGTCAAACTCGTCGCAGCAAACGCATACTATATGCCGTTCAAGGATTCCATGTTCGACGGGGGACTCTCAATCCGTGTCTTCCATCACATGAGCGACCCGGAAAAATTC
>CAZUMX010000049.1:0-6103 GCA_964622275.1 uncultured Candidatus Saccharibacteria bacterium
ATTCAAGAACACGCGAGCCAATAATTTTTTTTCGTTGATACTCTGGGAATGTTCGCGCGCGTGAAAGTAAAACACGTGTATGCGTTTCGCCTGCCTTTTTTAAAAAAGGAATCGTGTCTGGATAAAGATATTGGCTAATATCCATGAGGGGATCAGACATTAAAAATTCTTTGAATTTCAGGACGTGTTCTTCGTGGCGATACCCCAAATATTCTCCCATGAATCGATCAAGGTCAAAGAGCGTTCTGTCAAAATCAAGAAAAATAATAGGCTTCGTCATGACGTCACGTTCGGAACTCCACATGCACCATTTGCCCAAAGACCCTTCCCCTCCTTTTGTGCAATTTGCTGAGACTCTTTGAATGCAGCGACATAGAGATAGGGTTGATTGTACGTGTACTCATAGGCATATCCGTCTTGGATCATTTGAAGGTTGATATTGGTGTGGTCAGCAAACATGACATACGCAAGAACTCTATTATATTTGTCATATGTCCCCTGCGATGAATCCGTATCAAGAGCTATTGCAGTCCCGACTGGAAGAATTTTTTTAAGGTGTTCTGTCGCTTCAAATCCAAAACATTCTTTTGGTCGAGAACCGAGTCCTGTCTCTGGAGCATTAATCCCAATCATGCGCACAGTAACGTTCTTCCCATTTTCACTTGCAATAATAGTGTCTCCATCAATAATTTTTTCAACACGAAATGGAGTATCGCGTTTTACAGAAAATTCGCTTGGCTCGCTTGTTGTTGCCCCTTGTGGCCATGTTGGGATCGTGGGGGTGGTCATTGGTGTCCCAAAGAGTTCTTTTTGGACTGCACCTAAACCCGCAATAACAAAAATCGCAAGTAAGGTGAGGAGGTATTTAGGCTGTTTGAGTTTGAGTAATGTATCCATGTGTTATCGACGGAGAAGCTTCCGAAGGTATTTTGCCGTAAATGACTTTGAATTTCCAGATACTTCTTCAGGTGTTCCTTTGGCTACAATTTCTCCTCCACCAACACCTCCCTCGGGACCGATGTCAATAATGTAATCAGCATTTTTAATGAGATCAAGATTATGCTCAATGACCATCACCGTATTCCCCTTATCCACGAGCCGCTGCAGAATCTCAATAAGTTTCCGTACGTCTTCGTAGTGAAGACCGATCGTCGGTTCGTCTAAGAGATAGATCGTTCGTTCGCGAAGTGGCCGATAGAGTTCAGACGAAATCTTTACTCGCTGTGCTTCTCCCCCAGAAAGCGTTGTGGCCGACTGACCGAGCTCCAGATATCCCAATCCTACTTCGACAAGAGTTTTCATGCGGTCTGCGATAGCTGGGATATCTTCAAAGAAGACAAGAGCATCTTCAACGGTCATCTTCAGCACTTCGTAGATATTCTTATGCTTATACTTCACTTCGAGAGTGTCTTTCATGAAGCGCTTCCCTTGGCAAACATCGCACGTCACATAGACGGTTGGAAGAAAGTGCATTTCTACGGCGATCAGTCCGTTCCCTTCGCATGCTTCGCATCTTCCTCCCTTCACATTGAAAGAGAATCTATTTGCCTTCCACCCCCTAACACGCGCTTCTTCTGTTGTCGCAAAAAGGTCGCGAATGAATGTCCATGCTCCGGTATACGTCGCCGGGTTAGAACGTGGCGTGCGACCAATTGCGGATTGATCGATAAGAATCACGCGATTGAGGTACTCGGTCCCCGTAAATGATGCGCAGTTGTAGATTTCATTGGTGCGATATTTACGCTCCATTTTTCCTTGGAGATTTTTGTACACAATTTCATACATGAATGAACTTTTCCCCGACCCAGAAACACCCGTGACAGCAATAAATCTTCCCAGAGGGATGTCGATAGAGAGATTCTTGATGTTGAAGATCTTCCCCCCTTTGATCGAAAGTTTGCCAGCTTCTTTTTCGCGCCGCTTTTCAGGAACTTCAATAACTCGGTCGCCACGCAAATACTCGAGAGTCAAAGATTTCTTTTTCCCATTGAGGAGTTCCTGCATGTCCCCAGAAACCACCACGTTTCCTCCATGGACTCCTGCCCCAGGTCCGATATCGACAAGAAAATCTGACGCCAAGATTGTGTCTTCATCATGCTCCACCACAATAATGGTATTTCCCATATCACAGAGATTGCGCAATGTCTTCACAAGACGATCATTATCACGCTGGTGAAGTCCGATTGTGGGCTCGTCGAGCACGTAAAGCGCTCCGACGAGGCGCGAGCCGAGTTGAGAAGCCAGACGAATGCGCTGAGCCTCACCACCCGAAAGCGTGTTTGCACGGCGTGCGAGGGTGAGGTACCCAATTCCCACATCAAGCATAAACTTGAGACGATTTTCGATTTCTCGAATGACGACGTCAGAAATCTGTTTGTCTTTTTCAGAGAGCTTGAGGTCCATAAACCACGCAAACGCATCCTCAATCGACATCGCTGTGATCTCTACAATATTTTTTTCCTCAACATGCCCATGGATTGCTCCTCCTATGGTCACCTTCAGCGCCTCAGGACGAAGGCGCGTCCCTTTGCATTCTTCACACGCATCGTCGCCAAAAAAATGTTTTGTCCCGAGTCCATTACATGCCGGACATGCTCCATACGGAGAATTGAACGAGAAGAGTCGAGGCTCAATCTCTGGATACGAGAATCCATCGTCAGGACATGCAAATTTATTTGAGACAAGTGTATCCTCGTCTCCAAAAACAATCCGAACCAGACCCCCTGCTTCTTCGAGTGCTTTTTCTAGTGCCTCAGCAAGCCGCTCGTTTGCCTCCTTTGCTCTATCTTTAAACTCTGAAAGAAAGATCTCATCAACAAGAATATCAATCGTGTGTTTCTTTTGTTTATCAAGCTCGATACGATCGCGTAGGTTCATGCGCTTCCCATCGATGCGCGACTTTGTGTATCCTTTCGCAAGCATGTCATAGAGAAGTTGGTAGTACTCTCCCTTGCGCCCACGCACGAGTGGTGCGTAAAATTCGACTTTCATCGTGTCATATTCGACCCCCATGGCTTTCTTCTTTTGTCCAGCGGTTTTCGAAACCTTATCTTTCACAAGTCCAATGATTTCTTCATTTGTGAGTTTTTGAATGACTTTTCCGCATGTAAGACAGTGTGGGATACCAATACGCGCAAAAAGGACACGCAAGTAGTCGTTGATTTCTGTAATCGTCGCAACTGTTGAGCGAGGGTTGGACGAATGTGACTTTTGGTCGATAGAGATGGCTGGGGAAAGCCCGATGATCTCATCAACATCAGGCTTCTGCATGGTGTTAAGAAACTGGCGTGCATACGCAGAAAGCGACTCGACGTATCGCCTCTGCCCTTCTGCAAAAATGGTGTCGAAGGCAAGGGAGCTCTTCCCTGACCCAGAGAGGCCGGTAAACACAATCATCTTGTTGCGCGGCATCCGCACAGTAATATTCTTGAGATTATGTGTGCGCGCTCCTTTCACAATAATCTCGTCGATCTGGTGGTCTTTTTGGCTCATATACGTCAATCGCCCCCGTGGCGTCTGCCTATGGGGGTCATACGTTGAATTGTAGCATAAATAAACCGCCCTCTGGTATGAGGGCGGCAATATATCTATTATGTGGTTATTAGGCAGTGTTTGATGTCGGCATGTTCTCGAGAAATGACCGAACTCCTTCCTTGAAACTTGAACGAGTCATTCGTTGCTTTCGGAGGCCCTCTGGAAGCACTGATATCTCGCGCGTGTAAGGAAAGTTTGCTGGTTTCGGTGGCTTCATCTTCCGCTGAAGATCATAGAGGAAGAGGCAGATGCGGACTTCAGTACCAGAGAGTCCTTTGGGGACTCTTGTTGGGCTGAAAAACATATGTAATTTGTTCGCTTCTTTCTGATTCTTCACAGCTCGGATCTTCCGATACCCGTCCATGACTTGGTCTTGCGCATTTTGGGCTTGTTTTTCCCATTTTCGTGGGATGTGTGTTGATCTAGACACTAAACTACTCCTTGAGGAACAACATTGGGTCCACCCTTATTGATATCAAAATACATACCTCTACACAAGGATGAATGAGTGCTGAGAACTTTATGTGGATTTTAAACCACCCCCTGGGCGAGCATGGCTTCGGCCACCCGGACAAATCCTGCGATATTCGCCCCATTCACATAATCCACGCTTCCATCCTCCTTCTTTCCATACTTCACACACGCATCGTGAATATTTTTCATGATCTCCTTCAGCTTTGCATCGACTTCTTCACGAGTCCAAGAAATACGGAGTGAGTTCTGGCTCATTTCAAGACCACTCGTCGCCACTCCTCCAGCATTCGAGGCTTTCCCTGGAGCAAAGAGGATCCCTTTCTTTCGAAACACCTCTATTGCTTCAAGTGTTGCGGGCATATTTGCACCCTCTGCGACAACAATGACGCCGTTTCGTACGAGTTTCTTGGCATCTTCTTCGGTCAGTTCATTTTGGGTCGCACATGGAAGAGCAATATCACATTTTGTCCCCCAAGGACGCTTTCCGGAAACATACTTTGCTTTAGGGTACTTGGTCACATACTCTGCAATTCTCCCACGACGAACATTTTTGATATCCATGATGAAGGCAAGTTTTTCAAGGGTCAGCCCGTCTGCGTCAAGAATATATCCATCTGAATCACTCATTGTCACAACCTTCCCACCAAGAGCAATGATTTTTTCTGCTGCTCCTTGGGCAACATTTCCACTTCCTGAGATAACGGTAATTTTCCCTTTTACACTCGCCTTCCGAGTCTTTAGCATTTCTTCGATAAAATACACGGCGCCGTATCCAGTCGCTTCAGGGCGGATATGGCTGCCTCCCCAACCAAAGCCTTTTCCTGTGAGGACTCCGGAGAATTCATTTTGGAGTTTTTTGTACTGACCAAAGAGATACCCAATTTCGCGCCCCCCTACACCAATATCCCCTGCCGGAACATCTGAATCTTTCCCTATATGACGATAGAGCTCAGTCATGAATGCCTGACAAAATCGCATGACCTCCGCATCACTCTTCCCCTTTGGATCAAAGTCACTTCCGCCCTTTCCACCACCCATAGGAAGGCCTGTAAGCGCATTCTTGAATATCTGCTCAAAACCAAGGAATTTTAAAATTGAAAGGTTCACCGACGGATGAAAGCGCAATCCCCCCTTGTATGGACCGAGCGCTGAAGAAAACTGCACTCGATATCCTCGATTGACCTGTGTCTGCCCCTGATCGTTCACCCAAGGAACACGAAAAATCACAATGCGCTCTGGCTCAATAAGACGTTCCAGAAGGTTTACTGCTTGATATTTTGTATGGTGGGCAAGGTATGGTTCAACAGACATGACAAACTCTTTGACTGCCTGATGAAACTCTGGCTCGTGCGGATGAAGTGATCTGACTTTTTTGAGAAACTCACTCGTAAACGTTTTTTCGCTTCCTTTCATTTTTGGCATAGTGTGAGCATTATACACCGGTAGTCAATGGGGGGCCCCGAGCATTGCTCGGGGCTAAATATGAGGCTATGTTAGCGTTTGCAAAAATTTCCAGAATCCTTTTTTTTGAAGCTTTTGCGTGTCATGACCTGCTGATTGAGGAGCGCGGGAAGAAGGAATGGTGCATGAACGAGCCGAAACGTGTTGATACGTTGTTTCGCTCTCTCATGAGACATCAAGAGACATAAACGAATCTCATTATTTGTAAGCCTCTTCGGTACACGTACGGGACAAAAGAACATATGGAGCATAGTTGCTTCTACGTCATTTTTGACAGCACCACGTCTGCGGTAGCCTTCCATCACTTTTTCCTGTGCTAAACAAAGCTGCTTCTCTGAGCGCCTATGTGTTCTATGCTTTTTCATCTCAACTCCTCCGCTAAAAGGACAGAAGCCTGTTATAGGTTACAACAGAAAATCTTTCAAGATGTCACTGATTCTTACAATTGGGAAAATATGAGATCGTGAAAGAACGCAAACAATCTATACTAAGAAATTTTTTACGTTCTCGACAATCTCATCAAGAGTGACAGAAGCCTTCACGAGAAACTTGTTTGCTCCAAGTTTTGTTGCTTTTGCAATATCCTCTTTTTGGCCAAAGTTTGAGAGCATGATGACAATAGTATCTTTCATTT
>CAZUMX010000050.1:0-5727 GCA_964622275.1 uncultured Candidatus Saccharibacteria bacterium
GAGCATCACTGCTCTCAGGAAGCAAAACCCCCTTTCAGAAATGGAAGGGGGTTTTTGCTTGGGTGATTTTTAAAAATCCATGACACAAAGTATTTTTTAGTCAATATTGCGCTAGGAATGATTGTGACTAGTTTGAATACCATAGTCATAAATATCATCACTCATGCGACTTATTCTTTCTCTTGTTTTTGCGTTCGTTGTGTTTTCTCCGGTCGCATATGCTGACACCTCTGTGTCGGGGATTCTTTCAGGGAGTACTGTGTGGACAAAAGAGAATAGTCCTTATGTCGTGAATAACACATTTATAGTAAATACTGGAGCAACGCTCACCATAGAACCTGGCGTGGTTGTGAAGATGAGTCCGAACTACTTCTTTTACATTTATGGAACTCTTCGAGCACAGGGATCATCCACCGATCCGATTGTGTTCACATCAATCAAGGATGATTCAGTTGGAGGGGATACGAATGGAGATGGTGATATGAGTACCCCAGCTTCCGGTGACTGGCTCCCACTCAATTTTCTCTATGCTTCAAAAGGGGAGCTCTCATATGTGAACTTCCAGTACGGAGGTCATGCGTCTGGTGCACAATTCAACACAGGTCAAATAATGACTGACGGTGCTGACCTTCTTATTTCTCATGGTCACTTCGATTCAACTTTCAATTACCACCTACAGCAATTTTCTGGGAGCACAACGATCACAACATCAGAATTTTCTCATGCTGCTGTCGGGATAAGAATCCACAGTGGTACCATTGATGTGTCACAGAGTAGTTTTAGTGATATTCAAGCATTGGGAATTTTTGCTACCCCAACACTCTCTCCTTCGAATACGCAAGCACACCACAATTGGTGGGGAGATGTGTCTGGTCCTAACGACCCAGTGGGCAATCCGTCTGGTATAGGTGTTGGAATCTCGAGCAATACCGCATATACCCCGTGGCCCGGGTATGACCCACTACACGACACCCCTCCGTCCCCAGGGTGTACAGAGAACTGCAATTCGAGTGTGATGTTCTTGCCAGGGTTTGAGGCCTCGAGGCTTTATCGTCCAGATTATAATGGAGGGACAGATAATCTTTGGGAGCCGAACAGTAATGGGGATGGGGAAGACCTATTCTTAAATTCAGATGGTACAAGTATCCGAAATGATATTTATACAAAAGATGTTATTAATTCTGCTTTTGGATTTGGTCCGAATATCTATGCGTCGTTCATAGACCAAATGAATACTCTGGCAAGCACAAGCCTCATTCATGAGTGGAAAGCAATTCCATACGATTGGAGACTTTCGCTTCAGGATATTCTGAACAATGGGACAGAGGTGAATGGGAAAATCTACTACTCTGGCGATCTTATGATTCCAGGCTCAAAATACATTGAGCACGAGCTCGAACGAATGGCTTCGTCTTCTCGAACCGGGAAGGTGACAATAATTGCACATTCCAATGGTGGACTTCTGGCAAAAGCGCTTCTCCAGGCGCTCGGTGATGCAAAAGCCTCACAGCTCGTGGATAAGGTGATACTGGTTGCATCTCCTCAGATCGGAACACCTCAGGCTATTGGAGCTCTCCTCCACGGATTTGATCAGGGTATTCCCACAGACCTCTTCTCGCCACTCTTCTCTGAGAGTACTGCACGAGCACTTGGTGAGAATTCTCCAGGCGCATATAACCTTCTGCCATCCGCAGAGTATTTTAACTCCGTGCATGATAGTAGTAATCCTCTTGTAAAGTTTGCGGATGATTTGACGAACGTGTCAAACATTGCACGCTATGGAAATGTGGTTGGAAACATCACAGAACTCAATGACTTCTTGCTTGGAAAAGAGGGGAGAGTGAAACCCAGTGTGAATAATATTATTACTCCGAATGTTTTGAACACGTATATTCTTGGGCTTGCGACATCGACCCACGCGGTACTCGACCAATGGGTTCCACCTACAGACATACAAGTGATTCAAATTGCTGGATGGGGCGTGGATACGACATCAGGAATTGAATACTACGAATACAACGACGGAAGTTTTCACTATCCTTATTACCGACCAATTATTACAGAAGACGGAGATGGAACAGTTGTTGTGCCTAGTGCGCTCGTCATGGGTACTTCTACATCAAACATTTCTAGATATTGGGTAGATTTGGCAGACTATGACAGCGTAATTACTCTTGAAAGAAATCATCCTGATATTCTGGAAGTTCCACAGCTACGGGGTTTTATTGAAGGTCAGATACTGAATAGTAATACTACAACCCTTCCTCAATTTATCTACAATACTCCCCGTGCTGGCTCTGTTGAGAAAAAACTTCACTACTTCCTCCACTCACCGCTAAGTCTTGATCTGTACGATAATCAAGGTAATCATACAGGTATCTCAACAACCACTGGATATATAGAAAATAATATTCCAGGGGCATACTACAAACGCTTTGGTGAAGTACAGTATATTTCTGCTCCTGCATCAACGGTGCTTCATCTCCATTTGGATGGACAGGCTTCAGGGTATTTCTCTCTTGATATTCAAGAGGTCGAAGGGCAAACGATCACTGCGACTTCAACCTTTGCGCATATCCCAAGTAGCACGAGCACTATCGTCACCATGGATTTTACTGATGGGACGATTGGTGGGGCATCGCCACTTCGGGTAGATGAGGATGGTAATGGAGCCGCAGACATTACCCTCCTACCAAAACTCAATGACATTGTGAATTATGTTCCCGTGGTTCCTGTTATTCTTGATACCATAGCCCCAACGACCACAGCATCCACCACGGGGACTCTTGGAAAGAATGGTTGGTATGCCTCGAATGTCATAGTCGCACTTACTGCAACAGATACAGAGAGTGGAGTTGCATCTACGACATACTCACTCGACAACGGGACAACATGGCTCTTGTATACCGCACCAGTCACTATTGCGAACGAAGGAACGACAACTCTTCTTTATCGCTCCGTCGACAAAGTGGGGAATATTGAAGCGACCTCAACCCTTATACGCAAAATCGATAAGACGGTGCCAGAGGCAAGTATCACTTTTGACCCAGTGACTCAAAAACTGAAAGTCATAGGGATAGATAATCTTTCCAGCACCACAGTATTATCCACGGCATCTTCTTCTCTTATTACTGATGATGCAGGGCATACTTTGAATGTGCTCTTTGGCGACCTTAAGCCTAAAGCAAAGCCAGGGCGTATCAATATTGCCATCACGGGGCTTGTGTACGACGGTGCTACAACCACCGTTGCTAGTACGACCTTGAAGTATAAGTGGGCCACAACGACACCTGCCACCACATTCAAGATGTTTGCCACATACCTCACATCCACATCAAGTAAGGTGGAGGCCCACTACCGTCCCAAGAAAGGTGTTACAATTATCATGACCACACCAGTAGATTTCGATGATGCTGATACGGACGATAATGTTGACTTACTTCCAGTACGAGAAAGGCTAACTGGGATGGTGGTGCCGAAGATAACGACAAATAAAGGAAGTATTAAAATTACCTACTAAATATGAAATTGACGAAAAAAAGTGTGCTCACCATCTCTATTTTTGGTTCTGGGGTGTGTGCATATCTTCTTTATGGAGTCATAACCCATTTGTGTTATGAACAATGGGCTTGGTGCAAAAATCTATGGAGACCAGTCAATGATATAGTACTTCCTATACTATTTCTGTTTCCAATTATGCTGATTATTCAACTTGTCATATGGCGTGCAAGAGAGGAAGTTTCTGCGACATGGATAAAATTTCTTTCTTGGTGGGTGCCGCTATCTATAATTTTGATCCTCATTGCTCCAAAAGGAAAGAGTATGTTTTTCCCAAGCATGAAAGAATTTTTTGGATTATTAATGCCAGCTCTATTCTTGATTATCTCCCTCATTCTCATCATCAAAAAGTTGATTCAGGTTCGACGACAAAAATAGGGGATCATTCACCTAAGTTACTCTTCAGCAAACACCGGCGAAGGGGAGTCGTATTTTTGGACTAAAATTGTAAGGGTGACAGAGAAGGCGAGGATGGAGAGGAACCCCACCAGGAAACGGAAGAATCGCTTGTTAAGTGCTTGCATGAGCCTATTATAGCAGGCTATTTTATAAATACGGCTTAAGGTGCCCTTGTGGGGCCCTGGGATGCCCAAGGTACCCTTTACAAGAGGGGAGTCGTGAAGTAGACTGCTCCCCATAAGTCGAAGACAACAGGCGGGGGGATGCCCCAGAAGTCCTGTCGAGACCACTAGCAAAAACGTCTTGTTTTTGATTATTGGATGTCGGCTTAGGTCGATTTTTTGTTTTTTATTAGCAAAACTACATTACATGCCGATCAGTAGAAAGAAAAAAGAGGAGATCGTTGCAAAGGTGGAAGATGGCCTCAAGACTGCAGAATCCGTCGTTTTTGTCGGATTTAAGGGGATGAAGCTTGGAGATCAGAACGCAATGCGTAAAGAACTCCGTGCTAAAGGCGTCTCATACTATGTTGCCAAGAAGTCGCTCGTCGAGCGTGCGCTTGCATCAAAGGGGGTGGCTGGGACAATGCCAGCATCAAAAGGCGAGACTGCACTTGTGTGGTCAAAGGATCCTGTCGCAGCGGCGAAGGGTATCTATGAATTCTCAAAGAAGTTTAAGGACAACCTGACGCTCTTTGGAGGAATCTATCAGGGAACATATCAATCTCAATCAGAGATTATGGTTCTTGCAACTATTCCGTCACGGGAGGAGCTCTATTCGAAGTTTGTGGGCATGCTCCAAGCAACATACGGTGGAGTGGTTCGAGCCTTCGAAGAAAAGCGAAAGCAGATGGAATCCGGTGCTCCGGCTCCAGTAGTAGCAGGAGTCGTGGAGGCTACACCAGAAGCTCCAGTCGACGCAGCACCAGCAGCAGCGTAGTTATTACAATCAATTAACGAATTATTTATGGCAGAAGCAAATATGAACATGGAAGTCCCGTCGAAGTTCAAGGACGTCGTCGCGGGAGTCGAAAAACTTACTCTCATTGAACTTGCAGAGCTCGTGAAGCTCCTCGAGGAGAAGTGGGGAGTGTCAGCACAGGCAGCAGTCGCAGCAGCTCCAGCAGCAGGCGGGGCAGCGGCTGCTGAAGAAAAGGATGCTTTCAACGTTGAACTTACCGCAGGTGGTGCAACGCCAATTCAGGTGATTAAGGTTGTGAAGGAAGCACTTGGTCTTGGTCTCAAGGAGGCAAAGGATATGGTAGACGGTGCTCCAAAGGTGATCAAGGAGGGAATGAAGAAGGCAGAGGCAGAGGATCTCAAGAAGAAGATCGAAGCAGCTGGCGGAAAGGTGACTTTGAAGTAAGGTTTTTGCTTATCTTTTGGTCAACAAAAAAACACTCGGGAACGAGTGTTTTTTTGTTGACATGTCTGTTGTGTTCCATCAGAATAGCTGTCTGAAGAAGGGTTCATTAATTAGGGGAATAGTCATGGGTATTGATCTCAAAATCTCCTTAGAACAACTGCCTGAAGGGAGAGCGGTGATCGTGGAAGTGTGTCAAAACAATGTCGTGGTACGGTCTTTCCGAGCCAGAGTGGGAACTACGTATGGTCCCGACGAGAAACCTGGGATCATTCTCGATAATTTTGACCAACGAGTTGAGACACGACCGCCACCAAAGGTGACTTCACGAAACAATCTGACTATCGTCAAATAATTCTACGGCCACACATTCCACAGGGATGCGTGGCCGTTATTTGTTATACTGGC
>CAZUMX010000051.1:0-5559 GCA_964622275.1 uncultured Candidatus Saccharibacteria bacterium
CAATGAACCCAGTCGATCACCCATACGGTGGTGGAGAAGGTGTTCAGCCACGTGGGACTCGCCGCGCAAAGACGATGTGGGGAAAGGCTGTGGGCAAAGGCCAGAAGACCCGAACGCCAAAGAAATACTCCAATGTCTTTATTGTGTCACGCCGCAAACCAGGGAAGCTCATGCGCTCAAAGGTTTAAGCGTAAATACAAAAATACATCAAAAAACGGCTCACATGGGCCGTTTTTTGATGTATTGACAAAATGTATGTATCTGGTATACTATGATAGTCCTAAGTTGGATACAGTGCCATCGTCATAGGGACACCTTGCGTGTTAGCCGACGATTACCAAAGCACTGTTGCACCTTCTGAAAAAACACCAAAGCCGTCCCTGGAGGGACCATGACCTGGACGTAGCTTCGGTGGAGCCTCGAAGGAGACTCCACAATCGGGTTTCGACCCGAAAGTAGATATCTAAACCCGGGGCACGCAAACGCCCCAAAAGATGCCAGTGGGGAGGAGTCCACATGACTTGGGGCTAGCGACCTCAACAGCGTCACTAGGAGTCTCAACCGCCCCACCGTGACGCGGGGTAAATACCAAAAAGGGAGGACCTGATGAAAATCAGGAAGATGAACTGGCCGTAGCGTAGTCAAAGCAGGGGAACGAGGGGCCCCTGCTCAGGACAACCTCAAAGAAAACCGAGGCCGTGAACTTCATGTTCACGGCCTTTCTCTTTACTTCTTCTTGTCTTTCTTTGGCTTCTTCTTTTCTTTCTGCTGACGATGGTCTCCTTTTCCCATAGACGTGAATGAACTAGCTCGTAATACAACTATTCTCTCATTAAAGAATCAGCATTGCATCCCCAAAAGAGTAGAAGCGGAATTTTTCCTTTGCTGCACGTTGGTAGAGCTCAAGAATATTTTTCTTTGCACCCTTGTGTTTGAGAAACGCGTCGACGAGAAGCATGAGCGAGGATTTGGGGAGGTGGAAGTTTGTGATCAGAATATCGGCTACCTTGAATTGGTATGGAGGAAAAATAAATAAATTGATAGGGC
Organism: uncultured Candidatus Saccharibacteria bacterium; assembly: GCA_964622275.1. Taxonomy (GTDB): domain Bacteria; phylum Patescibacteriota; class Minisyncoccia; order Phycocordibacterales; family UBA6899; genus CAYPEZ01. Next base: position 1,048 of record CAZUMX010000051.1, read on the forward strand.
CATTTGCCGGTGCGAGCGTGCCATCCTCTCTGGCGAACGCTTCAACGGTTCGTGTGGCCGTTGTCCCCACAGTCACGACCGGGTTTCCGTGAGATTTCGCCTCCATGATCGCTTGTGCAGCATGTGCGTCGATGGCTGCGTATTCTGTATGCAGTTTTTTTGTCTCAAATGCATTCTCAGGAACCGGAGCGAAGGTTCCGGGACCAACATGAAGTGTAACTTCTGTGCCCGTGCAGCCTTTACGGTTCAAATGGTTGAGCACATGTTCAGTAAAGTGAAGCGACGCAGTTGGCGCTGCGACCGACGCAGGATGTCGAGCAAAGATACTTTGATACGATGATCGTAGTGTATCTTCATCCAGACTCGTTCCCTTGATGTATTTTGGTATCGGCGTTTCTCCATATGTATCAATCAATGCCCAGAGCTTATCTCGAGTGACGCTTGGGCGAAAGAAAAAATATTGTTCTTCTTGCGCAACAACCTCGAGTGTTTCTCCGTTTGGAAAAGCGAGATGCCATCCAACATCTGCACGTCGGTCGACTATACCCTTGATTTGTGTGTCTCCTGGCCTAAATTCGTTGAGCAGAAGGAATACTTCAATTTTTCCTCCCGTGGGTTTTGTGAGATGAAGTCTTGCGGGGACGACTTTAGTATTATTCAAAACAAAAAGAGAATTGACGGGGACGTATTCTGCAAGATTTCGAAAGATATCCAGGGTGATGGTGTTTGTTTTTGTGTTATAGACGAACAATCGTGATGCATCACGAGGTGACGCAGGCTCTGTTGCGATAGATGAGGGGGGAAGATGATAGTCGTATTGATCTAGAAGTGACATCACGGCAATATAATGGAAACTGATACCAAAATCAAAACGAATTAAGAAACAGGAAATATATTTGTCAAGGATTTGCCACGGGACCACTTTTGTTTCATCATGTCGATTGACAATAAAACCCCCTTCCTATAGTATGGCGCCTACATAGCACTCTCGAGTGCTGTATTTATTTTTTTATGACACGATCACTTTCCAAAGGACCTTACGTCTACGAGCGTTTGCTCAAGAAGATAGCTGGCAAAACCCCTGATTCAGCAGGGACGATTAAGACATGGGCCCGTGATTCTCAGATTTCTCCAGAAATGATTGGCTTTACCTTTGGAGTGCACAATGGAAAGGATTTTATTGAAGTGAAAGTGTCTGAGGATATGGTAGGGCATCGCCTTGGGGAATTCTCTCCAACACGTAAGTTCACCAAACACGGCGGAAAGATGCAAAAGGAACTCGAGCAGAAGCAAAAGGAGGCTGAGATCGCCGCAGCAAAGAGCGCAAAAGAGTCTACTGATTCTAAGAAATAATCTATGTCTACCGCACGTCTTTCAAATTACCGTCAATCTCCACGTAAGGTCCGCCTTCTCGCAGACCTCGTTCGTGGGAAGTCCGTAGAGCGAGCACTTCTCGAAATTGAACACGCAGGAAAGCGCGCAGGAGCTCCTATTGCAAAATTGATCCGCTCTGCTGTCGCGAATGCAAAAGAGGGTGGAGCGAAGGTCGCTGATCTTGTTGTGGGAGATATTCGTGTTGATGCTGGCGTTGTGATGAAGCGCATGATGCCTCGCGCACGAGGGTCAGCATTTCAGATTTTGAAGCGCACAAGCCACATTGTTGTTACATTGAAGGAAAAGGCCGGAACCCCTAAGAAGGCAAAGAAAGCCAAATCACCTAAGAAATAATTTATGCCACACGTTGTTCATCCATACGCACACCGCATAGGTACCCTCCGAGGCTGGAAGAGCCGCTGGTTTGCTGATCCTGGTACATATCAGTCCTACCTCCGTGCTGATGTCCTTTTGCGAGAATATCTTGTGAAGCGACTCCGTGGATCCCATGTTGCGCTTATCGAATTTGATCGTGGGCAAAAGACCTATTCAATCATTATTAAGACTGCTCGCCCAGGACTCATCATCGGCCGCTCTGGAGAGGGGACACAAAAACTCCGCAAAGATATCGAGAAGCTGATTCATCGTCAGAAACTCTCAATTCCTGCAAACTTTAAACTTGAGATCGAAGAAGTACGCTCTCCTGAATCAAACGCAGCGATCGTTGCACAGATGGTTGCAGAAGGACTTGAAAAGCGTCTCCCATTCAAGCGTGTGATTAAGCAAATGATTGAAAAAGTCATGGCAAACCGTGATGTAAAGGGAGCAAAGATCGCCATCGGTGGACGCCTTGGTGGAGCTGACATGGCCCGCTACGAATATGTGAAAGCAGGAAACATTCCTCTTCAGACTATTCGTGCAGACGTAGACTTTGCTCGCGAGAAAGCCTACATGACATATGGCGTCATTGGAATCAAAGTCTGGATTTATCGTGGGGAAATTTTTGCAAAGGACCAGAAGGCTCAGGCAGAAGGTCGTCCACAGACTCGAGACACCCGAGATCCTCGTGACGCACGTCCACCTCGCCGAGATTTTCGAGATAACCGCCCAGGAGGACCCCGACCTCACCGCCCAGCGCCTCATGCGCCAGTCGCAAAATAATTTTTGAAGGCTTATGCTATTTCCTAAAAAAGTAAAACATCGCAAGTGGCAGTCCAAGCGAATCAACATGAAAAAGAATCGCGTGGCTACCCGTGGAACAACCCTCGCATTTGGACAGTTTGGTCTTAAAGCAACAACCCCTGATCGTATTTCGTCTAACCAGATCGAGGCCGCACGTCGTGTCCTCTCTCGTTCAGCAGGAAAGCTTGGCCGCGTGTGGATTCGTATTTTCCCTGACCGGCCAGAGACACAGAAAGGAGCAGAACTCCCGATGGGTAAAGGAAAAGGTGATCCAACACGATATGTTGCTGAGGTGTTCCCAGGTCGCGTTATGTTTGAAATGGATGGAGTCGAAGCTGCTGTTGCAAAGGATGCTCTTCGTCGCGCTGGAGCAAAACTTTCTGTGAAGACGACTGTTGTCAGCCGTTCACAACACTCCTAACCCCACACAATATGAAAACACTCTCAGAACTTAAAAAGAAAAGCGTATCGGAACTCGAGAAGACTCTCGCTGAAAAGCAAAAAGATATTCAAGATTTTCGTTTTGGATTTTCTGGAGGAAAAGTCAAAAACGTGAAGGCAGCAAAAGAAGCACGCCGAACCGTCGCTCGAATTCTCACCCTTCTTCGTAACTCAAAGAACACTAAGTAATATTTATGGCAACCACATCACCAAAACAGAAGAAGACAAAGACAGAAGAGGTTGTAGCAACTGTCTCTCGCCAAACATTGACTGGCGTCGTTGTTTCTCGAAAGCTCGACAAGACCGCAGGTGTCCTTGTGACCCGCTTTGTTGAGCACCCAAAGTATAAGAAGCACATCAAGCGCAACAAGAAATATCTCGCGCACGATCCTGAAAACAAGACTACTGTAGGTGACCGTGTCACGATTGTCTCGATTCGTCCCATGAGCCGCACGAAGAGATTCCAGATTGCTGAGATTGTTGGTCGTGTTCAGGTGAAGCCAAAAATGTATACGTCTAAGAAACGTGAATTCTAAACGAGTATGATTCAACCAAGAAGTATTATTGTTGTCGCAGATAACTCAGGAGCAAAGATTGCTCGAGTCTTTAAGGTGCTTGGCGGGTCAAAGCGCCGCTATGCACGTCTTGGAGACATTTGCGTTGTTTCCATTCAGTCTGCTGAGCCTCGTAAGGCTGTAAAGAAGGGAGAAGTCCATCGTGCTGTGGTGGTACGCCAAGTTGACGCATTTGGACGAAAGGACGGTTCGTATATTCGTTTTGATGAAAACGCAGTAGTCCTGATTGATGCAAAGAACGAGCCTAAAGCAGGTCGTGTATTCGGTCCTATTCCACGCGAGATTGGCGAACGAGGATTCCAGACCATTATTTCTAAGGCACCCGAAGTGGTCTAACCTACGGCTTATGATTTCACATGTAAAAAAAGGAGATACGGTCGTTGTTCTCACTGGAGCTGATAAAGGAAAGAAGGGTCCTGTTCTGAAGGTCTATCCGCATGCAAATATGGTCCTTGTTGAAGGGATGAATATGAAAGAAAAGCATCAGCGCCCTCGACAGTCAGGTAAGAAAGGACAAAAAGTTTCAGTACCTCATCCTATTCATGCGTCCAATGTTCGTAAAGATGGAGCTGCAAAGAAAAAAGCAGCAAAGAAGAAGTAATATCTACCACTATGGCAAAAGCACTCACAATTAAAGAAAAAACCGCAAAGGCCTACGAGACCATGAAGGGGACGTATGGGTATAAAAATATCATGCAAGCACCAAAGATTGAGAAGGTTGTGGTGTCTGTTGGTCCCGGAAAGATGTCAAAGACTGACAAGAAGCGTAATGACTTTGTCGCAGAGCGACTTGCAAAGATTGTAGGACAGAAGACTCTTGCAACACGTGCAAAGCAAGCCATCGCAAGTTTCAAGACTCGCCAAGGAGACATCATCGGTCAGATTGCAACACTTCGCGGTGTCCGCATGCACGCATTTCTCGAGAAGCTTCTCAACATCG
>CAZUMX010000052.1:0-5540 GCA_964622275.1 uncultured Candidatus Saccharibacteria bacterium
ACTTCTCAATAGTGAAGTCACTATCACGTTCAGCGAGTGACTGAAGTTCATCATACAAGCGACCAATGGCAATGAGTCCGACGCTCCCCTCGGGAGATTCAAGAAGGTGCAGAAGGAGACCAGAATCACGAATCATTGACTCAAGAACCACAAGAGCATGGACATTCTTGGAATCTCGACGCCAACGTTTGATGAGCGCATGTATATGCCGCACAGCATCAAGATTGAGAAGATCGAGCGAAGAAAGAAGATCGGGTTTTTCAAGAAGTGTGTGTACAGAAATTTTTGCTGTTTCAGATGCGCGAATGATTTTCCAAATATCGAGATGGTCGACTCCAACAACATCACTCTCAAGTGCCGGGATCAATGCATCATCTTCCCCAAAATGGACCACGGCACGCATGAGTCGAAGAAGTTTATGAACATTGCCGTCTTCAAGTACGTCGCTTTCAGAGAGCATGTGATACGGAATATTCCGCTTAGAAAGGATGAGTGCGAGCGCACGAATATCTGCATTCCGTCTTGCGAGGACAGCAATTTCATCGAGAGACTCTCCTTTCTTTTTTCTCTGTTCAATATCCCGCGCAATATATTCGAGCTCCGCTGATGGCGACGAAAGATGTGCAACGAGAATTGGCGATTCTCCGTGCCCCCCCTTCGCAACAAGAGGAACACGGAGTTTAAGCTCTTCTTCTTTGGCTCCTTCTTGGATCAGAGCGTGCGCTCCATCAAGAATAGTTTGTGTTGATCGATAGTTTTCGGTCAGTTCGATGAGAAGCACATCGGGATATTTCTCACGAAAATATAAAAAGTTTGATAAGGATGCTCCTTGGAAACGATAAATAGCTTGCTTTTCATCCCCCACAATAAAGAGGTTTGGGCTTGGATGAAAACTCGCAAGAAGTTCTAGAATACGATTTTGGGCATTATTGGTGTCTTGGTGTTCATCAGCAAGGATATATTGAAATTCTTCTTGAAGAACCAGAAGAAAATTTGGATTACTTTCGAGCGCATGAACACTCTCGAGAATCATATCTTCATAATCAAAACGCTTCATCGCACGCAACTGTTTTTGGTATGCGCGATAGAGGGCAAGAAGGCCTCGGGTTTTTTCGAGTGACTCCTCTACTTTAAGATATTCACCTTTTACTTTCCCTTTATGTGGACCTTTCTCATGGCGGAGATCCGGCACCTGCGTCAGTGCCTTTTCTTCTGCATTGAGTAATGCCTCAAAAGCATCAGGAGACACTCCTTCACGTTTAAGCGTATGAATTGAGGACAGAATAGCATCAACATAGTAATATGGATCTCCATACAAACGCAGATGAGGGGCGACCCCAGTATCTAAGAGCTCCTTCATCATGGTAATTTGCTCAACTTCGGTTGCTGGAATACCACCAATAATTTCAGGAAATTTTTCAGGGAAACGCGCAATGAGATCATTCGCAAATCCGTGAAATGTTGAAATCTTGACCTTGTATGCAGGAGAGCCAATGATCCCTGCAAGTCGCTTCTTCATGGCATGAGCACCACTTTCGGTGTATGTGAGTGCGAGAATGTTCTCGGGACGTGCCTGGGTTTTTAGAAGAATGTTTGCTATGCGAAGCGTCAACACCTGCGTCTTCCCTGTTCCTGGGCCGGCGATCACCATGACAGGACCTTCTACTGCATCAACAGCTTTCTTTTGAGCAGTGTTCAGTCCACGGTATGCCTGACTAAATTCGGGAGTTGTAGCCATATACCGTGAGTATAGCATTCGTCATTATCAAAAAAAGAAGGCCCCGTAGTTGAACGGAGCCTTTCCTTTTAATAGGTAATGAGGCGAACAAGATCTTCTTTTTTCTGACCTCGCCTAATGCCATAGTTGGCAAGACAGTGAGTGAGGTGGAGATCGAGAGCAAAAAACTCTTCAACAGGGACAGGAATGTTTCTCATCCTTTGTTGCGCAATCCTCGTGTGTAAATCACGAATGATTTTTGATTCCTGAAGAAATTTTTTGAGTTCTTCTTCTACGTCATCATCTGCCATCACCGTAGCGTAGGTACGCAAACGGACCGAACCATTCAACACATAGTACGCTTTCCCTCTCACCGCACGCACAACAGACGTCAGAATGTTTCGCTCGAGAACAGTAGGAAAATGTTGAGAAGGGGTCCTCTCTCTCCATATCGAGATCATGTGAATAACATTCTCGGGATAGAGAAGATACAGATTTTGAGACGTTTTGAACACACAAAATCCATGTGCGGCTTCTGGATAATCTTCTTTTGTGACCGCATAAATCTTGCTATACGTCCCAAACGTGAGTGCATCCATCATTTGAAGCGTTTCTGCAAAAGCCCTTGGCCACGTATCAGAAGAAAAGACACTCAAAGCAACTGGAGCGACCATGCATCCTCCATGAAGAACACGATTCCTCCATGAGTATTATCCGCAAGAGCGCCGACGTCAATAGTGATGGAACTATTAGAAAAGTGGATCTTGCTCGATTTTTTTACTCACAGGCTTTGAAGCAGGTTTAGATAAGGGAATGATGTGTTTTGTCGTCACCCCATCAACACTTTCTCGGTATCGACAATAATCACAATCAGGAGATTGAGGAGGAATTTCTGGATTATCTAGTGCCTGCTTAATATGTGTTAGTGTCTCGTCCACCCACCCATCATTCCCCCGATGGGCAATAAGAGTGACTTGAAACTCAAGTTTCCCATCAAAAGCTTTTTTGTCCTTGGACGCATTTGCATAGACAAAATACCCAACAGGAGAAACCTCAAATCCTTTTTGTCGAAGAAGCCATTGATATACCTCCATTTGGCGTTTGTATCCATCATGCCAATCTTGATCAAGTGCGGTAATTTCTTCGTCTTTGCTTGTTGATTTGTAGTCCACCACAATAAGCTCACCTTTTGGGTTCACCCATACATCGTCGACTGCGCCAGAAACAGTAAATCCTGTCTCTGTGTGAAAATATTCAATCCCTTTGAAATTTTCTCTCCATACGTCAAGATCATTGTGGCTGAATGGGACTGCGTCGACACCATACTGCTCCATGAGTGGATGACGACTCTTTCTGACTCGATGAATATCAAATTCTTTTTTTAACAATGCGTCGACAGCAGAGTTAAGATTAAATGGAAATCCTGGAGGTCGAGCGACCCCGAGTTTGTTATCGAGGTAAAAACACTTTTGGCATTCTATATAGAGATCAATTTTTGATCGCGAGAGTCGCCACTTGGGACCGCCATAATTCCAAAGCGGATTTCGGTTGGGTTTGTAATACAATGACATACTTAATTCAGGATATTCCCTACTGCCACGCCAAGACCTATTGCGAGTCCTCCTATCAATGCCATCTGAAGTCCGCGACGCACCACATGAATATGTGCCACTTTTCCTTGAGCTACTCCAAGTGCAAAGAGCGCACATAATGAGCCGATGATTGAAATTTGAAATGCAGCATCTCGAACAAAGAATAGATATGGGGACCAGGGAATCAGCCCCGCGACGATGTAGGAAACAAACATGGCAGCTCCAGCGAGAAGCGACTTTGCAAATGGAACTTCTTTTTGAGCTGCGACCTCTTGAGTTGAGTTATCAGCCAGAATGGACCCCACCCCCATCGAAAAAGCTTCAACAAAAATAAGAATAAGCCCGGTGACAACTATAGCTTTTGTTTCAACACCAGAAGCTGCCACCCCAGAAAGAAGTCCGACTGTTGAAACAAGGCTGTCTTCAATCCCAAAAATAATTTCGTGAATTAAAAGAAGATATCGTTTCCGTGGCATAGATAGAGAAATCATATCACAAAAAGAAAAGCACCCCTCAAGAAGGGGTGCGTAGCATTGGTCTGAAGACCATAGATGATGTAATTGTTTCATTGGGATACTGCGAGCGAAATCGCAGCAACAATGTAATCAAGTCATCTTTCATGACTGATAACATTTCGAATGCAACCGGATTCCACGGATAGAGTTCACCTCGCAACACGAGACCATAGTCAGGCCCTACCATGATCGTCGTATGTCCGTCGGCGAGCATCGTACTTCCGGCATATAGCCGAGCGTAAATTTCCCCAGCATGGACACAGACATTAAAACGTCTTGACGCAGAAGTTTCCTTGGGGGCAAAAAACCATTCCCACGAGGATTGGTGTGTCGATGTATGCGTAGTCTTATGTTTGGAAGGAATGCGCAGTATCGGCCTAGAAGGAATTTTTGGCGCATGGATGATGAGTTCTTGGATAAGGTCCATGACAGATCCCCTTCTGTCTTGACTAGAAAAGAGCTCCTTGGGACATCCTAGCACCCTCTGGAAAAACGTCTACACGCTGACAATACCAGCAACAATCGTATACAGTATGACAATTGTGAATACAATGAGCGTAGCAGCGACAAGCTTCTTAAGCCACATAAGATATACAAATAACTAGTAACACAAACACTAATCCATTAACGCAAACTCCTCTGAGTAAATAGTTTGTGGATCAAGATGCATGTCTGCAAACTGCTTTTTCAAACCTTTCATCATCGGTGGAGGTCCGCAGAGAATAATATTTTTTTCACCCAAAGGACCACTTTGCTTTTTTATAACGTCAGCTGTTAGGAATCCAGCTTCTTTCACATAATGTGGAATAAAGCGAAGATTGGGTTTTTGCACAGCGAGTGCTTGAAGCTCAGCCACAAAAGCTGTCTCATTGCGATCAACCAATGAATAATAGAGATCGATCTGATATGGATCACTGGGGCTCAAAGCACGTGCCATGCCCAAGAACGGAGTAATACCAATTCCACCAGCAACCCACACTTGATGTGTGTTTGGAACATACATGTATGATGTTCTACCAAAGGGTCCTTCGATGTGTGCAGTGTCTCCTGGTTTTACATCAAGGAGAACCTTCGTGTAGTCACCTAATGCTTTAATACCAATAGAGAGATTGCGGTCTTGAGGTGAGGAAGAGATGGAAAAAGGATGAACTTCCTTGAGGCCTTTGTGTTTGGGGAAATTGATAAAAAGGAATTGGCCTGGTTTGTACTGCATGGGCCGCCCCTTTGGCTCCATGACAATTTCGATAATGGCAGGACTTTGACGACGTACTTCTTTGACAATGTACGTCATACGAGGGATCACGAGGAATCCGAGGATCGTCCGATAGAGAATGGCGATGAGACCAAGAGCAACAAGCACGAGCATATACCAGCGAAGAAACGGGTCGATGCCGATATCGCTTGGAATCGTGAGCGCATGAAGACCTCCGAAAAAAAGTGAGAAACCTATAAACTTATGAGATAGCTTCCAGTATTGGTACGGCAAATTAATAAAGAACGTCAAAACCAAGGTCACAATCATTACCCCGAGTGCAATGACTCCATAATGCACCGCACAATTTTGATGAAACTGCAAAAAATAATCGACCGAACACCCTGCTGGCCAAACATAAAGTCGCATTGCCGTATCCCCTGCACCCTGGACAAGATAGCGCATGATCAAAGCAATCGGGTGGATTAAGAGGAGGATGAAAGAGATTCCACCAAGAATATGGT
>CAZUMX010000053.1:0-5432 GCA_964622275.1 uncultured Candidatus Saccharibacteria bacterium
AGCATGTCTATGGGAGTAAGGGCGTAGAAGCAGCGATAGACATCCTTGAGACCGGAAGCACAACAATACTTCTATATGTCCCCGAAAGACACTTTCGTCGTCTATCTGTAGTCTTCCGCAATGGAAAAATCATTGCCATTGACCTCTCCCCGCCATTCATTGCTTGCACATTGCTCGATGACTAGGTTCATTACACTCTCCGCCACAACAGCGGGGAGTTCTTTTTTGCCTTGCGCAACGGAGAGAAGCGAGTAGGATACCATCCAGAACACACGCACCATGACAAAGGAGTGAGCATGAGCGAAACGCCCGAAACACAAGGGAAAGTCGCAGACACAACAAAAAGAGATGGAAAGAAAAGAAGTCCTGGTAATCGGGGACGCGCCATGCGCATGGCACATACGCATCAGCTTGATGCATACATGCAGTATGGTGTTTTCCCCGCAGAGAGAAAAATCCAATACCCGACACCGCCTGACCCTGTCCATGAGGACGGAGACGTCAATCGTGGCGGAGCACGATACTTCATCAACGGGATCACATATCTTCGGATGTGCTACCCCGACGACGAGATCACGGTTCAGCTCTCCACACCGGGCGGCTGTGATTACGCCATGTTTGCCGTGTACGATGCAATTCGTGACGTGAGATACAAAAACCCAATCACGATTGAAGTCTATGGACTCGCAATGAGTGCTGGGGTCTTCATTCTTCAGGCTGGAACACGTCGCATCGTGCGTCGACACGCTAGGCTCATGGTCCACTATGGATCATGGGGTGGAGTGGAACTTCATTCCAAAGATTTTGATCGAGCTGCAAAAGAAAACGAAGTGTGCAGGGAGATCTACAAGAATGTGTTGTGGGCACGGATCAAAGAAAAACATCCAGAATTTACAGACGAGGAAATGGATAAAATCTTGCGTTTTGACACCTATATGTCAGCACAAGAAGCAGTGGATATGGGTCTTGCCGACGAGATCATGTAGTCCACTCAAACTGATCATTCGCCGCTGCAAAAAAAATTGCAGCGGTTTTTTATTAAACGGTTATCAAGCCCTGCCTTTCACATCAAGAGGCATGCGCACATGTGTCGGTGTTGTTGTCTTTGGTGCTTCGGACTGATACCCATGTAAAAAAAATCTCATTGACATAAACACCAAGCAGTATAGAATCACCGCTTGGCAACCACATCGGTTGTCACTGACCCAGCAGTTCTGGAACGTAAGAGGTCTGTTCAATGAAGTTAGCTTATGCCGTCCTGATCGTGGCTGTCTCGGCTTTCTCTTCGAATGCCTATGCGAATGACCGGTGTCCCGCGGGCGAGACTGGTTGCAACATCAACAATGCGCACGAGAAGATTCGTGAGCGCGTGAACGAAGGCACGAGGAAGGTCATTCGGAACGAGAATCCGGAAGGACGGGTCCGTGAAGTCGGCGAGACGGTCAAGTACTGCATCAAGTGTGGCACGGATGCCATCAAAGAGGGTGCGGACAAGATCTCCGGCAAGAAGTAACAATATACTGAGGAAGACATTGTCTTCCTCTTTTTATTTGAACATACTGCGTGCGTACAAAAAAGCACCTCTCCCTGCTGATGTATTTGACGTATCATTAATTGACAGATAGGCTCACGGAAGAGCCTGCACAAAAGGAGTGTCCTTTGAGTACGCGTCCTGAGAATGTTGTTCCCTTTTTTCGCCCAAAACACCTTGCCGATCTTACCGTAGAAGAATGGCATGTATTTGATAGTCTCCTTGAGACACACACAAAAGAGAAACGTTTTAATTCTCATCGCGTGAATGAGATCAGGCGCATCATTCATAAACTCGAACGCATTGCAAAAAAATGCGACGATCTTTGTGACCCCACCGCTGACCACGAGAATGCTGCCATGATTCTATTCGCCCTCATGAATGGCAGCCGTGAAGCGCTGACGCACAACCAAGAGATCATAAATCAATTTGATGGATTTTGTGTCCTCTACCACAAGGGGCACTACACAAAGAAAACAAAACATCAATATCACTCGACCACCGGATAACACCGGTGGTTTTTTATGCCCAATGACATAGGCAGGTGCTTGAGAGCAACACGCATATTGACTCCACACATGAATACTCATAGGATGCAATTAGGAAACAGAGGAAACATCTATCGTGGACTTCCTATTCATTGCTCTTCTTGTCCTCCTCGTTTACAAAAGACGTGAGCAGACAACGACATGTCGAGCCCCTAATAGACTTACCGCAAAAGAGAGAGCGCTCGTCCGCACGCACGTTCTCAAGCATGGAACCGTGAAAGGACTCGTCCTTCGAAAACCCACATCTTCGTGATGTGGGTTTTTCTTTGGGGGAAGCGATGCTGAAAAACTAAGAACCCGTTGATCATTGTGATCAACGGGTTGTCATCGCTCGGATTTACATAAATCTCTCATCTATGCCATGCTCCACGTTCGTGGCGCTTGAGATACGAGCGAACGGTTCGAAAGTACATATACACAAAACCGACACATCCGACAATAAAAAGAACTTGATGTGCAAGATCCAATGATGGCAGGCCGCCTTGGAAAAGCATGATTGCCACCGGATAGATCAAGCATGCCGACAGAAAGATCGCGATCGCGACGCTGACGCTCGCAACTCTTCCGCTCCTGGGCACAAGTCCTTTATTTACAACACCAAATCGCAGACTCGGTGTGACAACAAGGACAAAGGCCAATATGGCAAATGCGGCTCCCAACACCACCACAACAAAGATACTGAATGCTGTCCTTATAGGCTTGAATGCCACAAGACTCAGACAGAGCATACTGAATGCACCCAATATCAAGGGTGGAAGGACACTTTTGACCTCGCTAGGGAGATCGAAGAGAGATTTAGGTGTCGCAGAGAACGCCATGAGCAGGATCCCAAGAAGAAAACAACAAAACGACAAGAACAATAACTTTGATTCTCCCTTGGGTCGAGACGGTCGATGGACCTCACTCGAGCAATCAGATTCTTGAGAGCTATCTGATGAATACCCTCCTTCATTCGGAGAGGATGGATGCGTTTTGCTCTCTCTGGACTGAGGGAGCGGTATGGACTTCCTCGTGACAGGATCCCAACGGACTCCGAACGTAGACTCTTCGATGACACCCGTCTTCTTGTTACGACGGGTTATGTGGCCTTCGCTGTCGCGCTTGAGTTCCCAAGAGACGCCAAAGGTGGATTCTTCGGTCACTCCGGTCTTCCGATTGCTGCGAGTCATTCGGCCTTCATCGTCACGCTTCTCGTCCCATGTGAATCCGAGAGTAGATGTTTCGACGACTCCATCTGGGCCACTCCGAGTCATACGACCTTCGTCGTCGCGTTTCTTGTCCCACATGAAGCCAAGCGTAGATGTTTCGACGATCTTGGTCTCAGGATTGATACGAGTGATATTTCCATCTTCGTCTCTCTTGGGTTCCCAAGTGAAACCGAGGGTGGATTCTTCGATTAATCCTGTATCGGGATTAATTCTTTCCATTGCAGATCTCCTATGCGGTTATCAACGTACCCCACTTTGTTCTCCCACAACCCGCCTTTCTCGTCAACAACGCCTACCCTTCCTCTCTGTGAACCACCCACCCAAAATCCTGGCAATCGGAGAGTGCGGGAGGGTCGGTTCCCACTTTTTGTGGGGGGTCTTAAGAATATTCGGACACAGAATTTTAGAATTAAATCGTGACTGTTCCTTTTTTCCCCGCTACGTCGAGGTTGCTGATTTTTCGAGATTATAGGCACACTCGGCCGCCTTCTCTTCCATCAGTTTTTGCGCATCCGCGGCTTTGATGGGCGTTTCCTCCTCATTGTTCTTGACTATCAAATCAGCAATTTTATTCATAGAACAGTCGCAATATGCTCGCAATGACTCGTCATTGCGAGCTTTGTTGGCAGAATCTGCACGGGCTGTATCGAAGCATTTTTGGGAAGCAGAGATAATAAAAGAATCTCTCTGTGACGCATCAATGGAATCGATCCCTGCCTGAAGTAGGAAAAATCCTGTGGCGCTTAACAACAAAACTCCCAAAAGAGGAATTAGAGAGAACCAGAAAAGCCAAGGAAATATCTTTCTTCCTAACGACTGGAAAAATATCTTCTCCTCGCTTCCCACTGCTTCCTCCGGATGAGTGTTCAAATACCTTATTGCATCGAACCCTCTCATCGAAGCAAAGAATAGGACGACACTTAAAAATATATTTCCGCCTCCCGCACTACCAGTAAACTTGTTATAGAAAGTGATTACTGCAGTAGAAAATCCCACCAGAATTAATACGATTCCTGACCAGGTTTTTTGCTTGTAGGATAGCAAAGAACCGGCGGCAACAAACATCAGACCATCAACCCATGCGAATGTGACCCATCGTGATAAGAGAAAACTCAGTGCCGCAGCAAAAACGAAACCCCAAGAAGTCTCAGAGATGACCCTGTGTGCCTCCTTCACAGAATCTATGGTTATCTTCCAAAAGCGTCGATCTTCAGGCGTGTCCACGTTCATACCCAAACTCTACACCCGCCAAGAATCCTGGCAATCGGAGGGGCAGGTTCTTCTTCGACTAATCTTTCCTACGGAGAGACATTGGAAGTTCGCCAAGGAAGAGTTGGGGCGAGATGCCTTTATCTGTGAGAATAATCTTTGAATTATCTTGGAGGGCTTTCTGGGTCACCTCATATTGTTTCAAAAGCTGGGCATTTCCTGTGAATGATTCATTAATGAGATCAAATGCTTGCGCCTGGCCTTCTGCTTCAAGAATAGCGGCTTGCTTCTTCCCTTCTGCCTCCTTGATCATTGCTCGTCTGTTTCCATCTGCCTCGGTCTCTTTTGCGGTTGCGAAATCAATAGCTGACCGCTTGCTGTTTTCGGCCTTGATCACCATATTCATGGTCTCCTGGACATCAGCGGGCGGAATAATCTCTTTCATTTCGACACGCACAACTTCGACTCCCCACTTGTCCGTTTCTTTTCGAAGAATCTCGGCGAGACGAGCGTTGAGTGTCGCACGCTGTGAGTTCACATCTTTAAATGCCATTCCTCCGATCACATTGCGAGCAGTTGTTTGGGCGAGCGCAATAATCTGACTCTGAAAATCACTGACTTCATAGAGCGAGCGCTTCACGTTGTCTTCGTCTCTTTTGACTTGGAAATAGATCATCATGTCTACTTTCGCATTCAGGTTATCCTCTGTGATGATTTCGTGAGGAGGAATGTCGACCATGTTTTCGGTTGTATCGACTTTAATCATCGTATCGATAACGGGGATGATCCAGTGAAACCCAGGATTTCCAAACTTGCGGTACTTTCCCAGGCGCTCGACAACAGCACGTTGCGTCGGGCGCACAATACGAATGCCCAAAAGGATAAATATTACGAGAAGCGCCCAACCAAGAAACTCAAACGAAGGGATTAGATTCA
>CAZUMX010000054.1:0-5370 GCA_964622275.1 uncultured Candidatus Saccharibacteria bacterium
CTATCTGTATCTCAGAAAGACTGGGTATTCGCGCTGTTGTGTGCCTTGTGTTTTTCAGTATTTTCGTTGTCTTTTTTTATTCATTTTTATCACTCATCCTTAATTACTTCACCTATGTCCGCATACTCATCAACTCGTACACTGTTCGCAGTCATGCTCGCAATCATCCTTGCGATTTCCGGGATGCTTGTTACCCGCGCATATGCAAATGACGATCAAACGACTGAGGTTCATTTTGAGACTCCTGCAGTCTCGACCGTGCTTGCCTTTGTTGCAGAGCATGGAGAGCATGGAGCGCATTCTGAAAACACAACCGGAGGACAGCATGATGACTCTCTCAACAACAAAGAAGGTCATGAAAAAAACCATCACGGAGATGACGGAGACGCTCATACGTCTGCTTCCTGCACGGATAATGGTGGAACAAATGGACAAGGAGGGACGCCATCGACCCCAGCACCGGCAACGATCGTTGCAACAAAAATCATCTGCCAGAACGAGGGAGATCTTCCAAACTGGGGAACTGGTGGAGCAGGGAGCATCACGGCTCAAACTGCAACAGATTGGATCACTGCTCATCCAGGGTGCTCACTCACCGAAGGATGGAAATTCCAGTACGCACAAGGGTACACATATAATCCTGGCGATGCCTTCATTAACATGGCAGGCGATCCTTGGATGACTGTTGGACCAACAAATACACAGGGATCAGTTTCTTGGCAAGTTCCAGTTATGGAAAACGGCAGCTCGGTGATCAGTGTCCGCGAAGTACTTCTTTCTGGATTTCTTCCTTTCACACATGAAGCAACTCCAGACAACTCAAACAGTATTTCAGCTGAAATGTACTGTTCTGATGATATCTATAATTTCGATAATCTTGATTACGTTGCGAACCCAGTCTCAGGAAATACCTACTATTGTGTCGCCTGGAACGTCCGCCAAGCCTCTCAGCTCCCCCAGTGCTCTGACTCTATTGATAATGACGGAGATGGTGCAATAGATTTTCCCGCAGATGCAGGATGTACAAGTGCAACAGATAATGATGAGAATAATAACGAGAACAATCCACCTGTCATCGCTCTTGTTGGAGAAAACCCAGTAACGCTTACCGTTGGAACTGTATTTTCAGACCCTGGGGCAACAGCATCAGATCCAGAAGATGGAGTTCTCACTCCTTCTGTCACGGGTTCAGTCAACATAAATACTGTTGGAACATACACTCTCACCTACACAGCAACTGATTCCAAGGGGCTCTCTGTGTCAGTCACACGCACGGTCAATATTGTCCCCGTAGGAACAACATTTCAGTGCTCTGACTCGATAGATAATGATGGGGATGGAGCGATAGACTTCCCAGCAGATGCAGGATGTACAAGTGCAACAGATAACGATGAGAACAACGCCCCAATCATTACCCTCATTGGAGAGAGCTCAATCTCAGTTGTCATTGGAAACACATACACAGATCTCGGAGCAACCGCAACTGATACTGAGGACGGAAATATTACATCGAACATTGTTGCTACAGGAACAGTCGATACCGCAACATTAGGAACATACACTATTCGCTATAACGTTTCTGATTCAAAGGGGCTTGCTGCGACCGAAGTCACTCGTACGGTTACTGTTGTGCCTACTCCTGTGAATCCACCATCAGGTGGTGGGGGAGGAGGTGGGTCAGTTCCACCAAAATGTTCTAACGGTGCAGATGATGATGGCGACGGAAAGGCGGACTATCCTCAGGATCCTGGATGTGAAAGCTCGAGCGACAATGATGAGACAGATCAGGGATCTGTTGGTGGAGGTGGAGGCGTAGGAGCCCCAGGCCTTCAGATCTTCAATGAGCGCCTTGTCATGGTTTCGTCCACATCAGCAAAGATCACTTGGAATACAAATCTTCTTGCCGATAGCCGCGTTGTCTATGGTGACCTTTCCAAGAACCCAGTCGGATCAGCTCCTATGTATGGATACATGCAGACAACCAGTACAAGCTCAGCTGCAACATCAAGTCATGAAATGGTTGTCACTGACCTCCCTGAAAACGCTGTAACATTCTTCCGACCTGTTTCATCCAATGGAGCAAGCACGGTCGTTGGGGTTGAACTTGTCACACCCGTTGTTGCAGGAAGCTGTACCTATCTTGAAAAATATCTTCGCCTTGGGTATTCAAATGATCCAGTCGAAGTAACAAAGCTCCAGCGCTTCCTCAAGGAATACGAAGGATTCACAAACCTTACAGTGACCGGTGTCTTCGATGTCGCAACTGACAAAGCCGTCCGTGCATTCCAGGATAAATACTCTGCCGATGTCCTCACCCCATGGGGACTTCCTGGAAACACTGGGTATGTGTATTACACGACCCAGAAGAAAGTTAATGAAATTTATTGCCAGCGCGCATTTCCACTTTCTGCCTCACAGCTTCTTGAAATTGATGCGTATGCTCAAACAATGCGTAGTGGAAATACTGGATCTGTGTCGGTCAACATCAGCAACATCCCAACAACACAGCCATCACTTTCAGTAACACCATCTTCTGGAGTTGGATCAGTTTCAAAGCCTGTTTCAAAGCCTGTCATTGACCTCGCAAAGATCGATCTATCGGAAGTTGCTCCAAAGACTCCTGTGACAGAGCTTGTTCCTCAAACAGGGGACATTGCTTCTGGTGTGCAGACCAATGAGTCATACACAGGAAAGAAAGGATTTGGACTTTCACTTCGAGACCTCTTTGCGGCAGTTCCTACTGTTGGGAAAAAAGATATTGAGCGAGGCACAACCACGACAATAGATAGTGCTCCTTGCGGAACAGTACTCGGAACAACGACATCACTCACTGCAAGTATCGCAAAGGCACTCAGCACAGAGCGTGGAGCACTTTGGGTTTGGCTCATCCTCTTTGCTCTCATTCTTGGTCTTGGCTTCGTCATGGCTCGCCGCAACCGACAAGCATCTCTACGGTAACACATCAGTTATTCAATGACAGAAAAACACCTCATGTATTGGGGTGTTTTTCTGTATGAATCCTCCATCCTCCGAAAGCATCAAGTGGCGCACCGTCAATAACCTCTGCGTGGGCTCCTGCGAGAGCTATCATAAATGCATTGTCTGTAGAATGCATACGTTCTGGAGCAAAAAAAGTGATACCTTTCTTTTGTGCAAGTTGTGATAATGATTCTCTTATACGTGTGTTTGCCGAAACGCCTCCTCCGATGATCAATGCTCTTGCTCCAATATCCTCAACGGCACGTTCACACTTAATGGTGAGAACCTCAGTCACAGCATCTTCAAATGCTCGAGCAATATCTGCTTTCTGTTCATCCGTGAGATTCCCAAGTTTTTTAACGAGATACAGCACTGCCGTTTTAAGACCAGAAAAAGAAAATGACAGGTCCCCAGAGTGTATCATCGGACGGGGGAGTTGATATACACCTGGATTTCCACGAAGTGCGAGGCGTGAAATTTCTGGTCCTCCGGGGTAGGGGAGTCCGAGCATACGAGCAACCTTATCAAAACACTCACCAACAGCATCATCTTTTGTCTCGCCAAGGAGCGCATATTTACCAATAGCACTCATTTGAACGAGTTCGGTGTGTCCACCGGAGATAAGAAGTGCAACGGCGGGGAAGTCCATTGAAGTAAAAGATTGCGATGCATTATCAAACACCGCTGCAAGAATGTGTCCTTCCATATGATTGACTGGAACAACGGGGATGTTCCACAAAAGCCCTAACGCACGGGCAACATTGATTCCCACCCATAGCGCTGGTTCAAGCCCTGGGCCGCGTGTCACCACAATCCTATCAATGGCGGGCACAGAAAGAGTGCCAATGGTGTTGAGAAATACATTCCCAAGTTCTGGTTCTCGCGAAAGAATACCGAGAATCTCTTTGCTGACGTCTTTGCTCGGTGTGTCTCCGTGATGTGAGAGCCCCGCTTTTTTGAGTACAAGGTCAAGAAGAGGAGCTATGGTCCGTGCGTGTTCACGTTTTGCAAGCGTGGGAAACACTCCGCCATACTCACTGTGAAGTGCCGCTTGAGAAAGCGTTTCGTTAGCAAGGGTTTTTATCCGAGGACCATCGACCTCAACGATAGCTATCGCCGTCTCGTCACAACTTGTTTCAATGGCTAGTATCCGCATAAGTAGCGCTCATCTTACACGAGCAATCAGGATTTATCATCCTTTATATATTGAGGAAAGAATGACCCCTACAGATACTGCAAGATTAAGACTGCTCACGCCCTTACGCATAGGAATACGAACAGATTCTGCGGCACGACCCAGGATGCCATCAGACACCCCCTCACGTTCAGTACCAAAAAGAATGATTGCATCCTGAGGCACCTCGACAAGGTCAAGATTTTTCCCATCAGGATCGCAGACAATAAGCGGTCCAGCCCATTGGTCTAACGTATCAATTCTTCCTACGTGGAGCGCATACTGAAGTCCTGATGCCCCTTGAATAACCCGAGGGTGCCAAGGGTCGCTTTCACCAATAACAAGAAGTCCTGACGCACCAAAAGCGGCGGCTGCACGAATACTCGCTCCAAGATTGCCCGGGTTCTTTGGATCTTCGAGAAGGACAAGCGGGGAAGATCTTTTATGGTCGAGAAGTACGTCTTGAGGATTACACACAGGTTTTGTTGCAATAGCCCATACCTCGGTCCAATGAAGACGCCCTGGTATATATTTATGAATATCAGCTTTTGTTGCCTCGATGCACATTTTAAAAAATGACTCTTTCACATCTGGAGCAAGTTGCTCAACAAAAGACTTCGCCTTTTCTGTATCAGTTGTATAAATCTGCTCTATGTGCGCACCAAGGCGGAGTGCATGTTTGACGGCATGGAAACCCGTGAGAAGCACGCGGTCTGATGAATACTCGACCTGAGAAAGAGGCCCCATGTGCACGATACAGGGCTCGAACCTGTGACCCCAGCAATGTGAATGCTGTGCTCTACCAACTGAGCTAATCGTCCTTGTAAAATGGATACTAACATATATTTGCCTAGTCACAAATTCTGGGGGAGCAGGGAATCGGTCCTTACAGGACCAGTACCCGTTTCCGATTTACTCACCATCGGAATGGATCACAAATAACGGAGAACGATGGAAATGGGAAAATAGGGATGGGAAAATAGGGATAAGTCCGATATTTTGATCAAATGTGTTGTCTAGTTTCTGCTAGTGGCACAACTCCTTTGTGCCTAATTTTATGTGAGCCACAATAATTTCCTCGCCGTCGCTACGGAAATTTTCCAGCCCCGGCCTCGCGGTTTCGTCTGCTGACGAAACATGGTTCCGCCCTCACAAAACGCGAAAGGAAGTGGAGCAGTCCACTTCCTTTCGTCGATTTATGACCCTACAGGGAATCG
>CAZUMX010000055.1:0-4294 GCA_964622275.1 uncultured Candidatus Saccharibacteria bacterium
AGCGCGACGGCGCGAGGCAGGGTAGTAGCCTTTTTCACCAGAAAAAGAGCTATGACCGAATCCCTCCGTCTCCGCAGCATCATCGAGTCTAAATAGGATAGAATTTATATAACATGTTCGAAAACTCATTTAGAAATATAGATAACATTCTCCACACCGACTCAGGGTCGGCGACTGAACTCGACTATGTGGAGCAGACATCGTGGATTCTTTTTTTGAAATACCTCGATGATTTGGATGAAATAAAGAAGACAGAGGCGGCACTGGCTGGCAAGAAATACAATTATATCCTCGATGCCCAGTATCGTTGGGATGCCTGGGCATGCCCAAAGACTGCAGATGGCAAGATTGATCACCATAAGGCAATGACAGGTGATGATTTAAATGAATTCGTGAATGGCAAACTATTCCCGTATCTGAAGAAGTTCAAGAACCCTGATGCTGATGCAAACAATATTGAGTACAAGATTGGGGAGATCTTCAGCGAATTAAAGAATAAGATCGTCAGTGGCTACAAGCTCCGGGAGATCCTGAATGTCGTGGACACCATGCACTTCAGAAAGTATGAGGAGAAACATGAGCTGTCTCACCTCTATGAAGCAAAAATCGCAAAGATGGGAAATGCAGGGCGAAACGGTGGAGAGTATTACACTCCTCGACCGCTTATTAAGACCATTGTTAAGGTCGTAGATCCCAAAATTGGTGAGACTATATACGACGGGGCGTGTGGTTCAGCTGGGTTCCTGGTGGAGTCCTACAACTACCTTACTGAAAATCAGGCAAAGCTCTCATCTGCACAGATGGCGACGCTGCAGAATAAGACCTTCTATGGCAAAGAGATAAAATCACTCGCCTACATCATCGGCATTATGAACATGATCCTGCATGGCATTGAAGCGCCAAACATCAGGCGCATGGATACGCTCGCGCAGAACATAAACGACATTCAGGAGAAGGATCGTTATAACGTGATTCTTGCCAACCCGCCATTTGGGGCAGGCATAGGACGTGAGATTCAGCAGAACTTTCCCATCAAGACTGGGGAAACAGCCTTTCTCTTTCTCCAGCACTTCATAAAAATTCTCAAAGCAGGAGGGCGAGCAGGTATTGTTATCAAGAACACGTTTCTTTCAAATACAGACAACGCTTCAGTCAGTCTCCGTAAATTACTACTTGAAAACTGCAATTTGCATACAGTGCTCGATCTTCCTGGAGGCACATTCGCTGGCGCTGGCGTGAAAACAGTGGTGCTGTTCTTCGAAAACGGAAAGCCCACAAAGAAGGTGTGGTTTTACCAACTGAACCTCACACGCAACCTAGGTAAAACAAACCCTCTCAACCAAGCTGATCTGACTGATTTCGTGAAGCTACAGAAAACAAAGGCAGATAGCGACAACTCATGGAGTGTGGATGTCTCTAGTGTTGATCAGACCACATTCGATCTGTCAGTGAAGAACCCAAACAAGGGTGGTGAAGTTGCTCTGCGTAGCCCAGAGGTAATTTTGGCGGAGATGAAGGAATTAGATACAAAAATACAGAGCAGTGTAATGAGAATAAAAAACATTATATGAAAATCACATCCATTACCATTAATAATTATAGGAGCATCGAAGACATATCATTTGAGATTCAACCACTTAGTGATGAGACATTCACTTATGGCTTGATTGGAGTGAATGAGGCTGGAAAATCAACAATCTTAAAAGCCTTAGCACTTAAAGACGGGCTAAAGAACGCTAAAGGTGAGGCGTTACCGCTTGCAAAAGACTTTAGAGATCCAACGAAGGCAATTGAAATTATCTATACATATTCATTAGATGAAAAAGAACAACAGGATGCAAAAGACTACCTGACGACAAATGCGCCGTCGGCAGATATAACGGATATTGATCTGAGTAGCATTAAATACATTGCGTCATTTGAACACAGTGCTCCTAGTCAAACGCTCGAAGCTGTCGAAGTAGAGAGTATAAAGAGTGAGAATGAACACAAAGGTTCCATCGAGGATCATCTCGTAACGCATTTCTCTGCGAAAATACACGAATCTATTTTTTGGACAGCAGAAGACAGGTATTTGATTTCGCAACCAATAAACTTGGCGCAATTCGCCACTACACCTGATGACGTTTCAATACCATTGAAAAACTGTTTCGCTCTTGCGGGATTTGTTGGCATAGATGCGATCAAAAACAAGATTGCGCTAATCACTGAATCCACAGAGCGTGAACAGCTTGAAAACGAACTTGGTGAAAAAGTGAGCGAACACATAAACACAGCGTGGCCGAAACATCCCATCAAGATAACCTTCGATATATCTGACGGGCTAATAAACTTCCATGTACACGATTTAGATACGAAAGGAAAGGCAAAGACTGCTGACCAGCGTAGTGACGGATTTAGGCAGTTTGTTTCTTTTCTCCTGACAATATCTGCACAGAATAGTAACGATGAATTGTCGAATTCTATCTTACTACTGGATGAACCGGAGACACATCTACACCCGCAAGCTCAAGAGGACTTATTGCGAGAGTTGGTGAAGATCACACAAAACAAAAGAAATAATGTGGTCTTTTTCGCCACACATTCAAACTACATGATCGATAAAAAAGATCTTAGTAGAAACTATAAGGTTTTTAAGAAATCAAAAAAGAAAACTGAGAAGGAAAAAACTGAGCTTATGAAGTTTGGAGAGAAGGTCTCTACATATGCGAGTGTCACATATGATGTATTCGAGATCTCAAGTACTGATTACCACAGTGAGCTTTACGATCGTTTGAGAGCTGATTATGGTGAGGAGAACAACAAGGATGCAGTTGGAATTACTGAATTTGATAATGGCTACTTCGTTCAAACAAAGAAACTTAAACTGGAATATCCAGTGAAAAAGGAAAAGAATAAGGCAACACTCCCTACATACATACGGAACTGCATTCACTATCCAGAGAACCAAGATAAGGACTTTAACAAGCAACTCACAGAATCGATTGAGTTGCTTCGATCATATCTAAAATGAAAACTATCTGGCAAACAAAAAGACTTGGCGATGTGTGCGAAATAAAACCTCCAAAGAGTGAGGCTCGCAAGACACTTGGTGCAAGCGATCTCGTTTCGTTTGTTCCAATGGAAGACTTGGGTATTTTTACCAAACGATTTAATACTCAACATGAAAGGAAGCTCAAAGATGTTGCTGGAAGTTATACCTATTTTGCAAATGGTGATGTTTTGATGGCAAAAATCACTCCGTGTTTTGAAAATGGGAAAATTGGCATAGCTAACGACTTGAAGAATGGCATTGGATTTGGTTCAAGTGAATATTTTGTTTTTAGATCAAAAGGAGAAATCTATTCTGACTATCTATATTATTTTCTATCGACAGACGACTTCAGGGAAAAGGGTCGGAAGGTCATGTCTGGGGCAGTTGGACACAAAAGAGTGCCGAAAGAGTTCATCGAAGACTATGAGATACCAGTACCGTCGACTGAAGAACAAAAGCGAATCGTAAAACTTTTGGATGATGTTTTCGAGGAAGTAACTAAAGCAAGGCAGAGTGCAGAGAAGAATCTGCAAAACTCAAAAGAGCTTTTTGAGTCGTATTTACAGAGTGTGTTTGCAAACCCCGGAAAAGATTGGGAGGAGAAGAAACTGGGCGATTGTTTTAAATTAAAAAGTGGAGATAATTTAACGAGCAAGCTGATGGGTATCGATGGCAAGTTTTCTGTTTTCGGAGGTAATGGTATAGCGGGCATGCATAATGACTTCAATCTTTCTGGTAGCAACGTAATTATTGGCAGAGTCGGAGCTTTATGTGGGAATGTTAGACATATTACTGAAAAGATATGGCTTACAGACAATGCATTTAAGGTTGTGGATTTCCAGTACGAATTTGACCACTCGTTTCTAACATATTTACTGAATTTTAAACATCTTCGAAAATCAGCAAGGCAAGCTGCACAACCAGTTATTTCCAACTCTTCTCTTAAGGATGTTATTCTCCAATTTCCAAAATCTCTTTCAGAACAAAAGACAATTGCTAAAAAGTTTGATACGCTTTCGGCCGAAACGAAGAAGCTGGAGAAAATATACGAGCAAAAGCTGGCTGATCTGGAGGAGCTTAAGAAGTCGATCTTGAGTAAAGCATTCCACGCTGAACTATCATAAACATATGAACGAATCAGAAACACGAGCTGAATATATCGACCCAATGCTCAAAGCGAGTGGGTGGGGGGAGGTGGACGACTCTCGTGTGTTGCGTGAGTTTCGTATTACTGACGGCAAGATTCAGGTCGGTGGTAAG
>CAZUMX010000056.1:0-4045 GCA_964622275.1 uncultured Candidatus Saccharibacteria bacterium
TGAATTTCCGCATCAATACAAGCTAAGTGAAGAGCTTCGTCTATATGTTCATACTGGGTCACTGGATAATTATATAACCGATGAATACGGTTGATCAGGTCATCGCCAGATACACCCGATCCAACTACTGTCGCATATGCAGCTTGCATCTGTGGTATGAATTCATTTATAAAGTTTATATGTGCTTGTACATTTTGACTCTTTGCAAATCTAGATCCTATAACTTGCTCAGCTGCTTCCAATACACGCAGTGCGATATTTACATCTGTACCGTTTGAAACGTCAACACTCAACCTACCATCCCAAGCCCGTCTAAATGTATCAAGAGCACTTTCATATTCGTGATTTGCGAAGGATCTAAGTCCAACTTGTAATCCTACGGATGCATCGGTGGGTTTTCTTGTGTCTTCTGAGGTTCTCGCCGTATCTGTTGAAGCCAATCCAGCAAAATCACTGGGAAGCTGAGTCGCATTTGATGTTCTACGATTTACAAGCACTGACGAATCTTCGATTGGAGTCGCTTCCTGTTTCGAACCGACCCCTGCACTTACCAGTCCATGTATTATCTTGGCGAGACCTACTAAATCACTTACTTCACTTCTTGCATCTACCTCGGATTCACTCATACCGCTTTCAAGAAAACGACTTCGATACTGCTGTAGTATTTCATCACACTCTGACTGAAGATGTACAAGATCAGCAGTCGTGCTCTCTGTATGTTGCAAAACCTGTATACGTGCAAGGTTTTGCATTAGTACTTCTCTTCTCGATTGAAGTGTGTCATCTTCGGGTATTCGTTGTAGTAGCTCTGCTCGAATATTCCACGTCCTATTTGGTTCAGTGCCTGCTGGCTGAGCTATGGCTACGAGCGCAAAATCACCGTGCTCAAAAACGTTTTTATTTCCATTCACATCGAGCGCTTCACCTTGTGCATCACCACCTGCAGATATATCAAAAACCCACATGCGTGGCATTATCCAATCAGTAATTGGATGGATGCCCCACGAAACGCCTCTTTCCTCAACCTGTATTCCCTCTTCCTTCCATTCTTCAATAAGTGAGCCTTCATGCGCTACGTTATCATATGTATGTGGCGGTTCTAACCTTTCAAATCCAGGGTGTGATAATTCCGTAGTTTCTCGTATTATTTCTTCTTGTTGAATTGTTGTATCCTTTGGAGGTGGTTCTGCTTCTGGATCTCTAGATTGATCACCAAAATGCGTACCATCAGAATCTGTAGTAGCGCTTGGACCACTAAGTACGCTATCATGCATGTCCCCAAGAACTTCTTCAGAGTCATCAGCATGAGTCTGTGCTTGGGATTCTGCTTCTGGATCTCCATGTTGAGTTCCAAAATGTGCACCATTAAAATCTTTATCACTATTTGAACCATCAATTACGCTATCATGTATATCCCCAGGGACTTCTTCTGTATCAGCAACCTGAATCTGCGCTTGGGGTAGTTCTTGCTCTCCATTACTCGCTATTTGATCTGAAAGTTGCTCCCCAAGATCAAGAGCTGCAAGTCGTTGGTCATACCCCTGTATCGCGGAGCGTAGCTCTCCAGCCCATGCACCGCATTTCTCTACATGTAACTTGAGAAGTTGGAGTTGAGTGATCAGCTCATCGGCTAATGACTGTCCCCCTCGCAATGGATGTCGTAAACTGCGCGTTCCAGCGATATTCTCACCCATACGCACAAGAGCATTACCTAAAGCAATAACTTCACCGGGGTCATTCAATACGCTAGTTGCTTCTTCTGGGGTAACATCGTCTACTTCAACATTTTTTTGAATGGCTATTGCTAGTCTCATTTCCTCTATCGCTTGTTGACGATTACGTTCAAGGTGATCATAAAGAGAGGAGGAGTGTGTTTTAACTGCAACTAATCTAGCGGCCTTGCCCAATAGCGCTGGGTATTCCGTACCCGTTTGGTATTTTCGTACAATATCGGTGACATTAACAAGCCCTGACATGGCTAAGGCCTTTATTTTATTTTCCTGCGCGTCATCAATTGCGTTCTGCAGAACCTTGACGAGTTGTGCGTTTTCAGTATCTTCGATACTCCTATTACCATAATCAGAGAAGATTTCTACTTTCACACCTGTAGCTGATAATGCGACTTGTGCACTAATTGTTTTTCCGAGAGTGTCCACGACTCCTTTCCGTTTGATCGTCAAGGTTTCACGAGCTTGTTCTCGATATCCCTGTATCTTTCCCTCAATATCTTCTGAGGCTTCCTCAATAGCTTCCGGATCCAATGGTTCTTCTTTGACCACTATAGTGCCACCTTTTTGCATCTCTCTTTCTCTCGCAAGATCGCTCTCCGCCTGAGCACGGCTTCTGGCATCAGTAATGCGAGCTGTGGCATCAGATGAATACAAAGATCTATTATCTATCATTAACTGACATGTTGCTTGAGACAATCGATAGTCTTCACACACTTTTAACTTAACTTCAGGAGACACTTGTGCATCAGAGCCGATAGCTCCAAGTATTTTACTTATTAGAACAGTGTAATCTGATATTGCGTCTTCGTCGGTAAGGGGTATCAGGTCTGCTTCCGAATACACAATCGTTTGTGCCCTGGTGCCAAAAAAACCATCTCTATCACATATGACCTGTTGAAGTATCAGCATTCGTTTGTTCTCTTCAAGCACCGCTACCTCCAGTGCCCTCTGCACCTCGGTACGGATATTAGTAGCAGCTGCATCTGGAGCTTGTGCGACTTGCTCTGTCGGCACGACATGAGTTCCTGCACTTGGTACAAGATTGCGAACTTTGACTTTCAGGCTTTGTAATTCTCTCAGTGTCACGCTGCACTTAACCGCATCCAGTCTTGTAGCAGGATCAGGTTGTGCCTTTAATTCTGTCAACGCACCTGTTCCATCTTGATAGATAATAGTAGCTTCATTAAGATATTGTTGTAACTCTTCCACACCCCCCCGATCTCGAGATTCTGTCGACGCTCGTGCTGGTCTTGGAGATTCGTGTGAATTCATACTGATATATATGCTAATGAGCCAATGAGGCTAATTGTTTCCTGAGTTCATCGAGCTTATCGTTTGTCACGTCTGTTTGATATTCACTCATAATCAAATCTTCTGTCTTTTGTAGTAATCTGTCATGATACCCAGGTTCTAAAGGCCCCGGATTTTCGAGAGTTTCTTTTCGGAGAACTGTGTCATATATCATGTCAAAATATACATAAAATAATCGCCATGCCATATCTTCGATTTGCACACCCTGCTCATATGTCACTTTGTCTGGGTAAACAGCCAATAGTTTTCCGCGCACCTCATCTGTAAGTGGTAGGTACTTGAGCACATCTTTAGTTGTAAGTTCGTTAATATGCATAATAGTTATGGAAATACTATATAGCGCCGCTACCTGCTATCCTGTCTGCAATAGTGCTTGCGATATTTTCCGTAATTGATAACATATCTTGGGTTGTGAGTGTATCTGCGTGCGGCATGATGAGAGCGTTGGGAGGGGGCGGAAGTGTTGGATTATTACGATATTCAAGTATTAACATAACGTTTGTAAAAGGCAGTGCATGTACATCAATTATGGGTGGATTTACAAATCTTCTAAATCCCTCTCCCGGTGGATTTGTTGGTTGGAAAGAATCCACTATCATATTCGCAACATTTCTTTGAGCTGAAGCGGGCCCTCCAAGCGCATTGATTAATACTGTATATAGCTTATCAGGTCCCATTTTGGCAATACTTGCTGAATCGAGTCCTCTTCCTAGCTCATGATATTTGAAAATATCACGTAAAAAATCTTGGAAACCTTTCGGAATATTAGCCTGTCTTTCTGCAAGGCAATACGCCGCTCTCTCATTCGGCGTCATGTTTGGATTTGCCTGGACTGATGCACCCACTGCATATCTCTGCAGTGATTCTGTTCTCATCATATTACGAACTTCTCTATACACATTAGCTCTATCTTCTAAGAATTTCTCCACTAGGGAGATCGTTTCTTCTTGTGCGTCACATGTTTCATCTACTTTCTCGACAGCTTTGACCAGCTCAGCTATAAC
>CAZUMX010000057.1:0-1575 GCA_964622275.1 uncultured Candidatus Saccharibacteria bacterium
ATCATCAGAGTTATCTCGTGACGTCAATCTCATATGACTGAGATGCTAGTGACGGACACGCGTTCATTATAGCGCGTTTCCTCTTTTTTACTGAATGATTTGAGGAGAAAACCCTCTATACAATTAGGACCCACCGGGTCTCCATGATATCTTCTCGAGGATACCTTGGTGCCTTTCTTCGGAATTGCGGCTGATGTTTCCCTTAGGGTTATATTTCACTTCTTGTGTCTCACACGAAAAGTAATTGTGTAGAGGGTTTTACCCTCAAGTGCTCATTCTATGGAGCTTTTCTGTTTTGCCCAGAGGAAATCGTTCTAAAGGATGTTCTTGATGCTCCGTCAAGAATGTCGTGGGGTACTATCGTAGGTCTCCTAGCCCCACAATACGATCCACTTCTTCAAACGAAGTGATTCCCTTTATCACCTTCAAAATACTGTCTTGTCGCATATCAAGAATTCCTTGTCCTTGCGCTGCGTCACGAATATCTCTTTCTCCTGGGTTGTCACGAATCACTGCCTCTATTTTTGCATCCATCAAAATGCCCTCATAGACCGAAATGCGTCCTTTGTATCCTGTGAGTGTGCACTTATCGCACCCCACTGGTCTATAGAGATACTCGGGATACAAAAGTTCTGGGCGCAACTCTTTCAGGTGTGTAAAAAATCGATCGAATGTCTCAAGTTCTTTTCCTGCCGGCGTGTATGCCTCTTTGCAGAATTGGCAGAGTTTTCTCACGAGGCGTTGTGCTAATGCGATGTTCAGTGCGGAGCCTAACACCTTGGGGTTCACGCCAAGGTCAATCAAGCGGGGGATTGCGCCTGCGGCAGAGTTTGTGTGGAGGGTGGAAAACACGAGATGGCCCGTGAGTGCGGCGTCAATGGCTACACCCGCTGTTTCTTCGTCTCGGATTTCCCCAACCATGATCACGTCTGGGTCTTGGCGCATGGCTGCTCGGAGCCCATCAGCGAAGCGATACCCGGTTCCTTTATTGTCGACTTGTGTTTGGGCAATTCCCTCGAGGTGATACTCTATCGGGTCTTCGATGGTGATGATTTTAATCTGTGGATTTCTTACTTTTTTCAGAAATGCGTAGAGGGTTGTGGTCTTTCCGCTTCCAGTGGGTCCTGTGGTCAGGATGAGTCCATTTGGTTTTTCAATCATTTCTTTCATGATTTCATACAAATGATCATCCATACCCAGTTCTTCCATAGAAACAGAGATTGCGTTTGGGTTCAGAATACGAAGAACGATTCCTTCCATGTACGCAGATGGGAGAAACGATGCGCGCACTTCTACGTCTGTTCCTTGAAGTTTAATAGTGAAACGCCCATCTTGTGCTTCTCGTGCAATATTCAGCTTTACTCCCGCTAACAGCTTAATACGAGAGAGAATGCGACGGTATTGTTCTGGTGTGAAATCAAGAATGTCTTGGAGAATACCATCAATACGAAATCTTAGTCTCCCAACCTCTTTCTCTGCCTCAAGATGTATATCGGATACTCCAGTCGCAACAGCTCCTGCCATGATAATTTCTGCGACAGTTGATGTAATGTGTGTATTCCCGGAGCGAAGCGC
>CAZUMX010000057.1:1675-3537 GCA_964622275.1 uncultured Candidatus Saccharibacteria bacterium
TGTGGCGAATTTGCGCAAGCTGAGTGTCACTCTTGTTGTCTTTTAAAAAGGGCATAGATACCCTCCATTTTACCCTCATGGGGAAGAAACACAAGGAAACACGGCTCTACAAAGCCATATTTATGGTTTTTGAGGCTATTGACAAAAGTAATTGTTTATGTATAATGTATATGTTTATTATTGACCCCATAAATAACGCACTTTTATGCCATTGATGCGAACCATGTTTATGTTTGTTGTTCTGGTCACGGTTGCCCTCCCTGGGACGCTTTTTGCTGCAACGGGATCGGTTGGGACGGTTGAAACACTGAGTGCGCAAATGGTTGATGAGGTCACGGTGAATTTTTTTGCCACAGCTCAAGCAAGCCAAGAAGGTGTCCGCCTTTCGTTTGAATACGGAACAACACCATCGTTTGGTCACTTTACCTCTTCGCGGTCTGTTCCAACACAGTCGCTCACGAACCTCCCATATATTCGTGGTTTCTCTTTGACCCCCGGAATGCTTTACTACTATAGAGCTGTCCTTGAAGGTCCTGGTGGAATTGTGTACGGTTCAACAAGAACCTTTATTTCTGGACCAGGCGAGTTGGGACAAACCTCTCTTACTGCCTCAGGAAACAATACGACTCAGCCTACGCCATCTTCATTGAACAATTCAACCGTTACTCAGACAAACACGAATGCAAACCAAACAGGTGCAGCCATAAACTCACTTGGAGGGGTGGACCAAAGCAATTCTGGTTCAAGTGTTGGTGGAAGTAGCGCAAACCAAGAAAATCCAGGAGGTTTTTTCCAGCGTCTCTTCAATTCCGCTGTTGATAGTCGACCGATGAGTGTTTCGGTCGCAATGAACCCTTCGAAGCCAGCAGCAAGAGATGTTGTTGAATACATTGTGACGTATACCAATGGTTCTGCATATGCAGTTGGAAAAGGAACACTTTCGGTTGTGCTTCCAGATAGTGTGGTGTACTTGGCAGACAATTCGGGCGGGGCCTCAGTGCTTGAAAAAGTCTCTGGTGGCCAAAAATTAACAATACCCACCGAGCCTCTTGAAGCAAAAACAAAGCGCTCAGTCACCATCATGTCCATTGCAGGAAGTGGTGTGACTAAAGCACTCCCAACTGCTGTTGCTGGACTCTCATACACAAACGCTCAAGGGAACATGCTTGCAGCACTAAGTACTGATATGAGCCAAGCATCACCCATTGTTTCTATTAATCAATCATCTTCTGTCCATACTGCCAGTGTCGCCCAGACGAGCCAGACTACTGATGTGGATGGGGGCATTCTTCCAAACTCATTCTTTGAGTGGATCATCTTCTTGGTTGTCGTGACCGGTATCATTGTGGTCGTTCGCCGTGTGGTCGCTGTATACCAAGAACGCAAAAAGCGTATTCTTGAAGAATCTCACGGAACTCCAGCTCACGCATAATTTTTCTTTTGTCTCTTTGTGATGTCAGGATGCGACTTTTGTGCAACAATGTTGTTGTTATGGAGCGCACCGACGTATCAACCCTAGATGAGATGAATCGTTTTGCACAAACGATAGGAGATCGATTGAAGCATCTCAATCAGCCATCAGCAGCATACATCATCACTCTTTCCGGTGAGCTTGGTGCAGGAAAGACAACGTTTGTACAACTTCTTGCGCGGCATCTTGGCGTCGGTGACGTGGTTCAAAGTCCAACATTTGTTCTTGCTCGTACACACCACACGCAAAGAACTTGGCCTGCACGCATTCTTCATGTCGATGCGTATCGGCTAGAGGGCCCAGACGCCCTTCGTGCCCTAGATTGGGAAAGAGAAACTGCTCGGACAGATACAGTCATTCTTTTGGAATGGCCGGAGTGCGTCGCTCCTTT
>CAZUMX010000058.1:0-3401 GCA_964622275.1 uncultured Candidatus Saccharibacteria bacterium
GAAGCGATAGGCGCAAGAAGTATTAATAACTTGGTCGATATCACCAATATTGTCCTCTTTGATCTCGGGCAGCCAATGCATGCCTTTGATGCACAAAAGGTGAAGGGGGGAATTACCGTGAGGAAAGCGCGGAGTGGGGAGACGATGACGACCTTGGATGGGAAAGACCTTCAATTTGATGGAAGCGAAGTCGTGATTGCTGACGACGAAGGCGTGCTCGCGCTTGCAGGAATTAAAGGAGGAAAGAAGGCAGAGGTCGATGCGCAGACAACGAGCATTATCCTAGAAAGTGCGAATTTCCATCCTGCGCTCACACGCAAGACCTCGAGTAAGTTCGGGATAAAGACCGATGCGTCGAAGCGTTTTGAAAATGGAATGACGAGTAGCTTTGCCGAGGATGGTATGTATGAAGCGCTCTCACTTCTCCTCGCGCAAATTCCTCATGCGAAGATTGGTGTTGTGACGGATGTCTATGGAGCGCCTGAGTCATGGCAATATCTTGTTGGGATCACTGCAGATGAGGTGAACGCTCTTCTCGGGACCACCATGAAAGATAAAGACATTACTGCGGCACTCACACGTCTTGGATTTAGTTATCAAACATTCATTCCTGAAACCGCACTCCAGCTTCGGTTGCGTGAAGTGCTCGGGAAAGAATATAAAAACCCTTCTTCGATGAGGATCGATGCTCCTCATGCGTTTAGCTGCTCGTCACTCGTGAGCTATCTGTTCACTCACGCAGGGGTATGGATGCCAAGTATTACCGTCGATAAGTATGTATATGCACGGCCCGTTGCAAAAGATGAGCTTTGCTTTGGCGACCTGATTTTTTCTAATACAGGTGACGGAAAGATTCACTATGAGACTGTCGAGTTTATGCCAGGGACGCCAGTACCAGAGGGTGTGGATCATGTGGGCATGTATCTTGGTGACGGAGAGGTGCTCCATGCATCGCGAGCTCACGGAAAGGTTGTGCGTGAGGAGCTTGCCAAGAGTAAACAGTTTAGCCACATTGTGGGGTATCGTCGCGTCCTCGAAGATGTCCCTGTCGAGCGACATGTTGTCGAAATACCAAAAGAGCGTCTCGACCTACGTCTCCCAGTTGATGTGATTGAAGAGATTGGACGCCATGTAGGATACAACGTGATTAGTCCGACACTCCCACGAGTAACAGAGAAGGGGATGGTGCACCCGAGACTCTTGTATGGTCAGCGGATCCGGACATTTTTCTTAGAACGAGGATTTTCAGAAATCATCACATATTCTTTTGCTAAACAAGGTGAAGGGACCATTGAGGTCTTGAATCCCGTGGGAAAGGACCGTCCATATCTTCGCAGTAATCTCTTTGCGGGGATGGAACAAGCACTCAAGCAGAACGACTATTATGCGCCACTTATAGGGCTCTCGGATGTACAAGTGTTCGAGATCGGCACGGTCTTTCGTGATGATGGAGAAAAAGTGCATCTTGCCATCGGCATTTATACGGGTTCAAAACAGCGAGTGAAGGGAATCGATGAAGAGATGAATACACTCCTTCTTGATCTTTCGAAGTACCTTGGAGTAAGTATCCCAAGCGCGGCAGAGCGTGGAACGATCACTCAGGATAAGAAAAAAGGCGTCATCCTCGAACTCAATCTCGACGCATTCACTTCTTCTCTTTCAGGTAAGGATGTGTTTACCTACGAACCAAGTCAGTTGAGTGGTAAATCGTACCGCACACTTTCGTCATTCCCATTCATCGTTCGAGATATTGCATTCTTTGTTCCTGAACTTACCCAAGAAGCCGAGATCGATGAAGCGCTTCGTGCGGCGGGAGGACCTCTTGTTGTGAGATTCTCGCGTTTTGATCGATTCCAAAAACCTGGTGAGTCTCAGGTGTCTTATGCGTATCGATTTGTCTTTCAGGCCTTCGACCGCACGCTCACTGATGATGAAGTGAACAAAGAGATGGAACGAGTATATGCTGCGTGCGCTGGGAAGGGCTGGCAGACACGCTAAGCATTATGCGCCTTGATGTCCCATACATCTCACAGCTCACCGATATTCATGATGAGTATTGGACAAATCGTGCTTGTGGAGGAGTGTCTCTTGCGATGGTCCTTGCATACCACCGGACGCCCATTGAGAATCTTCTTGGTTTTTTGGAAGAAGCAAAACGTGATGGGGGATTTACACAGGAAAAAGGATGGTTTTATACGTATCTCGAAGACACAGCGAAGAGAGCGGGACACAGTGCTTGCGTAGAAGACCCGACGACGATAGCGAACCTCATCTCGCATCTTGATCATGGAGAGCCTGTGATCATTTCTGTGGTCAAGCGGCTCTTTGGCAAAGAGCGAGGACACATCCTTGTCGTGACGGGGTATAAAAAAGACGGAGAGCGTCTCGAAGGGTTCTTCTATAATGATCCAGAATCGCTCTATGTGGAAACTGGGAAGGACCAATATGTGGAACTCTCAGATTTTGAGAACGATTGGAAAAAACGCGCACTGTATATTTCCCCACAAAGGCAAAAATAACGGCCCTACAAAGCCATAATCTAAGGATTTTTCCACTATCTTTTTGATAGGTAACTTGGTAGAATGGTTCTCATAGCTAGGCCCCTTAGGTCTTGCTTCTATTTTTTATTCTATGGCGAAAGATGAGAAAAAAGGGTACGGAGCGGAAGCGATCACCGTTCTTGAGGGACTCGAACCAGTACGCAAGCGTCCCGGAATGTATATCGGCTCGACGGGTGTAGAGGGGCTCCACCACCTCATCTGGGAAATCTTCGATAACTCACGTGACGAAGCGATGGGCGGCCATGCAAAGAAAATCGAAGTCGCACTTCTTCCAAACAATCGTATCCGTGTCGCAGATAACGGCCGAGGTATTCCTGTCGAAGTTCACTCAAAGACCAAAGTCTCTGCGCTTGAGACCGTCATGACGACACTCCATGCAGGAGGAAAATTCGGTGGTGAAGGAAGTGGCTACAAGGTTTCAGGAGGACTTCACGGTGTGGGAGCATCAGTGGTGAATGCGCTTTCTATTTATGCCAAGGCAGTCGTGCATCGTGATGGTGGCATGCATATGCAGGAATACAAGCAAGGAAAGCCTAAGGGAAAGGTGAAGAAGCTGGACTCCTCGAAGCTTCATGGCACTATCACTACCTTCGAACCTGATCCGGAGATCTTTGCTGAAATTCGTTTCAACTGGAACACGATCGTTTCCCACCTTCGTCAGCAGGCTTACCTTGTGAAAGGGCTCGAGATCAACATCCTTGATCTTCGCGAGACTGATACTAAGGATATTGATGAAGAAGTCTTTTGGCTTCGCGACCTTGCGCTTCCTGCGCCATCCATGAACTTTTACTTTGAAGGAGGTCTCCACTCGCTCATTACCTTCATGAACAAGCATCAGAA
>CAZUMX010000059.1:0-3270 GCA_964622275.1 uncultured Candidatus Saccharibacteria bacterium
GCGAATGATTCGGCCTCTTTAGCCGCAAAAAGTGTTGCGGCCCGCTCCCCTGGGAACCGGCCGTGATAGATACTCCAGATACGCCGTGGCGTCATGCGGCTATGATAACACGCGAGGAAGGGCTAGGGTTGCAGCGCAGGGGAAGAAAAAACTCCGATGCGGTGTTTGGGAAGCTCATAAATACATTCGATGTGGAGCACTTTTTTCACCAAAAACCAGAGAATACGGGTTCTCCACGAGCGATACATCGAGACAATAATCACTCCTCCACGAGCAAGAAACGGACGGTACGTGTAGAGCACTTTTTTTGCATCGACATAGTAAAGAATCTCATTAAACACGATGACATCAAACTGGTCTTTAAGTTCTGGCAGCTCAACGTCCATAGGGATAAACTGTTCGCTTGGAAAAAGCATTTGTGCCCTCTTGATCGCAAACTCTGAAATATCGATACCCATATAAGGTACAAGTCCTCCAGACTGACGCATGCACTCAAGAAGTGCTCCCTCCCCGCACCCAACATCAAGAACAGAGGATCGCTTCCCGTCCTTTTCTCTTTGAACAATATATGCTGCGATCCATTTGGTATTTTCTTGTGCGTCACGAAGCCTCTCCCATTTCCCCTTTCGATATTGATCTTCCCAGGCATCTTTTCCTTGACGAACCACGAGTGGATCTTCTCCCCTAAGAGTGCGCATGAGTATTCTTCCCAAACGCTTGATCAGTTGTGCCATGATGAAGAAGAATTTCTAGAAGAGCGTGTAGATGAATGGAGCAAGTGCTGAGCCTTGTCCAACAACAATAAGCACTCCAACCAAAAGGAGCATGAGTATAATAGGGAGCAACCAAAACTTTTTACGCTTTGCAAAAAAGCCCAATAGATCTTTAAGAAAATCCATATTTTTTGAATCAATGATAATGCGTACTAAAATGGGTCCGCCATTGTGCTCCCCTCTTCTTTTGAAAGCACTGGGACCCGGTAAGACTCCTTCGAGCTAAACTTCCTTGCAAGTGGGTCCTTCCCAATCATTTTAAAGAAAAGTGCAATGGGAGTAAACACACAGAAGAAGATTACTCCAAGAATGAGGCGCGTATTTATCCATCCAAGGACGGCGGCAAACATCATCCATGAGACATACAAAGGACGGAGCAACCGAGGAAACCATTGGGCAAAAAACCCAATGACGAGGGCTACCCCAAATAGGGTCGGATAAATGCCAAATGCTTTGTGCAAAAGTGTATAGAACGCCACACCAAGACAAAGAAGTACTGTCATGACAGAAATCCCTGCTGTGCGAACCTCTGCAAGGGAGGCCTGTGTGTGTTTTTTATACTCCTGTGAAAAAAAATCTTGCATAGTTAGTCAAGAGTGAAAGCGGTCTTCCACTCATCACTTTCTTTCCATTCGGGGAGTTGTGAATTTTTTCGAACAACATAATCACCCAGAACAAGTGTATCCATCTCTGTTCTTCGAAAACATGCGTACGCCTCTTCTGGGGAGCAGACAATGGGTTCTCCCCGAACATTAAAAGATGTATTCACAAGGACTGACGACCCTGTCTTTTGTTTAAACACAGAAAGGAGCGAGTGGAATCTCGGGTTTGTATCTTTGTGAATGGTCTGGATCCGAGCAGAATAGTCCACATGGGTTACTGCAGGAATAGTTGAACGAGGAATATTCAGTTTTTCAATTCCAAAGAGTTTCTGTTCAGCTGCTGTCATGGGAATACGCTTCCCCGAGACCACCTCTGCAACAATAAGCATATATGGGCTTGGACGATCTTGAAGAAAATATTCAGAGACATCTTCTGCAAGTACTGCTGGGGCAAATGGCCGAAAAGATTCTCTGTACTTAATCTTGAGATTCATGACTGATTGCATTTTTGTGTTGCGGGCATCTCCAATAATCGAACGATTTCCTAGAGCACGCGGACCAAATTCCATACGACCCTGAAACCATCCTATGACTTTCCCATCTTCAAGATCTCGAGTAATTTCGTGATAAAGTTCTTCCTGAGGTACATGGAGGTAAGGAATGCGTTCTCGATCAAGAAATTCACGAATAGCACCACTCCCCCATTCAGGACCAAGATATGAACCTTTCATGGAGTCTTTTCCTTGAACGATCGTTCGTTTATTTCCAAGATGTTCATACCAATACGCAAGTGCTGCCCCAAGAGATCCTCCAGCATCTCCAGCTGCTGGTTGAATCCAAATATCATCAAAAATCTTTTCTCGCAGGAGCCTCCCGTTTGCGACACAATTCAAAGCGACACCACCAGCAAGACACAGGTAGCGTGCTTGAGTCTCTTTCTGTATTGTTTTTGCCAGCCGTATCACAATCTCTTCGGTAACTTCTTGTATAGATCGTGCAATATCCATCTCTCGTTGTGTGAGTGGACTTTCTGGTTTCCGTGCGGGGCCACCGAAGAGTCTATCAAATTTATCTGAGGTCATTGTGAGGCCACCGATATAATCAAAATATGACATATCCATACGAAATGTCCCATCGTCTCGAAGATCAATCAAGTGCTCTTTAATGAGGTCAACATATGTTGGTTCTCCATATGGAGCAAGGCCCATAAGTTTATATTCTCCCGAATTCACCTTGAACCCGGTATAGTATGTAAACGCAGAGTAGAGAAGCCCTAACGAATGAGGAAACTGAATCTCCCACAAAGGGTTCAATGTGTTTCCTTCGCCAAGCCAAGCTGTTGTTGTTGCCCATTCCCCTACTCCATCTATACAAAGAACGGCTGCTTTTTCATATGGACTTGGGAAAAATGCTGATGCGGCGTGAGACTGATGGTGTCCTGAAAAAAATATCGGAGGAATATTTTTTGTCCCAGAGATACTCGAAAGGATACGCTCGAGTTCTTTTCGAAGCTCTCTGCGCAAAAAAAGTTTTTCTTTTAACCACACAGGAATAGCACGGAGAAACGAAGTGAAACCCCTTGGGGCTATCGCAAGATATGTTTCGAGAAGTCTCTCAAACTTTAGCAGTGGCTTATCGTAAAAGACAATCGCTTCAACATCAGAAAGCGTGATTCCGCCCTCTGTCAGGCAGTAGCGCACAGCGGCATGTGGGAACCGTTCATCGTGCTTTTTTCTTGAAAAACGCTCTTCCTGCGCCGCAGCAATAATTTCACCATCACAAAGTAGTGTTGCTGCACTATCATGATAATACGCTGAAATCCCCAAAATATACTTTGACATACCCATCTATCGTGCGACCCGTGAACGCAAGAAATCAAACAAACTCTGTGCTGC
>CAZUMX010000060.1:0-3186 GCA_964622275.1 uncultured Candidatus Saccharibacteria bacterium
CGAGCAATAATAAGTTTTGCTACTGCAGCAGCATTCCGTAATATTTCCTCAGGCAGATACGAATAGAGACGATATCGATCAGGGTACGAGCTCTCTTTGAGTATTCCATCTGTGCGCGTCTTCATCCACACATGATGCTTTTCTCCACATTGATGGATAACTTGAAACTGATTAAGGAGCTTCGGAAGAATATCAACGATGGTTTCGTTGATGCGCTCAGAACCTTGAGATCCTCCAATAATGACGATAGTGGGAATATTTGGGTCGAGCTGCAACACCTGGTGCGCAGTGTCCTTAGGAAGCACTTTGAGGGCCTCACGAATAGGATTCCCTACAAGAGCAGTGTGATTTGGTCGATTGAAGTACTTGGCAGACTCAGGAAATGCGATTGCAATGGCATCCGCATATGGAGCAATCCATCGATTCACACGGCCTGGAATAGTATCTGACTCATGAATAACGACTGGAATTCGCAAGATGCGCGCAGCAAAGACCGTTGGGAAACTGGCATATCCCCCTTTTCCAAATACCACGTCGGGATAGAGGAAGAAGAGTTTGAATATGGCCTTGATGACCGCAAAGAATGTCAAGAATTTATCAGTAAAGTTCTTTACCGATGTGTATGTGCGAATTTTGCCTGTCCGAATTTCTTTATATCGAAGGTTGTTTTTTTGAAGTGCGTCCTTGTCATAGGGCGTATCTGAGATGTAGTACAACTCAACACCGACGAGGCCCTCTCTGGTCATTTGAATATTGAGTGCCTCCGCAACTGCAATGAGCGGATAAAAATGTCCCCCTGTTCCTCCCCCAGTCAATACAATACGCATAGCGATAGTTACAGTATACCTAAAAAAATCTTCTTGTTGAGGCGTTATCTGCGATAACGAGAAATACCCAACACGACTCCTACCTCAAAAAGAGCAAGTGCCAACGCTGTTCCTCCATGACTCACAAACACGAGCGGTACTCCCGTTAAGGGAGTGACAGCAAGCATTGACCCAATATTGAGGAGCGACTGAACCACAATCAGGGTCACAATGCCCGCAATAAACAAGCCACTAAAATGATCGGGGGCATGCGAGGCAAGGTAAAAACCCCTCGCTGCAAACAGGAGGTACATGAGAATGAGTGCTCCCGCTCCCACAAAGCCCATCTCTTCCGCAATGACAGCAAATATCGAGTCACCTATAGGTTCAGGGAGATAATTAAATTTTTGGACACTTTGCCCAAACCCACGACCAAGGATGCCTCCGGACCCGATAGCGATAAGTGATTGACGAATTTGATATGCAGCACCATGTGTGTCATCTGGGTTCAAAAACGTCGTGATGCGATCCATCAGATACGGTCGAGCAAGGATGAGACCCCCTAAAGCAAGGACGCCTATCACGACCAAGATGGTGATATCTCTCCACCTCCCTCCTCCGGCAATGAAGACTGCAACGACGCCAGATGCAAGGACCAAAAATGTTCCCGTGTCAGGCTGGAGGAGAAGAACAGTCCCAGTAATGCCAAGAATCCCAAGAAGCGGAAGGAGTCCAAATCGAATATCATGAAGTTTGTCACGAAGTGCGGCGCACCATGCTGCCATATACAGAACTGCTCCAAATTTTAAGAACTCAGAAGGCTGGAACGAGATACCCAAAAGATGCACCCAACGTTTTGCTCCTCCGTGTTCAAATCCAATACCAGGAATAAATACTGTAAACGAAAGAACGACACCTGCTAAAAAAAGTATAAGCGACATCTTTTTCCACCATGCGATATGAATACGTGAAGCGATATATAGCCCAACGAGCCCAAGACCCACACCAAAGACAAATTGATTGAAGAGAATTCCTGTGAACTTTGCCATGTTTCTCGCCATGACGCCGAACGCAGCAGAAACAAAGAAAAAAACACCCATCCCAACAATCGTGAGTACAATAGAGAAGAAAAACCAATCAAACGGTCTTTTAGCAGTCACGATGTCATTATACGGTGAAATGAAAGAACAATTTCACGGTTCCCCACAGTGTGATGAAGAAAAAAGCCTAAAGCCCACCAGCAAGGGTGAAGACCACTCCAAGCATTGCGCATACCACGCTCACGATCCAGTATCGCATCGTTACTTTGTATGAGGGCCAGCCAAGTGCCTGGAAATGATTATGGAGCGGTGCAACAATAAATACCTTTTTTCCTCCACGGAATCTCTTTGAAGCAATTTGGATCAGACTCGACGCACTTGTGACCACAAGTGGGAGTGCTATGAGTGGAAGTACGGCAACTGCCTTTGTCAAAAACGCCACAACAACTATTGATGTGGTGAGACCCATTGTTCCAGTTTCTGAATTATAAAAACGAGCTGGAGGAATGTTAAACCAGAGAAATGCGAGAAGAGCTCCTACAACAACAGCACAGTACGCAGCCAAGTCCATTTGTCCCGTTGCAAAAGCAATAATCGCGTAAGCAGCATAAATCGTAGCGAACACACCACCAGAGAGACCATCAACACCGTCAATAATCCCACCTGAGTACATCCCAATGACAAAAAGAAGATATACTAAAACAAACCACGGACCTAGAACAATGTCGCCTATAAATGGAATAAAAATTGATTCCATTCCGAGCTTTGCATAAAACCACCATGCACCTAGGAGACCTAAGCTCGTCACAAAAAGAATGCGCGCCCGAAGAGAGAGACCACCACCAGTATACGTTCCCGTATCACGACAGACCAAATAATCATCAACAAGCCCACAAAGAGCTCCAGCGATGAGGGTAAAAATAGGCAGCCATGTCTGGCCTCGGCTTACAAAATCAAGAAGATAGAAAGTTCCAGAGTCTGTAAATGTAGACAGTATCCAAAAGACAAGACCGGAAATAAGCGTACTCCCCCAGACGAGAATACCTCCCATACGTGGAACTTTTCGTTCTTCATCATTATGGAGCTGCTGGGAGATTGTTGCTGGTGCGCCGTCAGATGCGCGGAGAACACTTCGCTTCTTCCACATCTGATGCTTATACAAGAAGCCTGTCAAAATTGGGGCGCTGATAATACCAACAAAAAAGGCAAAAGCAGACGGGAAAAGTATTTGGATGGCATCACTCATATCACTATGATGCTCCAACTATATCATGCTCTTCTAACAAGCTCGAGAGTGTGTGTTCTGACAAGAAACGTGCAATACGTGAGACATCTTGGAA
>CAZUMX010000061.1:0-2997 GCA_964622275.1 uncultured Candidatus Saccharibacteria bacterium
TGCGCAGCGAACGGGACTTGAACCCGCAACCTCTCGCGTGACAGGCGAGTGCTCTAACCAGTTGAGCTACCGCTGCAAATGAGGGACAAAAGGATGCTAGCATACTTTTGGACCGAATGCCGCAGTGGCAAGCTATGGCTTACCGCTGCAAATGAGGGACAAAACGATGCTAACATATTTTTCTCATACCACCTATGTGGTATTCCGATTCTGGCTAACCGGGTGTCGGCGAGAGGAGTTGCACCTCTGACCTCGGGCTTATGAGTCCCACGCTCTAACTGTCTGAGCTACGCCGACAAATGAGGGACAAAAGGATGCTAGCATACTTTTGGACCGAATGCCGTCGGTGCAAATGTAATTTACGCCGACAAATAACCACGCCCTTCTATCCGTAGAAGTGACATAGAGTGTGTCGATCTGTCACCTCGACGTAAGAAACCGCTTGTTGCGGGACCTGGAATCGAACCAGGGCCTTCAGGTTATGAGCCTGACGAGGTACCTCTCCTCTATCCCGCTATGGGCCCCATTATACTGAAAATGTGTACTTTTGCAATGGTACCGAGGGGAACGATGTTGCTGCGTCTTCTTTTCAAAAAACGATATTGACAGCAAACGTTCGTTCACCATAGAATAACACACATGGAGAAGCTGAAAGATGAGGGCTACCAGCAAAAAATCGCACGATTTTATTCTGCAAAAAAGCGCATGCCATCATTTGCGGAGATAGGTGAGCTCGTGAGATTTTCATCCAAGAATTCTGTTGCAAAGCTCGTGACTCGACTCGAAGGACGCGGAGTTCTTCGACGTGATAAGGAAGGAAAGATCATTCCGCTCCATCTTTTTCCTGAGACAAAAATTCTTGGCTTCATTGAGGCAGGATTTCCGTCTCAGGCAGAAGAAGACATCCTCGACACGCTTTCACTCGATGATTTTTTGGTGGAACGAAAGGAGGCTACATACATGCTTCGTGTGAAGGGTGATTCTATGCGAGATGCAGGAATTGTGGAGGGGGACTATGTGTTGGTTGAGCGCACGAGTGATGCCAAGCCTGGGGCGATCGTCATCGCATCTGTTGATGGTGCGTATACCATGAAATATCTTCGGATGAAAAATGGGCAACCCTATCTCGAGCCAGCAAATCCAAAATACCGCCCTATCATACCTAAAGGGGATCTTCGCATTGAGGCTGTGGTGCGTGCGGTCATTCGTAAATACGCATGAGTGAACGAAGGCCATTTTTAACATATGGGTATCCTCGTGCGTTCCTTCATCTTGATGGTGATGCGTTCTTTGCGTCTGTGGAGGTTGCAAAAAACCCTGCTCTCAAAGGGAAACCCGTCGTGACCGGGGAAGAACGAGGCATTGCAACCGCAATCTCCTACGAAGCAAAAAAATTCGGTATTCCTCGTGCAATGCCGATCCATGAAATCCGAAAGAAATTCCCTGAAGTTATTGTCGTTCACAGTGACTATGAATCCTACGCTCTCTATTCTCGGCGCATGATGAATATTGTTCATCGTCTGACTGATCGTGTTGAGGAAGCGTCGATCGATGAATGTTATGCCGAGCTCACGGGTCTTCGGCGGCCACTTCATCTGACGTATCACGCAATGGCTTCTCGAATCCAAAAAGAGATCGATGATGAGCTTGGAATATCTGTTTCTATTGGTGTTGCTCCCACAAAGACACTTGCGAAACTCGCATCTAAATGGGGAAAGCCTCACGGAATCACATGTATCCCTGGAACTTCTATCCACGATTTTCTTAAGGATACTCCTGTGGGAAAGGTGTGTGGAATTGGCCACCAGACGAGCGCATATCTTGCAGGACTAGGTATCCATACCGCACTTGAGTTTGCTGATCGGGATGAGGAGTGGGTCATACATGCTCTTTCCAAGCCATATCAAGAATTGTGGCACGAACTTCGTGGGGAGTCTGTGTTTGCGCTACGTACTGGCGATCCTGCTCCACAAAAGTCGATTCAAAAAACAGAAACCTTCACTCCTCCGTCACGTGATCGTGTACGCATCTATGCTGAACTTTCTCAAAATATTGAGCGGGCATGTAAAAAAGCGCGAGAGCACGGTCTTCACGCAAAGACCATCCATTTTTTTCTCAAGACACAAGAGTTTCGTTTTTATACTGCTGAATGT
This sequence comes from uncultured Candidatus Saccharibacteria bacterium, assembly GCA_964622275.1. GTDB lineage: Bacteria > Patescibacteriota > Minisyncoccia > Phycocordibacterales > UBA6899 > CAYPEZ01. Next base: position 2,154 of record CAZUMX010000061.1, read on the forward strand.
TCTCTCGGGAGGCCGACAAACGATCCGATGTATATCCTTGAACTTCTCGAAAAAGTATTTCGCTCTCTCTATCGAAAGAACCTCCTTTATCGCGCAACGGGAGTGACCCTCGCAGGACTGGAGAGCGACACCATCCTCCAAGAAGACCTTTTTGGAGCAACACAACGAGAGGAAGACCATAAGACAGTCTTTCACACCGTTGATCAGATCGAGCGTGATATGGGGAAGGGGGTGGTATTTCTTGCTTCATCTTTTGCTTCTGTGCTTCGGCACAAAGCAGAGCGGAAAAAACGTGAGCCACTCAAAGAACTTCTCGCTCCACAGAAATTCTTTGGCATTCCGGTCCTTGGGGAGGTAGGATAGGGGGTATGAGTCGGCATAAAGATTTTTGGAATAAGGAGTACAAGACAGGGGAGCATCTTGCGCTCTCTATGAATGTCTCGGAAGACCTTGAGAAGTTTTGTCGTTTTGTCGATCGTAAAGAAGGAAAGAAACACTTCAATGTTACTGCTCTGGCGGTTGACATGGGTTGTGGCAATGGACGCAATCTCGTGTGGCTTGCAGAGAACTTTGGTGTGCGGGGAGTGGGGTATGACATCGCTGATGAGGCGATCAAACAAGCTCGAGCGGCATCTCAAGACCTTCCCATTGTGTACGAGGCCAGAAGTATCGCTGGGACCTTTCCTACTATCAAAGACGGATCTGCAAATCTTGTGTTAGATATGATGAGCTCCCACTTTTTAAACGAAGAAGAACGTATGGGATATCGCGATGAAGTGCTGCGTATCATGCGAGATGGTGGGTGGTTTTATTTCAAAACGTTTCTGAAGGATGAGGATCAGCA
>CAZUMX010000062.1:0-2891 GCA_964622275.1 uncultured Candidatus Saccharibacteria bacterium
GCAAAAAAAACCCACGATGTCCTTATTGTGACTGGAGACATGGACACCCTCCAGCTTGTCGATGAAAAACGCGTACGTGTGTTTACACTCAAAAAGGGGATTACAGACACAGTTATCTATGATGAAGAGAAGGTAAAAGAGCGCTATGGATTTGGTCCCGAGCACGTCCCTGATTACAAAGGTCTTCGTGGTGACCCCTCAGACAACATCATTGGTATCCATGGAATTGGCGAGAAAACTGCGACTACACTTATTCTTGCGTTTGGCTCAATAGAGCATATGTATGAAGTCCTTAAGAAAAAAGATGGGGAAGCAATGTTTACAAAAGCAGGAATCTCCCCACGGCTTATTGAGCTTATTCGTGACCACGAAGAGGATGCTATCTTTTCCAAAATGCTCGCTACTATTCGCTGCGATGCTCCTGTTTCTGTTGATCTCTCAAAAACACACAGAGAACGCTATGATGTTGAACAAGTAAAAAAACTTTTTTCAGAACTGGAGTTTCGTAGCCTTATCCAGCGCCTTGGTGGAGCACTGAGTGGTGAATCAACAACCCCAGAAAAAGAACACACGAAACACGAAGCAATGGCAATTACCACAACACCTGAATTGTGGGAGAAAGCCAAAATTGCCCTGGGACTTCTTGATAGTGAACTCTCTAATCCAAGCCATGAAGATTTTGCTGCGGTTGAGGGGAATACACCAGAAGAAAAACTCGCTCATCTGGAGAAGCAGATTGATGCAGCAAAACTCACGAAGGTTTATCGTGATATAGAGTTGCCCCTCATTCCCATTCTTCGTGCTGCGAGTACCAAAGGCATTCTTATTGATCGAGAGCACTTCTTGCAACTTTCCAAGGAATATCATCACGAGCTTTCAAAAGCAATGAAGGAAGTCTATCGCCATGCGGGTGAAGAATTTAATATTAATTCTCCTAAACAACTTGGCGTAATTCTTTTTGATAAACTCGCTCTCACAGCAAAGGGGCTCAAAAAAACAGAGGGGGGCGCTCGCTCTACTCGTGAAAGTGAACTTGAAAAGCTTCGCGATTCTCATCCAATTATCGATGCGGTACTGAGATATCGAGAGTATCAAAAACTCCTATCTACGTACATAGACGCCATTCCCACGCTTGCAGACAAAGAAGGACGTATTCATACGACGTTTCATCAACTTGGTGCTGCCACAGGACGCATGGCAACAAGCGATCCTGGGCTCCAAAATATTCCTGTGCGAGATGGGGTTGGAGAGAGAATTCGTGATGGATTTACAGTTCCAGAAGGAAAAACACTTCTTGCGTTTGATTATTCTCAAATCGAGATGCGGGTACTCGCTATTCTTTCTCGGGATGAAGGGCTTCTTGAGATTTTTAAGAAGAACGAAGATGTACATACGTCCGTAGCAGCACGTGTCTTTAGGGTTCGAGCGGAAGATGTGACGAAAGATATGCGGCGGAGAGCGAAAGTTATAAATTTTGGGATTATTTATGGAATGGGTGTTTCTGCTCTCCAGCGTTCTCTTGGAGGTACACGCGCAGAGGCGCAAGCGTTTTATGATGACTACCTCGGCGCATTTCCACGTGCAGCAGTTTTTCTGGAAGACACAATCACAAACGCAAAAAAACTTGGATACACAACAACGCTCTTCGGAAGACGTCGTTCACTCCGAGACCTTCGTTCAAAAATACCTTTTGTCCGGGCTGCCGCTGAGCGGGCCGCAATGAATGCTCCAATACAAGGAACAGCAGCAGACCTTGTAAAAATTGCCATGAAGCATGCTGACGATGCTTTACGCAAAGCCGAACTTCTTGGGAAAGCCACCTTTCTTCTTCAGGTACACGACGAACTTATATATGAGGTTGATGATCATAAAGATGTGATTACGCAAGCAGTACGTAGTATCAAACGTGCGTGCGAGGGGGTGTATCCAGATTCACCAATCCCGCTCAACGTGACAACAAAAATTGGTAAACGGTGGGGAAGCATGAAGGAATACGGAACCCAGTCTCTCTAGGGGTTTCTGGGGTTTGTTGAAGATCGTTATAGTGCAGGGTATACTTTCTGCCATGAATAATACAACCCCCATTCTTTGGATGATTGCCATTATCGGTATATTCGCACTCGGTCTTCTTGGGTTTCAAAACCGGTTTACCAAAGAAGATGTGGTAACTCAGAATGCATACCAGGAAACGCAAACAACGAGCAAAACCGCTGAAGCACAAAATCCTGCACAAGCACCCACTCCAACGCCTACCCCTTTATCAAAACCACAAAATACCATGGACCCATACACCGCATACGCAAAAATTACGACCAACAAAGGAACGATCGTTGTTGGATTTTATGGAAAGGACGCTCCGAACACGGTAGAGAACTTTCTGACACTGACCAAGAAGGGTTTTTATAACGGTCTCACATTTCACCGTGTTATTTCTGGCTTTATGATCCAAGGTGGAGACCCGAGTGGTAATGGTACTGGAGGCCCTGGATACAAGTTCGCAGACGAGATCAACGCCACAAGCGACCTCTATGCACGTGGATATAAGAGAGGGGTCGTGGCAATGGCGAATGCGGGGCCAAACACTAACGGGAGCCAGTTCTTTATCATGCATAAAGACTATCCACTCCCACCTAACTATACGATTTTTGGGAATGTCATTTCTGGACTCGAGACCGTCGATGCTATTGCGGGGGTACAAACTGGGCCACAAGACCGTCCAGTAGAACCTGTAACAATGACGAAGGTTGACATTATTGAAAAACCATAGTCTCTTGACATCATGCCAACTCGGAGTATGCTCTCCTGGTGAGCATACGGTGTGCTCATGTTCTTCAGTATAAAAGGGGTTTTGAATGGAAAATGATAACGGCCTGCAACGCTCGGTCAAGAAG
>CAZUMX010000063.1:0-2753 GCA_964622275.1 uncultured Candidatus Saccharibacteria bacterium
AGTTCCGAGAGATTCATAATATCAGTCATTTCATCGAATAATCTCCGACTGAAAAGATCGTTATCTTTTATCTTATAGAAATTGCTTCTTCCGTATCAATGAATCAACCCTTCATCTTTCAGTTGGCCAACTATGCGCGCGGCGCGTGAATACCCTACTGAACACCTCTCCTGAATATCCATAGATTGGGATTTCAGAACATACTCTCGCAATCATCTAAATATTCTTCAATCAAAGTTCTATCCTCATTTCCCTGTTCACCCTTAAAGTACACTTCGATAAAATCAAGCAAGACCAGTGAGTCATCTTTTTTATTCCAAGCATACACAATACGGAAATCCGCTTTCCCCCTGAGAGAAGCGCATGACAATCGCACTTTGAAAATCGCTATGAATCCATCGTCGGAAACTTGAAGTCTATTCCAATGCTTACTTCCGTTTCCTTCAGGATACACAAGAAGCACCTGCTGAAGTTTTTCGATATCGCTCGGCAGAGATCGATACTTCTTCACAAGTCGCTTCATTTGTTTCTGGAATATCCGTATCTGTCGAAACTGCATAGTCGGGAAAATATCTCTCCTTACAGCGCATCGTATTCGCGAACCGAAAGCTTCTCAGGACGATAAAATACGTGATCATACTCTATATTGTTTCCTTCCTCAGCAACCGCCCACGGCGTATCTTCGTGCGAGAGATCAGACAGTTCCTTGGCGCTCTTGTCACTGTAGCGTGCCAACACATTGTCGATCATCTTTACTTCTTGCGCGCTCAGTCTGTTGAGAGATGCCTTCGTATGTGGCAAAAATTTCCTTTGTTCATAGGTAAAGTACGTACTCTTCACTTCCTCTATTTCCCCGCTTCGTTTCATCTCATCCACAACACCGATAAACTCCCTCGGAGTCGGACCATGATGATTCTTGATATAGGTAAGTCCCATGAGCTGTTCCTCATATCGCTCGTAGTAGTCGAAGTCGATGAAGTAGAGCAATTTATAGAGCACGGTCATACCAACATTTGGCTTTCCCGCCGTCTTCTCCAGAAGATACAAAAACACCTGCTTAAATTTCTCAAGGTTCTTCTGCGGGATACTAATCCGTACACTACTTTTCGCACCAACAGAAAATTCTCGCACTTCGCCAAAAAGCACGCGCGCTGCATCTTCCTCGGGCTTTGTTAGTCGACGTTCCCCCTTCTCCACTTTGACAAGTGTCGCGCGGGACATACCCAAACGAGCCGCAAGACTCTCCTGCGACATCCCATATTCCGCCCGTAACGCCTTGATATCGAGGTTGTTGGTAGTCATATACCTTGATATTTTTGATTACTACACACCTGGAGTATACATCGTAAACAGCTACATAGTCAATACTTGTTGCTTTAATGATTAATAAGTACAGACTTGTTGACAACCCAACAGAAGGCTCATAAAATAGGAGTTGTGAACGGAAGAATGTAGATATCTTCAGGGTCGACGTTCCTCGCTATAGTTATGTGATACAAAGATAGAGATTATGACACACAATTTACATGTTGTTCGCAATGGGAAAATATGGGCAGTTAAAGAAGAGGGACATCCTCAACCCCTCTCGAAACACCAGACTCAAGCAATGGCAATCAAGAGTGGAACAAACATCGCTCAGAGTAATAAAGTGGAGATTTTAATTCATGGTCTTGATGGTCGCATCCGAGAACGTAATTCTTTCGGAAATGATCCTTTTCCTCCAAAGGGATAAGGGGGATTCTTAAAACAAATATGAAGACAAAAACCAAAAACAGAGGGATACAAACACATCCCTCTGTTTTCTTGCAAGTTTTAATATAGAGTCTCTGGTTTAATGTCCATGCCTACAGACTGCCTATATCATCCCCACCAAATATAGACATCGGGACTTCACATTCCCGATTTTCTCCTGTTGTCCTCCTTGCACAACATCTGGCAGTTCTTCGCTATCGTCTTTCCGCCTTCGTGCCATGGCGTAATATGATCCGCTTCCATTTCATCTATATCGAAATGTTTTTTACAAAATGAGCACTTCCCCTTTTGTCGTTCGTACGCCTCTCGTTTCATCTTGTCATTAAAGGCTCGTATTGAAAGATGCTTTTCTTGTCCTGTAAGAAGATACGGATAAACACCCGACTTCTTCGTCACATCGTCGTCCTGCATCAATCTTGCAACTTCCACTTCCAGTTTGTTGGCATCAAGTTCCGCATCTTTGAACTCATTATACAGCTCGCCCCAGTTCACACTCGCCATTTCTTTTCGATGATTCGTAAATACTTTTCGAACCCATTCGACGACATTTTGAAAATACTTCCACAACTCCTCCGCGCCTTCGTCATGCTGATGCTTCGCCATATAGTCCGCCACTTCCCCACCGTTGATCCATGAAAGCGCTGTCTCCAAATAGTCCTGTCGGATCGGCGAACCCGTAAGCAATGCACCGCCATCATTCGCAAGAAGATATGCCGCGCAGTTCGACTTACTGAACTTAAGCTTCGCATCCGAAAGCCACGAACCCGTATAGACCGCATTCCGCAATTCCTGATCCGTCAATTTTTCGCCTGCAATATTAATCGTTCGGAACCAGTCCAACCGCTCTTTGTCTGTCCCCTCGCAAAAATAGATCATGAGCTCGTAGTCGAGTATCTGTTCCTGTTCTTCTTTGGTAAGATTGTGGAAAAACCGATCACCGAGAGAGAAATCGCCATTCACATATTGCCCAAGGCTAATAGTCCGTTGCTGACCATCGAGCA
>CAZUMX010000064.1:0-2745 GCA_964622275.1 uncultured Candidatus Saccharibacteria bacterium
AATTCTACGGCCACACATTCCACAGGGATGCGTGGCCGTTATTTGTTATACTGGCGTGTATGGACACCTTACAGAAACTCTTTGGGTCAGCAGCGCGGGTGAAATTACTCCGACTCTTTCTCATGAACCCAGAAGGAATTTTTGATGTTGAGGATATCGCAAAGCGAAGCAAGATTGGTAAAGCTCCTTTACGCAAAGAACTCCGAATGCTCCTTGAAATCGGATTTATCAAAGAACGACGATATCTCAAACTCATTCCACAAAAGAATGGAAAATTTATAAAAAAGAATCGTACGGGTCACGGGCTTCATCCAAAGTTTCCGTACATTACGCCACTCAAAGCACTTGTGACAGAAATCTCTGTGGGACGTGATGATGTCTCTTCACGTTTTAAAGGGGCAGGAAATATCAAAATTATCGTGATTGCTGGAGTGTTCCTTGATGAACCTGATAGTCGAGTCGACATATTGATTGTGGGAGATAAGCTCAATAAAGCCTCAATTCAAAACTCACTTCGACATATAGAAGCTGAGCTCGGAAAAGAACTCACATATTCGGTAATGGACACCCCCGAATTCGAATATCGCTATGGGATATACGACAAATTCATTCGTGATATCCTCGACTACCCCCACATGGTGGTGGTGAATAAACTCAATCTGTTCTAGGGGGTGGGTGGTATAATAGGGGGTAGATTTATGAGTCTCATTAACCCTCTATGATCGCAGAACTCTTGGGGCAATTATCATACTCACTTACTTCTATAGGGAAGGGAACACTCGCTGTCATCCCTGCTCTTCTTGGAGCACTAATCATTTTTGTTGTTGGAATGATTTTTGGACACGCACTCTATAAGGTTGTGCGAGAACTTGTTCGTATGTCCAAACTGAACGAACTCCTCGAGAAAGCTGGAGTCGCTGAATGGTTTACTCGAGCAGGTGTGCACTTTGATGCGGGAAAGTTTTTGGGGAGCCTTGCGAAGATTTTTATTATTGCCGTGTTTACAGTCGCTGCGCTTGATGTGCTTGGTCTTGATAAAGTTACAGAATATCTTGCATCCATTGTCCTTGGATACCTACCACAAGTCATCGTCGCGGTCCTCGTCCTCATGGTCTCGGTGATCGTCGCAGATATCGTAGGAAAAGTTGTCACAAGCGGCACACAAACAGTTGGTGTGAAAGCATCACGATTCCTTGGTGGTGTTGTGAAAGTAGCTATCTGGGTATTTGCGATTATTGTCGCACTTTCTCATCTTGGCATCGGTGCACAATATCTCTACACGCTCTTCACAGGAGTTGTTGTTATGCTTGCGCTTGCGGGAGGTCTCGCCTTTGGTCTTGGCGGAAAAGATGTGGCGGGAGACCTCCTTCGCTCTATCCGCGACGAGATTCGCAAAGATCTCAAACACCCACACGAAAAATAATTGGCTTTATTGAGCCATATTTTTGGCATGTTTTTATCTAAATGACCTCTGGGATTTCCAGAGGTCATTTTAATCGAATATTTTCTTGACAAGAAACTTTCTATGAATATAATCTAACCCACGTTCAATTATGATGAATTTTAACCAGCAAACACCGCGGTAACCCGAAAGGCCTTTGTTGGCTCAAGGGACCGCCGAATGGCGGTTTTTCATTTGTCGAGTTGAACTGATCTTTGAAAACTAAATCCTGTCTTTATGTGAGTCTTTGAGAGTATCTTAGACGCAGGCACATAAAGTACAGATATGATCCATGAAATCATGTGATCATCGAGCAAACTCGTTCGATTGTAGAGATACAATCAAACAAACAGAACAGTAATGTATTGCAAATACTTGGTTCATTGATTTCCTGATAGGAAATCAAGGGCGTACGGTGGATGCCTAGACTGAAAGAGGCGATGAAGGACGTGGCGGAGCTGCGATAAGCACCGGGGAGATGCGTAGTAATCTGCGATCCGGTGATGTCCGAATGGGGAAACCCCATAGCGTTGAAGCGCTATGATCTCGCGTTGCGAGAAGCGAACCCTGGGAAGTGAAACATCTCAGTACCAGGAGGAGAAGAGACAAATTGTTATTCCATTAGTAGCGGCGAGCGAACGTGGAAGAGCCCAAACCTCTCACCTATTGTGTACCTGATCAAGACGATCGGATACAGAATAGGTGAGGGGGGTTGTAGGGTGAAGATAGGGTGTAGCCCGGAGAGTGAGCAATCTTGCATATAGCTGAATCCGCTGGAAAGCGGAGCCCCAGACGGTGATAGCCCGGTCAGCGACATGTGCAGGACTCTCTGATTTTCATTCCTGAGTACTTCGAGACACGAATAGCTCGGAGGAATCCGGCGGAACTAACCGCTAAGGCTAAATACTCCTTTCAGATCGATAGTGAAGAGTACCGTGAGGGAAAGGTGAAAAGCAGTCCGGTGAGGACGGTGAAATAGACCTGAAACCGTATGTCTACAAGGAGTCACGATGGTCTTCGGACCATTCTGGCGTGCCTATTGAAGAATGAGCCAACGAGTTTATGCATATGGCAAGGCGAAGCGCATGTCGCGCACAGCCGAAGGGAAACCGAGTGTGAATAGCGCGTAAGTCGTATGCATAAGACCCGAAGCCTGGTGAGCTACCCACGAGCAGGGTGAACCCTTCCGAAAGGAGGGGGGAGGCCCGAACTCATTGATCGTTCAACGTCACGGGATGACTTGTGGGTAGGAGTGAAAAGCTAATCGAACTAGGTAATAGCTGGTTCTCTCCGAAATATGTTTT
>CAZUMX010000065.1:0-2580 GCA_964622275.1 uncultured Candidatus Saccharibacteria bacterium
GGACAATATTGGTGATATCGACCAAGTTATTAATACTTCTTGCGCCTATCGCTTCAAGTTTTTTCTTGATTCCTTCTGGAGATGGGGCGACAGAGACACCGTCGACTGACACGGCGATATACCTCGGGCAAATGATCGGATCCTGCACCGTCACTCGCACGCCTTTTTGCCCAGGAGTCGAGCCCTGAAAGAGATATCGTGGAACTGTCTTTGCAAGAGTCTCAAGCCCAAAGAGCGCGGCGATCTCACGCGCCATCCCACGATGCGATAATGCGTCGTGAGCGCGGTCAGGTAGCACCTTCATGTCGAACACCGTGTCGTCAGCGAGGGTCGTCATCTCCTCCACTTCGAATGAGCGTATAGTGATCAAGCGCTTGATCTCCTCAGCTGGTGGAAGAGGCCCGACGATATGTTCTTTAAGCCATTGGTACGAGTATTTCATAGAAGAGAGAGTTGTTTGTTCAGGGTTACAGAAATATACTCGCGGACATGCTGTGGAGTCTTGTCTTCCACCTTTTGAAGGCTTTCTGGAAGATAATGGTTGCCGAAGTTTGGGTCTTTGACAGTGAAACCGTCGATCTCGACTGGCTTCTCATACCTTGGGCGAAAGTGCCAATGCACGTGCGGGCGCTTCCCGTCACGATATGCATGGTTCATGAGACAAGAATAATTGAACATCGTCGCTGAAAATTCCTTACGATAAATATTCTCGAGGTTGCGAATGAGTTTAAAAAAATCTTTTTGTTCCTCTGGAGAAAGCTCTGGAAGAGCCGAGCACTCCCCCCGCAGAACAAGAATGAGTCTTCCAACGTACGCTTGTTCATCAGCCAAAATGACTTTCCAGTATTTTGTAGAGAAAATAGGTTCTTTTTTCATGCCTTTAAAATTGATTGACCACCCGAAGGTCACCGCTGTATAGGAGCCTCACATCATCGATACCCCATTTGAGCATTGCAATGCGGTCGATTCCACCACCGAAAGCGAAACCTCGGTATTCTCTTGGGTTTACCCCTCCGTGTTCAAGAACTTTTGGATGCACCATTCCCGCACCCATGATTTCAATCCATCCTGTCCCCTTACACACAGAGCATCCAGCCCCCTTACACTTCACACACTCCATATCCACCTCGACGCCAGGCTCAACGAATGGAAAGAAGCTAGTCCGTAGTCTCACGGTCGGGTTTCCTCCAAAGAGTCCCGCAAAGAGCCTTTCGAGGACACCCTTTAACATCCCTAGTGAAGCATCTTTCCCCACATAGAGTCCCTCTATCTGATGGAACTGTGTCTCATGTGTTGCATCTGTGGATTCATTACGAAAGACTTTTCCTGGAACAAAAATTGCATATGGTGGCTTTATCCCCTTTGCAGATTGTTCTTTCATATAACGAATTTGCACCGATGAGGTGTGTGTACGGAGGAGAATTTTTTCTCCGGCTTTTTTTTGAAGTCCATATGCTGCTGTCGCAGATGCGTCCGCCTTTACAAAAAATGTATCCTGCATATCTCGTGCAGGATGATCTTTAGGGACATTCAGCGCATCAAAATTATAGTATTCGGTCTCTAATTCAGGACCATCAACAACAGAAAAACCCATATCATTTCCAATATGAGCGATCTCTCCAATAAGGTGAGTGATTGGGTGCAGGTGCCCCAGCTTTGGCTCCATGGGCGCTAGTATACCACAGCAGTACTCACTAGAAAAAATATGAGTTACTTAAAAAACAAATGAATCAAGTGGCAATAAACAAAACACATGAGGCGAGAAACAGCACGACCCCAAGAGCAAAAACGAACTTGCATGTATGACAAGGCTTCATGTCAAACTGTGAAAAATTTTTTCTTATAGAGCGCACATCAAGAGAACCCATACCAGTCAAGTATACTCTTTCTGCGAGCACACACAAAAGGTCCCTTACGGGACCATTTTTGGAGCCGGAAGTCGGGCTTGGCGCAGGTTACAAAATCGCTTCGCTCTTAAGTACCTGCTGCCCCGGCTCGCCATCCTGCGAAACGCAGGATATGGCTCCGCCCTTCAAGCCCTAGATTTCTTACAGAAATCTTCTTCCGGCACACACAAAAGGTCCCTTACGGGACCATTTTTGGAGCCGGAAGTCGGGCTTGAACCGACGACCTACGGTTTACAAAACCGTTGCTCTACCAACTGAGCTATTCCGGCACATATCGCCCTTAGGCCACAAAATAGCCCGAGGACCCAGATATGTATATCACATTTCCCCTCGGTATGGTACTCCCTAGCACATGAGGGGTATATGTATTAATTTTCGATATATTTAATTGCTGGCCGCACCCCCTGCCCGGTAATTGGAATTGCCACATTATCAATACCCCCCATTCCACCAGAAAAGATGAGCGTTGCGTTGAATGTTCTTACCGCATCAGGAGTAAACCGCAAATTGAGATCCTGAGACGCTCCTGGGCCCGCAGGAAATGCAAGTGAGATAGGACATGCCCCTGGAAGACAGGTGAAGTATGCGGCGTCTGGTCCTACGATCTGGACATTTGGCGTTCCGAGACTCACTGTGTCATTGTTGGTAAATGTCGTCAATTTGTCTTTTGACT
>CAZUMX010000066.1:0-2268 GCA_964622275.1 uncultured Candidatus Saccharibacteria bacterium
CCGATTTTCACTGTTGATTTTTATTTATTATTTTGTGTTCCCTTTTCAAAGAATGATCTGCACCTTGGATAAGTAATCTGCCATCTCCGCTCCTCAGTCGGCGATTCTCGTCCTACACTGCATCTTTTCGTACGAAAAGGGTTTTCCCTTTATGGAGTTTGTGACTGGAATAATTATTGGATGTATTAGTGGTGCATTTGGAATCGCGTTAGGGTATGTCATCCGCTACGCCCTGACTGCTGGTAAGAAAGGCTCTGTCGATCTCGAGGTGAAACAAATGCTCCTCGATGCAAAGGCAGAGGCTCAAAAGATTGTCGAAGCAGCAGACAAAAAAGTGGAGCAAATTCACTCTGAAGCTCGAAAGGAGGAGAAGGCAAAGACTGATGCTTGGCAAAAAACAGAAGATCGTCTCATGAAGAAAGAAGAGACACTTGAGAAGAAGCAGAAAGAAGCCGAAATTGAACTCGAAAATATTAAGAAAAAAGCTGAAGAAATCAAAGAGTTAAAACACCAGATCGAAACTAAGCGCGACGAAATAACTCAAGAACTCGCCCGGGTAGCAAATCTCTCAAAAGAAGCCGCCACTGCCGAACTCATGACTCAAATCGAAAAACGTCACGAAGGTGACCTTCTCTCGCGTGTCCAAAAACTTGAACGCGATGGAAACGATCGCCTTGACCGCCGTGCTAAGGAAATTCTGACCGCGTGTGTTCAACGTCTTGCCTCATCGACGGCTGGAGAGATTATGGTGACAAATGTCGTCATCCCCAATGAAGAAATCAAAGGGAAAATCATCGGAAAAGAGGGACGCAATATCAAAACATTTGAACGTATCGCTGGTGTTGAACTTATTGTCGATGACACCCCAAACACCATTGTTATTTCTGGATTTGATCCAGTCCGTCGACAAATAGCCCGAGTTGCCCTTGAAAATCTCATTCTCGATGGCCGTATTCAACCAGCAAAGATCGAAGAAATGGTCGAAAAGGCAAAAGATGATATTAATCGCATTATCAAAGACAAGGGAGAGCAAGCAGCGATGGAGTGCGAAGTCTATAACCTTGATCCTCGCCTCATTATGATTTTGGGCCGCCTCTACTTCCGAACATCATACGGACAGAATGTCCTTCAGCATTCGATTGAAATGGCACATATTTCTGGAATGCTTGCACAGGAACTCGGTGGAGACGTTGCTGTCGCTAAAGCGGGAGCTCTCCTCCACGATATTGGAAAAGCCGTTGACCATGAAGTTCAAGGAACCCACGTCGAGATTGGGCGCCGTATTCTTGCAAAATTCAATGTCGACAACCGCATTATTCAAGCGATGCAGTCACACCATGAAGAGTACCCATATGAGACGCTCGAATCGATCATTGTACAAACTGCTGATGCAATTTCAGGTGGTCGACCAGGTGCGCGACGTGACTCAGTTGAACAATATATTAAAAAACTCGAAGATCTCGAGGCAATCGCCACCCGGCAGGACGGAGTTGAGAAAGCATACGCATTGGCAGCAGGGCGAGAGGTGCGCGTCTTCGTCACACCACAAAAAATTAGTGATCTTGAAGCCCATCAGATTGCTCGAGAGATTGCACTGAATGTTGAAAAAGAGCTCAAATACCCAGGAGAAATCAAAATTACGGTCATTCGTGAGTCTCGTGTAATTGAATTTGCTCGCTAATTATATGGCTCAATAGAGCCGTGAAAAAATGCTCGACCTTCCCAACTAGGCTGCGAAGTATTCTATTGTTTGGGCGCTATACCCAAAATATGGCTTGGGATATACTTATCATTGAAGGGTTTCCCTTCGCTATAGCGAACTATTACTAGGTCGACCTAACAACATTATTTATGGTCAATAAACAATCTATTGTTGAGGCAGTGCATGAAAAGCTCGGAGGAACAAAGGTTTCTTCAGAGCAAGCAGTTGAGACAATGATCGACACGATCGTCAGCTCACTTAAGAAAGGAGAGGAGGTCTCTATCGCAGGCCTCGGAATCTTTTCGGTCAAGCAGCGTGCTGCTCGCACCGCACGCAATCCTCGCACCGGTGAAATGGTCAAGGTTGCAGCAATGAAGGTTCCTAAGTTCCGTGCAGCAAAAGCTCTCAAGGACGCGGTGAAGTAGTTCACTCCACCTATCAAAAAACCACCAGGGTCGCTCCCTCGGTGGTTTTTTTGTTCCTAAGTTTTTCATGTTGTGCGGAATGAATCAATCTGTTAGGATGCTCTTGTTCGAGAAAACAATGCGGGATTAGTTTAATGGTAG
>CAZUMX010000067.1:0-2232 GCA_964622275.1 uncultured Candidatus Saccharibacteria bacterium
GGCATGGCTTTGATTTTACTGCATCAAAGTGGTGCCAAGGTGTTGGAGGATTACGAACTCTTTGACATATGTATGAAAATATGATATAGAATTGCTAGATTTCAGAATTCTTAAACCCACAGAAACCCCACAAATAGTTCTATGAAAACCGCAACCTCAATCCTTGCGATCATCTCCTTGATGGTCGCCAACTTCACTACCAACACCCGCTGGTCAACAACCATTGAACCGATCAACAACGACTTCGGTGGACAGATTGTCTTCCAAGACAAAAAAGTCGTCGAACCAATCGTAATCCAAATGCCGTCTGTCAGAGTATCGATGTATTTGGAATATGGACTGGGATGGAGAGAAATCGACATTCCGGGTGAGCGTCACACCTCATTCCACTTCCAACAGATGCTCGTTTATGTCGCACCGATCAATCCCACGAGGCTAGAAATAGCCACTACGGGAAAACGTCATCGCGACTACAGCCTCCGCATCTGTGCTATCTCTGCTCCCTACTGGATTCGGAGCTTCGACAGCACAACTCGGCGTCAAAGCCTTAACAGCAGGACACCTTTCTCGTTGCAAAACGCGATGAGATGTTTGGCTGAAGATGCACAACGTGGAAAAATCGAATGCAACTGGGTTGATCACGATCTTCTCAGCGAATCGGTTCTCCTCGTCGATGACTACGAAGATAATGTTGGAGTTCTTGAGGAACGACTACGGGCTATCCAGCCCAACGTCCTCTTTCTCGGATCAATGACACTGTCATTTCCTGGTGCTATACAGATCGGGAAAACGGCGAAGCGAATGTTTGGAGACAATGTGCTCGTGGTGCTCGGAGGAAAGCATGTGAACGAAACATTTTACATGGAAGGACAAATTCCAACGCACCACAAGGCATCGGCGCTCAAGCTGATGCAGGAAAAGAAGATTGATCAAGTATTTGACATTGTTGTCTCCGGTGACGGAGAATATGTGTCCCTGAGGATCGCTGAAGCTGTAGATCGCCTTATAAAAGGAGGTCTGCCACCAAGCTCAATTCTTACACATATGAACGAAGTCGAATCGGCTGACGGCACCTGGTGCCTAGGCTGGATCGACAAGTCCAACGAAATCAAAACGGTGGTCAGCTTAAGGTCGATGGACCGAGAGCATCTTCCGATTCCTGCAGAAGTGTTCGGGGTAGATTCATGCTTCCCAATCTTTGAGACAGACTACACAGCACACGTGTATAGCGACTCAGGTCGCGGATGCGTACGTGACTGCGATTTTTGCAGTGAACGGCGTTCGGTTACTGGACTCATGCAGCAACCTTCAACAGGCGCAGATCGTCTGTTTCGTCAGCTTTGTTCGGTAAGAGAAATTGGTGAGATAAACAATTGCACGATGAGCGCCTTTGTGGAGGATTCGATTCTCCTTACAGGTAGCCCCCAGCAGTTGGCACGTCTTGCCGATCTGATGGAAAAGTCAGGCTTTCATATGAAGTTCGGCGGTCAGTTTACAATACCTGACCTCACCAACCCTCGCGTGCAAAGTGAGATTATTCGATTACAGAAGCACGGACTGTGCTACATCTATGCTGGTATGGAAACAATCAACAAAGATGCTGCGATCGCCCTCAGCAAAAACCGCTCAAAGGAAATATCGTGGTTAGACCAAAACGAAAAAGCTCTCGCGTTCATTCACGAGACAGGACTAGGTTTTGGAGTATCGGTTCTTTTCGGTCTTGGCGAAAGTCGGACGGAAAGAATGCTCCATTTGGAAACACTCGCTCTGTGGCAGGAGAAATATGGAAAGCCACAGGTGGTGAGTCTTAATTGGGCAACCGAACATCCACTCTTCAACAAGTCAGAACATGACTTTATCGAGTGGGGCACCGATAGTGAAGATCCTCGTCTGGGATTAATGCAGCAGGTATTTGGAGAAGCATCCGCAAGGTACTGCTTTCACCCTCTGCCCGATCTCGACGAACTTCATCAAATCGCGGACAAGTTCACAACCCTCAACTCTCGCGTGTAGCGAGAAACCAATCTACACTTTATGCACCCTGTGCCAGCTTGCTGGTATGGGGTGTATTTTTATTTTAATAGGACCTCACACGCAGATACCAAAGTATCGATATATTCCTTCGTACAACGAACAGAAATAGAAACCCTTACAAGTGGAACTCTAGGTTCAACAAGGCTAAAATTCATATTATGTGACACAGAAATATTATGCTCTTTTTCTAGTGATTTT
>CAZUMX010000068.1:0-504 GCA_964622275.1 uncultured Candidatus Saccharibacteria bacterium
AATCTGCCAATAGCTCAATCGGAGTGTAATTGGTCTATAGGTCACTTGCCTGATGCAGAATCTGACATTATATAATCAGAATAGAGGATATATGGTATAATGAGCCTTGTGTCAACTCAATCTGCAGGAAAATACAAGTATTTCATCCGCAACGATTATTCTTTTCTTGTACAAAAAATCAGACAATTCGCACACTCGCCTGAACCAGGTGTAATTGTCTCTCCTCCTTACAATGGCACCGTCCGACGGATAGAACAGCTTATTCAAGATGATGCTGATTCATTCAAACATCCCCTTGTTCAGATTGATTTAGGTGCCAATATCGAAGATATTTCTGGCATTGAAGCAAGCGTTAGATCTCATGGGTATACAAGTGAAGACAGTCTCATCCTTCTTATCACCAACTGTGATTTCTGCCTGAGAAGCAAGAACACATCATTGCTGAGACAAATCGCACAGTGGCACTACGCGGACAAGTGGAGAGCGGTATTCTTATTTGAATGT
>CAZUMX010000068.1:514-2204 GCA_964622275.1 uncultured Candidatus Saccharibacteria bacterium
ATTGCATCGGTACCAAATAGAGAATTGCTCGGATCAACTCATTTCTATGCCCAAGCGTACTACTGCCCACTATTTGATTCTTTTGAAGCGGCGAGATTCCTGCAGTATTTGGTGAAAATATGGAATATGCCTAAGCTCTCCAAAAGCGTGGAAAAAAAGATTGTGTCCCTGTGCGGAGGACAAATGTGGCTTCTGAAACATGCTCTCAGGGAATATCGCTCTAATCCAAAGGTAGATCTGAATAAATTGGCAGATCTGCCCGGCACTAAATTTCGTCTTGAACTTATTGCCCAAGCTCATTCCACAGCCGAAATTGAGTCACTCATGGGTAGATCTGGTGATACTTCGACACAAAACCATCTAGAAAAGTTGGGTCTTCTGAAAAAGGGCAAATGTACCGTACCTTTACTATATAACTATTTACAGAAAACAGTCTGTCCAAAAAGGCTGACCTTGAGACATGGCGAAATCTACTGCGACGAGATTAACCTCAGGCATTCATTCACTCCTCAAGAAAGCGAAGTGCTTCGCTTATTTATTGCAAATAGGGGTCAAGGGGTAAGTCGTGATGATATCGCAGATGTGCTTTGGGGCGATAAAGCTGAAGAAAAATATTCTGTATGGGCGATCGAGCAGCTCATTAAGCGTTTACGTGTCAAACTTTCTGAGATAGGACTACATGAATCATATATTAAAACATTCCGCAAAACGGGATATGGAGTTAATTAAATATGGGATTATCTGAATTGCGCACTACATACGGTTCGTATTTGATTGAAACAGCTTCCTCAAGACCGTTTTTGGATGCACTAAAAACAAGTACTAATTATTTGGCACGATCTGCCCCGGATGGTAGGCCCACTCTTGGACAGTACAACAAGGCAGCCGAAAAAGGACTAACGGAACTATTTCCAGAAGGACGAGGAGGAGAGGTATTTAGACGAAACATGATGATGCAAGGGATGGGAGATGAAGAGCTCACCAAATTACTCATTGAAGGTCCTCGATTACTCTATGCACCAGCATTGAAACTTCTTGATATGAAGGAAGAGGAGGAAGGTATAAGGATAACTCCCAGAGTAATGAGTATGGGTGATGTATTTGAAACCTGCTTTCCCGAGCAAGATGAAGCATGGAGAGAGACTGTACAAAAGAATACCAGTTTGGTCTTGGACGCGATAGCCCGAACAGCTCACACTGTCCAAACATCCGACAATCCTGTTTGGGTTCCTGTAGCCGATTTCACAGGAAGTATGGCACGGTCATTCTTCCGACCTGCACCGCCCACAAACAGAGAAGCCATGCAGACACTTGAAACACTTTATGAAAGACAGGGAGAAAAATTGTCTCCGTCACTGAAAAGTGCTCTGGAACATTCTTCTACCGGGATATTCGATATGGACATAAAATTCGATCCTTTAACCCCCCTCGAATTGATATCCACAAAGTGGATATACGACAAAATATAAGTATGCCGGACGGTACACCTGGATATGCACAAATAATTCAACTAGAGAATAAGAGAGTATGCAAAATCACGATTGAACCCCTAGGCGGACGTGCATTCAGTATTGATCTCGCTCCCCGTTCAGCCGATCCAGATGAAATCCAGGATGACTACCGAGTAGGTCCCCACCAATCGACTAAGAAGACCGCTGGATCCCTTGAGCTGATGACTCTCAGAAGTGTA
>CAZUMX010000069.1:0-2200 GCA_964622275.1 uncultured Candidatus Saccharibacteria bacterium
TTCTCTTTTCCAAAATCCTGATACCATAAAAGACATGGAAGGATTTCAAGAACAGTCTTCAGCAGAAGCAGCACCGCTATTACCTCATGAACGTCAGATGCGTGCCGCAGAGTTTATTGCAGGACTGATGCCCGATATTTACTCCAAAGTAGATCAAGATTTAGAGAAAGCAAGATAAGAAAGCTGTGCGGGGCGGAAATTTCCTTAAAAGCAGTTTGTACCATGAAAAAAAAGATCGTTTCGATCGAAGATTATATTGTTGCTAAGTCCGAACTTGAACTCGAACGAGTCACTGACCTTCTTCATAAGGTGAGGGAGGAAGGCGACTATTTTAAGGAGAAGTCTGTTGCGAAGCTTGTGGCGTTTCATGAACACGAGCGGAGTCTTCTTCTCCTCTATATAGAACTACGCACATCGTATCCAGACATGGCTCGTGCTCTTGAAGAGAGAAAGCCGTATCTCCTGAGTCTGTGGAATGCCGCAGAAGAAGAGTGGAGACTTCCGTAATCATTTTTTCTGCTGTATGTCACCGCTTCCGCAACATATCGTTCCTGTGATCCAAGAGAGACTCCGCATCCTCCGCGAACTCCGTGCTGATTCTGGACTTTTTCTTGCATCTCCTAAGGGTGTACGAACAGGATATGACAAAGCATGGCTTCGAGATAACATCTATGTTGCGTTGGGCTTTGAGTGGTCGGGGGACGTCGAAACTGTCAGGCAGGTATACAAAGGATTCCTCTCAATTTTCCTTAAGCATGAAGGGAAGATCGATTGGGCAGCACAACAAAAGCCTCATCAGACGTGGCAATATATCCATGCTCGATACCACCCAGAGACTTTCGAAGAATACTGGGAAGAATGGGGGAATAAACAGAATGATGCAGTTGGAGCATTTTTATTTAAACTCGGTGATCTTGAGCTGAAGGGATATGCACTCATTGAGTCAGACGAAGAGCGACGGATTGTTCAGCGACTGGTAGATTATCTTCAGTCAATCGAATACTGGCATGATCCCGACAATGGGGTTTGGGAAGAGTACGAAGAAGTTCACGCATCGTCTCTCGGTGCATGTGTTGCTGGTCTCAGAGCAATTTCGCGTGTTCCAGGGATATCTGTTCCCAGTGAATTGATCGAAAAAGGGGAGCAAGCTCTTTCAAAGCTCCTTCCTCGCGAGTCAGTCACAAAGTTTTGCGATCTCGCCCTTCTTTCACTTTTTTATCCATATGACCTCGTCTCTAAAGAAGATGAGGAAGTCATCCTCAAGAACCTCGAATATCATCTTGCTCGTGATCGGGGTGTGATTCGGTACAAGACCGATAAGTATTACAACAAGAACTCGGTTGATGGATGGAGCGAAGAAGCAGAATGGGTTATGGGATTCCCTTGGCTCTCAATTATCTATGCAAAAAGAGGGAACAAAGAAAAAGCCATGGAGTACCTTAGGAAGACCGAGAATCTTTTCATCGACGGGAAGCTCCCGGAGCTTTACTACTCAAATAGCCGTGAACCAAATGAAAATATCCCCCTCGGGTGGGCAGAAAGCCTCTATGTTGTCGCACTTATCGAGTGTGCGCATCTCTCCTAAGATTACGTGAAAGAAAAGGATCCGCAGGTGTGTAGTAGACTGTATACCGCACTGTATGGATACAATCATGGATGAAGAAGTCGTACGTAAGGTCCAAGCTGGAGACGTTGAGTCATTCGGAGTCCTTGTTGAACGGTATGAGAGTAGGTTGCGACGGTATGCGAGGAAGTTTCTTTTAGATGCGAATGATACCGACGATCTTGTTCAGGATGTGTTCCTTCAGGTATACCAGAATATTCAATCCGTAGACACAACAAGAAAATTCTCTTCATGGATTTATCGTGTCGCTCATAATATTTTTGTAAACGCTTTAAGAAAAAGGGAACATGTTCGTCGAAGTCTTGTTGATTTTGACACGATTTTCCCCACACTTCACGCTGAAGAAAAAGCAGATGACCAAACCTTACGAGAAGAGGAACGCAGTCGTATTGAAAAAACACTCACCGGCATAGATCAGAAATATCGCGAAGTACTCATTTTGTATTATTTTGAAGAGCTCGCATATGAGGATATTGCTGATATCCTCGGTATACCAGTTTCAACTGTGGGTGTTCGCTTACGAAGAGGACGCGAATACGCACGAAAAGCCCTTAACGATATTGATCCAACATTTAT
>CAZUMX010000070.1:0-2174 GCA_964622275.1 uncultured Candidatus Saccharibacteria bacterium
TATTTTTCGAAAACATTCATTCTGCGCAAGCGACGGAATTCACCCACCGGGCGCTGCGTACGGCGCAAGCAAAATATGGCTATCAATCAAAATGAACTCATAATTTCTCTTTTGAGAAACTTGGTATAATCTGGAGTCCCTATCCTATTTTTCTATATGACATCCGATTCCCCAAAAAATATCCCAAAGCACATCGCTATCATCATGGACGGCAATCGTCGCTGGGCAGTCGAAAAGGGGCTTCCCCATACACAAGGACATACCGAAGCACTCAAACGGATAGAAGAGCTTATCGAGTATGCGGGGAAAGTGGGCGTACAATATTTGACACTCTGGGCTTGGTCTCCGAAGAACTGGAAGCGCAGCAAGAGTTTCATCGCTGATATCATCCAACTCTTCAGGATGCAGCTTGCAGATGATGGTCTGTTTTCACGAGCCGTCGAGAAGGGAGCAAAACTCCACCATATCGGCAAATGGGACGGCTTCCCAGACGACATCGTCAAAAATACTTTACATAAAATCGCTGCTCAACCTGTGCATAAGGTGATCGATGTGAATCTCGCGGTCGGATATGAAGGGAAGGATGAGATTGTCCGTGCAGTACAACGAATTGTATCCGAAGGTATCAAGTCTAGCGACATAGATCAGAGCGTCATAAGTTCACACCTTGATACAAAGGGACAACCAGATGTAGACCTCATGATCCGAACCGGCGGTGAGAAGCGAACTTCTGCTTACCTTATATGGCAAATTGCCGACGCTGAATACTACTTCACAGATACTCTAATGCCCGACTTTGGGGCAAAGGAATTAGAAAAGGCGTTGCTAGACTACGCGGGACGGGAGCGAAGAATGGGCGGTGATAGTAACAAATATTGATTTAGAAAATATGTCGAAATATCCTCAATCAGTGCAAACTGCCAAAGAAATGCTCTTCTCCTTCAAAAAACGACTCGCTCCTAAGATCGATGAGTATTTTCAGTCAGAGTTGACAAGGGTGAGATCTCTATACCCAGCTACATCCATAAAAGGAATCGAGGTATATAGGGACATTACCTTTCGTGGAGGTAAAAGAGGAAGGGCCGCCTTTTCCTACTACGTGTATAAAATGTACGGTGGAGAACAGGATGATGAAGCGATGAAAATGGGTCTAGTACTCGAGCTTGTTCACTCCTACATACTCCTGCTGGATGACTTCATGGATAGATCCGCGACGCGAAGGTTTGGTCCGACAGCACACGAAATGTTGAAAAAGTATTTTGTCGAAAGAGGTTTCGTTGGGGGTGATTCTCAGCATTTTGGAGATTCGTTAGCAGTAACTATCGGTACTATGGGCTTTCACATGGCTATGCAACAGCTCATGGATCTCGACTTTGAAAAACCGATACTGAAAGCCCTGTCAGACAACCTAAACCAAAAAATAGAAATCACCGATCATGGACAAGTATCTGATATTGTAAATACATACAATCCATCCGTTACCGAGCATGATGTACTAAAAATGCTCGAATGGAAGACTGGGGTATACACGTATGAAAACCCTATCCATACAGGCGCAATCATGGCGGGACATGGTGACCAATCAGAGCTAGACAGGTTGTCTGAGTATGCTATCCCTGCAGGGATTGCATTCCAGATACAAGATGACATTTTGGGGATATTTGGTAGTCCAGATGACACGGGTAAATCTGTGATGGACGACATACGAGAAGGGAAGTACACCTTACTAGTCCACTATGCACTTGAGAAAGGGAGCGCTCAACAAATAAAAATTCTTCGCGCGGCGCTTGGAAATAGTGAGATCAATAACGAAGAATATGAAGCTGTCAAAACGGTCTTGGTAAATACCGGGTCTCTTGAATATTCCAAAAAAACTGCACGCACACTAGTGGAAAAAGCCAAACAATCTCTTGAAAAAAATCGCTCCTCGCAGTGGCATCAAGAAGGGTACGACTATCTCCTAGGTATCGCAGACTATATGATCGTGAGAGAGTTTTAATCTGAAGATTTGCTCTGTCCTCTTTGTTCCTGGCTGTCTACTGACCCAATACTATAGATTGTTAATGCTCCCGTTTTCGGCTATAATTGCAACCCCACTATGCTGAGTGCTATAAAGGTCAGAGGAGCCCGTCAACACAATCTCAAAAACATTGATGTTGATATCCCCAAAAATC
>CAZUMX010000071.1:0-2156 GCA_964622275.1 uncultured Candidatus Saccharibacteria bacterium
GTCTAAATCTTGACACTTTATTTTCTCAAAACAAGACGTTAACATATTACTGGTACAGTATAATTTAATTTTCTTTTTCTAGTCGGAGTAGAGACACTCATTACTGAGCGCCCCCTCCACGGATCCGTGCGAGCACTACTAATGCACACGGCTCTTATCTAGGATCAAACGTAGTTTCGCTTTAGCGGGAAAGGATGATGGAGTTTTGCATGTGGTATCCAATTATTAATAAATTTCGACATTCTTTTCCAAGTGAGTATGCTCTTTTGACTGCGACGTCTCAACGTCTTAATCCAGAGCCAAATCACTCTTGTTCTGAAGGCAACGAGGTGTTGCAAATTAGTCGGAACACCATAGTATCGATTGTAACCCTCAATTACAGATTTCAACCATTTACCTTGTTCAGGGATTGGCTGATGCATACGTCTTCGCATCTCAAGTTTTATTTCAAGAAGTTTAGCACGCATTTTCTTTGCAATTGTGTGTCTTCGAATGGTGAATATCTTTTTATCTCCAGTGGTATACCCACACATGTGAGTGAATCCCAAGAAGTTAAAAGTTTCAGGTTTTCTGAGTCCTCGTTTCTTTCTGTTTTCAATCGCAAAGCGACCAAATTCCAAAATTCGAGTTTTCTCAGGATGAAGTTCCAATCCGAACTTGAGCATTCGCTCTTTAAGATCAGACAAAAACTTTTCAGCCTGCGTGCGATTTTCAAAGCCAACAACAAAGTCATCAGCCCAACGCACGATATTTATTTCACCACGCGACTTATCTTTACCTCTTTGCTGCACCCAAAGATCCAAAACATAATGAAGATAGATATTCGCCAGCAGTGGGCTAATGCTACCGCCTTGTGGAACACCCTCATCAGTTTCTTGTCTTTGTCCATCAAGCATGACGCCCGCTTTGAGCCACTTCTGGATCAGACGGACAACACGCTTATCCATAATTCTGTGTTCAACAAATTTGATCAACCAATCATGATTGAGATTGTCGAAGAATCCACGGATGTCGGCATCCAGGATCCAACTCACTTTCTTACTGTAGATACTGACATACAAGGCATCGAGACAGTTGTGCTGCCCTTTACCCGGTCGGTATCCATAAGAACTTTCGAGAAAATCAGTTTCATAAATTGCATTCAAAACTTCAGTCGTGGCTCGTTGAACGATTTTATCTTCCAACACAGGTACACCCAACGGGCGCTGCTTGCCATCGGCTTTTGCAATGAATACTCTTCGAACTGGTTTTGCTCTGTAGCCGCCACTTTGAAGTCTTATACTGAGAGCTTGAAGATTTTCTTCAAGCGTTTCTCCGTAACTCTTCCACGTTTCTCCATCAATACCAGCAGCCGCACTCTTCTTCATAGAGAAGTAACTATCACGCAGCCGATCAATGTTAGAGATGTGATGTATGAGGCTTGTGAATTTCACATTTTTGTCGCACCTTGCAACTTTACGTACACGATCAAGCGCACTTTGCACACTACTCCGGTTCTGAGCCCGGTGTGTGTTTTGCTCAATGTGTTTTCCTCGATCAGAACCCTTCCCTCCATCTCGCTCCGCAGATGTATTTGCACCACCTTTGTTCACGAACTTCGCAGGTACTTTGGCTCTGTCCGACTTCCCATGATCGTTCATCATCGTCGTGCGTCCTTAGACTTCACGATGCGAACCAATGACGTTGCGTCACTGGCTAACCATAGGATCTCCCGGTTCTCGCGCAGATTGATAGAATACATGCTCAAGTTCTCTGATCCCGTTAGGTTCCACAAAATCTCGCCTTTGCGATTTTGTGGATGCTGCCTTCCGCGTAACTCCAAAGCGTCGGCACCTAAATTTAACATACTTTCAGGACTCAATACTTGGCCTATATTCAACCCTGTCAACGCTTCGACTACATCATTGCTGATGCCGCCGCATGACTCGGGCTCTTTATCGATGGCTAATCTTTTAAAGTTTAACAGTAACATTAACAACCAATCTGCCGGTTTATCCCGGCGCACGGAGTTTGATCTGAAAATAAATCTCGATTTAATATATGAAAATGCAAAATTGCAAGCCAAGTATTTAAAAATGATGCTTGATCCATTTTCTTGAACTCGCCAGATTTCATTCCCAACTTAGCTGAATGGTAAAATCGATAAGACAAAGAAG
>CAZUMX010000072.1:0-1433 GCA_964622275.1 uncultured Candidatus Saccharibacteria bacterium
TCGTCTTTTACGATCCCATTTGAGATTTTGTTTGACGCTATGAGTGATTCGATAGCAGTGAGTCTTTGATGTCCACCAATTACTACGCCATATCTGTCAGGGCTTTCATTGACGATTATTGGTTCGACAAATCCAAAGGCTAGTATACTTTTCTTGAGTGCCGTCATTTCTGTGTCCGGCATAATTCGTGGATTGTATTCAGCTCGCTTGAGTACGCTTATTGCTATGAGTTTATTTTTCATATGTTATTGGTTATGCGTTATTGTGATGACGACTCGACCTTTGCCGTCAGGGGCATTATTGGTTTCAAAACTTCCATCGAGGAATTTGTCATTGATAAACAAAGCGTCTGCAATTCCTTTGAAGATATTGTCAGGATCGCCATGGTTGCCATTCATCCAGTACACTTTGATATCCATGCGAGCACGAAGTGCAGGACTAGTTGTTAACGGTTCTTTTTGAGTGAGTATGTCTTTGCCTTTTCTCTCTAGGTATGCCGGGTATTCCGCGTAGAATGTTTTGCGTACGAAACTTTTCCATGCGCTGTACCGCTTCGCACTTGGGAGCCATAACGCCCGACCAACAACACGATGATATGGAATTGGATTTCCATAGATGTCTTCTTGGTTGCCGGTTATGGTGAATGAGATTGTTTTCATAATTAGTTGAGATTAAATTTCTTATAAAGTTCTTGTTTCATCTGTTCGAATTTCAAGGTAAGTTCGGGGGATCGTGTGATTCCATTTGAGAAGTATCTGATTGCTAGGTCATCGAGTTCCTTCCAGAACTTCGGACTATTTTTCAAGTGGTTTTGCAAGCTGTTGAATACGGTGCTGGAGAGGAATGTTTTAATACTTGGTGAAAGATTTTTGAAATACATTGATCCGAGATAAAAAAGTATGAGCTGTTCGAAGTCTGACTGACTGAGGATATTGAGGTCGATTGCTGTTTTCAAATTCTTGGCATCTGCCTTGGTAATGAGGACATGCACACCTCGCACTTTCTTTGCTGTCGTATAAAAATAATCAGTGAGTTCTTTATGCATTTTTGAAGATGCAATCTTTGATTGCGTTATACTTATTTTCTCTTTGTTTCCTTTCTTTTGTGTGTTCACTTGCTGAACCGCTTTTGGTCTACTAGGTGAACCACTTTTGGTATAGGTAGTAGACTGGTCTAGTAGCTGAACTACTTTTTCCACATCCATTTCAAGATTGATATGGTAGTAATTCCCTTTCGTTGTTTTCTTGATTTGAATTGCAAAGGCATCGCACAAATTCTTCAAACCTTTTGCAACAGATGCTCTCGCAAGCCCGGCACCATAATCAAGTATCTTGCCTGACTTGTCAGATATTCCGTCTATAAACTGAGAAAAACTAATGCGATCAGACTGTTTATGAAAACCATAGGTACGACGGCAAATATACAGAAGACAC
>CAZUMX010000072.1:1443-1931 GCA_964622275.1 uncultured Candidatus Saccharibacteria bacterium
GGGTATAAAGTTATTTGTTTTTTGTTCATCCATACATAGTTTTAGGAAGAGAGAAACACCGATAGCCCATCGATGTTTTCCCTTTTGTTAATAAGACTGGTGAGGCTTTCACCTCAGTGCCATCCAGACTTAGTTCGGGGAGATTAGCCCCCGATCTCAGCCCTCATGCCACTGCGACAAGGGCTGAGTCAGTGGCCAATTTACTTAGTCACTTTTCTTCGCCTTGTCGGTCGACCGCTTTGGTTTATCCTCTTTGGAATCTCGCAATTCCTTATCAAACTTTTCTGTTGGAGTTAGTTCCGCAGGTAGTTCGCCTTTTGCTTCGGCGATTTTCTGCTTTCCAAATTCCAACACTCGAGCGTATCCATCCTCGAGCATTTCGGGATGCATCGCTTCGATAGCTGACCAGCTTCGAGTTGCGAATGCGTACTCCAGTGCATCAGTTTTGTTTTTCTTTTCTGCTGCACTTGTACTTGGCCAGACTGATA
>CAZUMX010000073.1:0-1922 GCA_964622275.1 uncultured Candidatus Saccharibacteria bacterium
GAGGAATGATCCGTCGTCATTCGCAGTGCGACCATCGACTGTCTGTGCTTTTTTCAAGGTAATCCACGGTCTGTGCTTCGTCATAAGTGACACAAATCCCCTATTCAGTCTCTTGCACTCTTGGTCTATTACAGGACCAAAAACTTGTACACCTTTTTTGATCAAGTACTCGATCCCCTTCCCCGTGACCTCCGGATTCGGATCCTTCATGCCGTAGACAACATGCTTAATCCCCCTCTCCACAATGATGTCCGTGCATGGAGGAGTTTTCTTCTTCGTGTGACAACAAGGTTCTAGGTTCACGTAGAGAATGTCTGTGGGAAGAATTTCACCAGTATATTCACTGAAGAGCATGCTCTCGGCATGAGGACCTCCAAATTCTTTATGAAATCCATCAGCCAAAATAATTCCAGCACTAACTTGTGACTTTTGACTCATGACTTGCGACTTCATAGGACGAACAAGTACTGCACCGACCATCGGATTGATGCCGGTCTTGCCTCTGCCTTGCTCGGCGAGGGTAAGGCAACGACGGATGAAGGGGGCATGATTCATTGGGAGTAGTATGCAGGATCACATCCCAGGAAGAAACAATGCTATCCAAAGAAAAAATCAAACTACTATTACTAGCGTGGAAGTATTCGCAAAGTCTCAAGATCCGAAGAGCGTGGAGCAACGGGGATAGGCAGAGATTTTCCCATGTATTCACCTCCCAATTTCTGAATTTCATCAGTAAGATTAAATATAATTGATGGGACATCAGGAGCAAAAACTTGCAGTGCAGACATAGACTCATTTCCTTCTGGGACTATTAAAGGTGAACACGTTGGCCCATCTACTCCCATATGAGTAAAATCACTCTTCAAGCGATCTGGGACATTGAACGTCAACACAACATACTGATTATTTCGACGAGCAGTCTCCAAATTAATACCAAGCGCTCTGAGTTTATCTCGAGTAGTATCTGTTAATTGAGAACAATTCAAAGAACACAAATCTGTCGTCACATCATTGAAATCCAAATATGACATCCCGAGCTCTTCACCTGTAGGTAAGGACAGATCTGATGCAGGGACAAGACCATTTGCTCGTGCGGTTGCACCACTATTTTTACCAACTACCTCGAATCCTGCCACTTGAGAGGATGGATTTGATCCGGGATTCATTTGTTCTTCTAGGTCAATAAATGTTCGCACTCTCTGCTCAGATCCTGATGTTTCTACCGCTCTTGAATTTGCAATATTCAGCTTGCTAAGGAGATAACGAGTAAGAGCGGGATATTTCGTATAAATCAAGCGATTAGATAATTGAGAGCTCTCAGAGATACGATCTTTTGCTAAAAACTTCATAGTACACGCACCAATATCCAATCGACAGATCCGCTGGATATCAAGGGTGGCATTATTAGTACCATTTTGCCGAAGATCAGCCTCGGTCGATGCCTGTGCTTCTGCAAGGACATCAGCTCCAATAATAAAAGCTAAAGGTAATTTATTACGATTGTACAAATCTAGCATCGTGGCCAGGGTCTTAGCATCTTTAATTAACTCAAAATTAAATCCGTTAGAAATCCATTGGTCTCTTCTGTCATCCTTTCCAGTTTCAAAAGCTGATACCACATCCCCCAAATTTGCCTGGGCGAGTAGGTGCGATAGAGCATTTCTTGAATCAGGTTTAGCAATCGCACTCTTTGGTAGTAAAACCGTAAGTTGCTCCCTGTAATTTGCAGTTTCTGCCATAAAATTTGTGGGAAAATAATGAGAGGAGGGAAAGGATAATCCTAATTTTCATTCATGTCAACGTATTATCTCAGTGAAACAAATAAAGTCTAGAAAATAAGTCCTAGAGCCATTCTCTACTCCTGATGCTTCGCCTTCTCGAGATACTTTTGCAGGACGGATACCGGTTTCTCCTCACGGCTC
>CAZUMX010000074.1:0-688 GCA_964622275.1 uncultured Candidatus Saccharibacteria bacterium
TCCGAAACCATAAGGAAGCTGATGCATTTCTCAACCACCTTAGAGATTCTTTAGGTAAGGGGGCGAAATGAAGTCCTTCTGGTGGTTCAAAGAAAGTTCTATCGCAGGAATGGCCCGGCCTGGTTTCAATAAAACGCCTTGGTTTGAGTTTCCATTCGAGGAGGCAATTCTAGTCGGATGGATCGGTCAGCATCCCTCTGGCTATACTCACATAGAGGATTTTCTGAAACATGTGCATGAGTACGGTGGCAAGATCCTGAAATTCTATCCCATCACAAAAGAGGAAGCTCAGAAAAAATTATTCGCATTTGGCAATAACAAACATCTGAGTCATATTTTTCAAAACATTACTAACCGTTCTCAGTTATTGCAGAGGTATGAAGTTACCCAAAATGGGTTTCACTTTGAGTTCAGTGAAATTCGACTGAAGCAAGAGATCGAGTTTCTAAAAGAAAACGGAATTGAAAAGGTAGTCTCACTTACGGAGCAGCAACACAATGAAGAGGAGCTTCGGCAACATTTCGATACCTCTCATTTGTCCATCACGGATCTTGAAGCTCCTACATTTGAGCAAGCTTATTACCTTGCAGAAATACTTCGAGCGGCTCAATTAGAGCGAAAAAAAATTGTCGTTCATTGCCTTGCGGGAATCGGACGAACTTCGACAATGCTCATATCTGCCCACATG
>CAZUMX010000074.1:698-1842 GCA_964622275.1 uncultured Candidatus Saccharibacteria bacterium
ATATTAGGTGAAAATTTCGAAAACTTGAGGACCCTGATTGCGAGGCAAAATCCTGCATATGTTTTTGCTGGAAGTCAGGCTGAATTTATCAATAACCTTTCTAAGGAACTGGAGATGGCATGCCCAACCTCAACATAAATCCTACTCTCACGGATATTCAACGTTATGTCTCCGATCTTGAACATGAACGTGGGTTTGAAGATCAAGACGTAGTTCAGAAGTGTCTCCTTCTCGGTGAGGAAGTTGGCGAACTCTTTAAGGCAATACGAAAGAACCATCAGATGAGTATTGACCCAGAGTCGGAAGTATTTCAAGTTGCTGATGAACTAGCCGATATTCTCATTATGATGTGTTCGGTAGCGAATCGTATGGAAGTGAACCTAGAGCAAGCGCTCCGCCGAAAGGAAGAGTTAAACAAGCAGCGAAAGTGGACGAAATGATAGTTATTCGGCCCACAGGCGATCTTGCCAAGAGAATGAAGATCAAGTTGAACATAACGAAGGAGGTATCATCCACTTTGTTGGGAGACTGGTATGCGCTAGATCTTGTTCTTGATAGGCAGCAATATATTCTTTGTATAAGTGAAAATGGCAGGCTCCCGCTAGTTCTTAAGGCCGCGCCTTATGCAAACTTTCCTGAACGACTTTCATCAGCACTCTTTGATCTTCTTGTTGGAATTGGAGTATCGATAGAGAAAACTCAAAAGGAGATCGATCAAATGGAGACTGTGATTTTAGCAAAAACTGTTAATCGGTCTGTCCTTGGCTCATTAAATGAGTGCCGGTTTTCACTTCAGGCCCATGCTCAAGCGGGTCGTCTTCAGCACAAGCCTTCGACGATGTCTTCGTGGCTGGCCAATCTCATTTCGCTTGTTCTACCTGACTACACCCCTAAAGATACAGTTCTAAAACTTTTTGATGGGCCGTCGACACCAAGACCAGGTCGACAGTTACTCTCGATCGTCCCGTCAAAGAAATAAACATTCACACTAGTGCCTTTTCTACAGTTCCATTGTTTGCAATTCCGAATCCCGTTTGAACTTAAGAACGCAGCTAAATGTCTGTAATTTATTATTTCTGAATCTCTCCTGTTTGCACGTACAAACAAAAGCTCCACTTTATTTGTGCCCTCGATTTTTCTCAAA
>CAZUMX010000075.1:0-1812 GCA_964622275.1 uncultured Candidatus Saccharibacteria bacterium
CACTGTACGGTCTTGTGCGCGTTCACCTAGAAGCATATCGCCAATACGTTTTCTATTCCAGATCAAACGAATTTTTGTAAAAAACCCTACATCGTCAGAAGAAACAACTCCTTCTTGGGTGCCAGGAATAAACCGTACCCCTTGCCCAACATAGCGCACGAGAAGAGACATGTCTTTCTCCGGTGCAGTACTTCCTCCAAACGCAACAGCCAATGAACGTGACCCTGCATCTGCAGTTTCCACATCAAAGACATACAGACCATTTCCAGACTGATGGTCCACCATACCCCCTCTAATTCCCTCTTCAAGCCCTGCCACACGGAGCAAGTTTACAAGGACTGTTGGCGCTTCACCTGGCTGATCGGGTATTGATATCAACGGAGATGCTGTGACCTCAAGTACGTAACGCTTAGATTGATCAAGCGCTCGCAAAAGATGAACCATATCAGTCACCGTCGTCATGTTTGTAGTTGACGAACCTCCAAGATCATCAACGGTCGTTCCCGTCATACCAACTGCGGTTGCTTTTCCTCTCATCGCATTCAAAAAGAGGCGTTTTCCATGAATACCGGCAAGCAGCTCTTCGATGGTGGTATCTTTTGTAAAGAGAAGCGGAGCGATAAGATCTCTTGCTGGCAGAGCTGTACGAGCATCCATCCATGATGATGAAAATACCGATCCTCTCGGGAGATCTCTGGGTGTATATTGATTCATGTGTTCAAGCGAAGCAAGTGCTGAGAGAAACTTCCCCGTGAGCGGATCTCGAAACTGCATCTGGGGATTTTTCTTCCAGAGTATTTGCCCACGATCCAAATCCATAACAACAAATGATGGTGCTGAAAGCGTTGGTGGGGGTTCGTTGGTTGATACATAATACCCTCCTGACAATGCAACATCATTTTTTGCCCTTACGATCACAGAAGTACCACGTTCAGCAAACGCATATACTTGTTCAGCATCTGGAGTCGACAAACGAATACACCCACCTGAGTACCCCCGTGGAACATCGTTGCCGTCTGCATCATATGGCCATCCGTGAATAAAAAAATTCCCATAAAATTGCATGCTCCATGGCATAAACACATGACCAAGTGAAGAAAAATGTGTTTTTTCTTTTGAAAGAACTTGATACACCCCTCCTGGGGTTTCCCAGGGGGTGCCCTTTCTTCCCTTTGAAAGAATGGGGTACGTTGCAGTTGCCACTCCTTGATCGTAGAGTGTGAGTGTCATTCCGCTGAGATCTGCAACTAAAGCGCGTCCGTCTTGTGGGGGAGAAAAATGATTTGCATCAAGGTAAGAATCTGGCAGACGCACAAAGACATCATTTGTTTCATCAAGTATTTCGGTCACCGCAAAAGCCATCCCGGGAATGATTACGAGAGCGCACAATATCCACAAAATACCTCGACGATACATGCCCCCATCATACCCTGAGGACCGAACAAAAACGCTGTGGATTGAAGGTTATCTATTTCTTCGACGCAGATACAGCCAAAAAACAAATGACGCCATCCCTAGAACGAAGAGAATCCCTGAGAGAAGAATGCGCGAGACATCCTTCTCTTCTGAACTTGCGAGGGGTTCCACGACATTAGCCCGAGGGGGAAGCGCCCCAGGAGTAATCATCGGCTGAGGTGTCGGTGGGGGCTGAATGCTCGGTTTTGAGGGGGAAAGGAGTGTCGTGCAGTCAGACGGGCAGTTCGTTGTATTCTCCCCCGCATCGCTGAAACACATCCCATCCTCGACACACAAACGTGAGCTTGAAATATCGATAGAAAAAAGTTTTTTTGATCCCTTATAGATATCAATGCG
>CAZUMX010000076.1:0-1809 GCA_964622275.1 uncultured Candidatus Saccharibacteria bacterium
AGATAAAAGTAAAGGTGAATATCCTGAGATGGGTTTGTATGTACAAGACCCCACTTTGGCAGATCTAGAACAACGCTTCGGTGATAAAGCTCCTGAGTATTACGAGCGTTATCTCCAATTTAAAGCACAGATGGCGGAACATGCCGCCAGTTTCTTACATGAATATCTTGATGAAGGAAAACCCAGCACTGATGCATTTATTGCCAAAATTGAATCTTTAGATTTAAAAACACAGGATAGTCAACACATTCTCGAATCATTTTATGAAGTTTTGGAACATTTACGCACCGTCTCCTGTGTTCATTTTGTGAAATCAGCTCGTTTGGGTTTTTACTATTCACAGCGTTTGCGTCAGATGTTAGTAGAGTCAGCGGGGGTCAATGCAGATGACGTTGACCAAGAGTTCGCACTATTAAACCAAGGTCTTGATGGCAGTGAGATTACTGCAGCAAACTTGCGCATCGTCGAACAAGAGACGTTGGTAGAAGCAGTATCTATTGGGAAAAAAGTGGTGGGACACTACAGCACCGGAGAGATGTTGGAAATACGACATCCGCGTCTCAAAGATTCTGAAGACGCTCTTCGCCAGTATGTAGAATCAATTTATGCATCAAGAGAGGCATACGGGGGAGAGTTTGCTAGCCAAAAAGAAAAACGATTGGCTGAAGAAACTCGTCTCATAGGGGCGGTGGCACCTGAAGCGGTTGCTGAGTTTCAGCAAGTGATGCAAGCCTCTCAAACCTATATGGCCTTGCGAGAAACAGTTAAATACCAGTTTGTCAAAGAGTACTCTCTCCTCAGAGATATGTTGGTAGAGCTTGAGCAACGCTTTGGGCTTGAAGCTGGCGCTATCTTTTCTTTGTACCCCAGGGAAATTGGAGCTCTCGTTGCTGAAGGAGTAGATTTTAAAGCAAAAATCAAAGAGCGCGAAGAACGGTTCCGCGTGACGCCTACTCTTCA
The DNA here is from genome assembly GCA_964622275.1 of uncultured Candidatus Saccharibacteria bacterium. Taxonomy (GTDB): domain Bacteria; phylum Patescibacteriota; class Minisyncoccia; order Phycocordibacterales; family UBA6899; genus CAYPEZ01. Next base: position 961 of record CAZUMX010000076.1, read on the forward strand.
TCTGCCACCAGTCATTTGTGAGTCAGACTTAGCAACATTGGGCGAAAGCGAAGTCGATCCACTGAGCTTCCTTGAGCTTTTTGGAAAGTTACTCGCGCAGGGTATGCTCCTGGAAAGAGCAGTTATCGTGAACATTGAAGATTTTGAAACAGTTGAAGCCGCAAGAGAAGTTCTCAGATTTTACAAAGAACAGGCGCTTCCCATTGTTTTGGTGGCCTCTCAAATGAATCTTAGCCACGATCCACTCATTGTGCAGGCTGACGCGTTGATTATAGAAAATGCTGGTATCGTTTCTCATGGTGCACAGCGAGCACGTGAGCTTGGTCGAGGTGCACTCGGTGGTATAAAAGCAAACGCTCTTAAAACTGGTGAGTTTGTTATTTTTGACCCTTCAATGAAAAAGGTAACTAGAACACAATAAGGGTATGAACATAACTTTTCTGCGACACGGTAAGCTTTTACCTCCGTTTGACAATTATGACTCACTGAGTTTATCTGATTTAAGCGCTCTCTCTTTACAGACGGTTGATCCACCAGTGGATCTCGCGCTCTTAGATTCGTTGGTGCCATTTGATTCATTGCTTCCCGACTATCAAGCAGTATTTCACAGTCCTTCTCTGCGGGCAAAGCAAACAGCTCACTATGTGGCAGATAAAAAAAAGATACCAGTCCGCTTCATGTCTGAGGACATCAGAGAAATTCTTTTTGATTCCGCTCAACTTATTTCTGAGACTTCCTATGCAAAAATGGGAATGCAGGGTATCAGAAACGGATTATTTCAAGCACTTGAGAATAATACAAATAAGGAAACAATTTTGATGATTCAGAAAAGACTGCATCGTTTTTTTT
>CAZUMX010000077.1:0-794 GCA_964622275.1 uncultured Candidatus Saccharibacteria bacterium
TATGATGAACTTCAGTCACTCGCTGAACGTGATAGTGACTTCACTATTGAGAAGTTTCTGCAGCATCTCGATGTGCTTCGTGCTCACCATAAGGGGCTGGAAACCACTGCGAGCGAAGAACGGCCTGGTGTCAGATTGATGAGTGCACATAAGGCAAAGGGGTTGGAGTTCCGGCATGTCTATATTTTGAATGCGACCGAACGCGCGTGGGAGGGACGAACTCGCCGGACTTCTTTTCGGACACATTTTATTCCAAGTCCTCTTGAAGACGCACAGGATGATAATGATGAGCGTCGCTTGTTTTATGTTGCTTTAACCCGTGCAAAACATTCACTGACCATTACCGTCCCTGAGGCAGACCAGAGTGGAAAACCCAGTATCCCATCTCGGTTTATTGCCGATATTGATCCTGTGCTTTTGAGGCATGATGCACCCAGTATTTCGTCCTCACGAAAAGATCGATATGACGAGCGTGTGTATTTAGAACCACGGATTCTTGATCGAGACTACATCCGTACGAGATTCCTCGAACAGGGTCTTTCTGTTACTGGACTCAACAATTTTCTTGAGTGTCCTTGGCAGTACGTGCATCGAACGCTGTTGCGTGTTCCCTCAGCTCGAAGCAAGTTTCTCTCTTATGGTTCTGCTATTGATGCTGCATTGCGGACATTTTTTGATGCATGGAAAGATGGGAACGATATTGGGCCAGATGGGCTCGTCAAACGTTTCCTCTGGTCGCTTGAGCGACAGCCACTTTCGCGTGTGGATGATGAGGAGCTCCGAGAAAAAGGTAC
>CAZUMX010000077.1:804-1752 GCA_964622275.1 uncultured Candidatus Saccharibacteria bacterium
GGGCGTTGGCTGCGATCTATAAAAAATCAGTATACGCTCTCTGGTGCTGCGTTTTCTATTACAGGAGAAAAAGGGCAAATCGACATACTTATCCGTGGGACCATTGATAAGCTTGAGATTTTGGATGGAGGGCACGTGCGTGTTACAGACTACAAAACAGGAAAGCCCAAGAGCCGAAATGCCTTGATGGGGAAGACAAAAGATTCTGACCAAAGCTATCTTCGTCAGCTGACCTTTTATAAACTTCTTATTACGCTCTTTGATCACGAAAAGATTATGGATGAGGGGGTGATCGAGTTCGTCGAGCCAACAGAGAGTGGAAAGTTTGTTCGCGAGGCATTTGATATTTCTGATGAAGATGTCAAAAAACTTCAAGCCGATGCCCAACATGCTTCGCAAACGATCTACGATCTGAGTTTTTGGGGCAAGCGTTGCGCAAAGGAAGAGTGTGAATTTTGTGAACTGTATGTTCCTCTTGCGTCTCGATAAATACATATTTCACCCCTCCTATGTGAGTGGAAATCCTTTTGGTATACTGTTCGGTAGCATTCTTACTCGTTAGATAATCTAGTATTATGAATGAACAACAGTCCTCAAACACGTCGGTCTCTACCCCGCAAGTCATCCAGCACGGAGATACTCATAGTTATAAGGGTTGGCTCAATAGTGACTCCTTCCTTAAGCGCGCATTTGCGGTGTATGGATATAACATGGTCGCATCTTTGATCGTCTCTATCCCAATTATGATTATCGTCGGAATTTTTGCTGCAATCTTTGGGGCACTCATTGCAGGAACGATCGCTGGGGGGATGCACCAAGATAATATCGTCCCAACGCCAGCACCAATGGTTGGGAAACTTGATATCAATGCTGTCTGTGATGGCGCACTTGCATATATGACATTTCCAACTGGTGCCGAGGCGGAACAGTTTGTAGCAGAGTGTAAAG
>CAZUMX010000078.1:0-1628 GCA_964622275.1 uncultured Candidatus Saccharibacteria bacterium
GGTCTTTCCTTTCTTTTCAACCTCAATAGCCGAGAGGTCCGTGGCAACCGCAGCTTCTTCTTTTTCTTCGTGCTGTGCAGTCACACCAACGACTGTATCGTTTTCATTTCCGATAATCTTCACTCCTTCAGGAAGAGCGAGGTCTTTAATACTGATGTGCGAGTGAAGGTCAGTCAACAGCGAAAGATCAACCACAATGTGAGATGGAAGTTGGGATGGAAGCGCTTCCACTCGGACTTCGTGCATTGCTTTATTGACAGCACCTCCAATACGCTCAGCAGGAGCTGCCCCAGTAAATTCAAGTGGGACGCTCACTTGGATCTTTCGGTCCTTTGAAACGAGGTAGAAATCAATGTGTGTTGGGACGCCAGTAACAGGATCATGAGTAACATCATGGATAAGAGCGTCCACAGATCCATCTGCGGTCTTAAGAGAGATCACCGTAGACTCTCCTGCGTGTTCAAACACCTTGGCAAATTGATTCAGTGGCACTGAAATCATTGTGGATGGTTTCCCTGGACCATAATAAATGGCTGGAATAAGGCCTTTTTTTCGAAGTGCCCCAAGATGCCCTTTTTGTCGTGTGTGTGTCTCAAGCGTGATCATAACGAATGTCGCGCTATACTAACAAACATTTCTTTGGGAATCAAGCCTCCCCTTCAATTGTCTTGTGGGTACGGCGAATACGGCGTGTTGGAGACTTTACAGAGGGCTTCTTTGTCGCAGCAGTCTTAGGAGCAACACTGACAACTTCTACATGCACGACTTCCTGTGGTTCAGCTGGCAAAAAAGTCTCGGGCGAGAGTGCGTATCTGCGATAGAGCGCAATACTAAAAAGAACTTGGAGTGGGGAGACTATTCCGAGCATTGCAGCCACAACCACAAAAGGAGACTGATTGAGGAGAGACATGAAGATCACAACGGAGAGAAAAAAACAAACCCAGAGCTTCAGGAGGTCAAAAAAATGCTGGGAACTCATTTCGAGACTACGGAGTAATGATTGATTCCACGAGATGCCGTGAAAATACGCTGGAATAGAGAGAGACAACATAAAGAGTAGGACCGCAGCTGCCATGATGAACAACGGCCCAAATACCACAAACACGAGAATGTTGCTGGTCAAAAACGCAGTCACAACAACAGGCATCAGAACAATCACCATAAGAACAGCAGAAAGGATCTTAATGCCTAGCAATGCCGGCAAATGTTCGATTCCTGCTTGAATCCGATCAAGAAGTACCCCTTCTTTCTTTAGTGCGACCGAGTATAGCATCCCCACATACCACAACTGGAAGAGAATATATCCCAATAACCCCACAAGCATGTGAGGAGACACAGAAAGAGATGTGTGGTACCCAAGCGGAAGAGGTGTTGATTGCACCCATACAACAAAAGCAATGCGCGCAAGGACAATACACCAAAGGTAAATCAGTCCAACAAAGAGGAATTTTTTCCATCGCGAAGCAAACACTGTCCACATAATGGACAAGAGGCTCAGGAATACTCCGAACGTGCGTGATTGTGGTGGCTGAACGACCATAATGTAAAGAACGATTGTTAATAAATGAACTCCCTTATTGTACCTGATTGGGCGGCGTGCGTCCTTCAAAATACGCAATAAGATTTTC